>CAZBQG010000070.1:13993-17449 GCA_964493945.1 uncultured Rhodospirillaceae bacterium
GGCGGCTGGTGGCTGGGCAATTTGGGGTTTGGAAGCGGCCGGCTGGGCGGCTGGCGGCCGGGTGGCAGGCGGCTGGGTGGTGCCCGCCGGAGGCGCCGCGGGCTTGCTCACCGGGGCTGGGGAGCGGGTGGGCGCCGTCCGTTTAACGGCTTGTGGCACCTCGCGCCCCGACGGTGCGGGATCATCGCCGTCCAGGAGCGTGAAATTAAGGATGATCGCCGTGATCACCACCACGGCGCCGGCAATAACCAATAGGGTCGGTCTGTTCACCTCTTGGCGCCTTCCCGGAAAATTCTTGATCCAATAGACGATAATAAACTATTCGCCCCCCACCCTGCAAAGTCAAATGCCTCACCTTGCCATCAGCGTTTGGCGAAGGGATCATTGGGCGCGGGTGGCAGGTTTTTCAGGTAATGGGCCAGGGCCTTGAGATCGGTATCATTCAGCTTGGCCGTGCCCTCCACCACCTCACCCATGGCACCGCCGACGAAATCTCCATCGGGCAGCATCCCTGATTTGAGCAAATCCACGATTTCCTGGCTCGACCAGCCGCCGATGCCAACTTTTTTATGGGGCGTGATATTGGGCACCGGATTGCCGTCCGGGCCTTGCCGGCTGCCGGCCATGGAAAGTTCCCGGCTGAGCCCTCCCAGAAAGTTGCGGGGCGTATGACATTCACCGCAATGGCCCAAGGCACCGGCCAGATAGGCCCCCCGGTTCCAAAGCGCCCCCTTGGCCGGATCAGGCGGGGCGGGCGGATCCAGAAACAGATCTTTCCAGACCGCCATCAGGGGCCGCCAGCCAAAAGGGAATTTGATCTTGTGGGGCCGGTTGGGCCGGGCAACCGGCGGCAGGGAGAAGATATAGGCTTTCAAGTCCCGGGCGTCAGTTTTGGTCATGGCGGCAAAAGACGTGAAGGGGAAAACCGGGAAATAATGGCTGCCATCAGGCGCCACCCCCTGGCGCAGGGCACGGATGAAATCTCCATCGCTCCAGGTGCCGATCCCGGCCGTCGGATGGGCCGTAATATTGGGACCGTAAAAGATGCCGAAAGGCGTTTTCAGGGGGCCGCCACCGCCCAGCAAGGGCCCCTTAGCTTGATGGTCCGTATGACAGCCGGCGCAGCCCGCCGCGTGAAAGATATAGGCGCCTCGTTGGACAGCTCCCGCCTCGGCCGCATCTACGCCGGGAAGCAGGGAGAAAAACACAAAGAGAGCGCCGGCCAGGGGGGCGAGGTAAGTTTTCAACGCTTCGCCCCCAAGGATCGCGCTTTAGCCTCTAGTGCCGCTTTTTCGGTACGCGGTAGGGTTTGTGACAACCGCGGCAGGTTTGTCCCACACCGCCGAAGGCCTGTTTGACGGTGCCCAGATTGCCGCTGCCGGTGGCTGCGACGAGGGCCGTGGCGGCCATTTTCATGCCTTCCAGTTTGGCCTTGAAGTCGGCCATATTGGTCCAGATTTCAGGTTTCGAGCGGGTAGCCGGGCCGCCCGATCCCTTGGGGAACATGGCGCCCAGTTGGCCGGCCACGGCGAGGATGTTCTTGGCCGCGCCCACGGTCGGGGCCATGCTGCCGGCTTTTTTTATGGTGCGCATGGCGCCGCCCAAGGATTTCATCGTCTTCGAGCGTTTTTCCTGAAGGGCCGTCTTGGCGCCGGCGGCAATGCCTTGCGTGGGCAGGACGCCCACCAGGAAAATGGTGGTGGTGGCGGCCGCGATCAGCCGTACGAATGAAAATTTCATAAAAAATATTCCTCTTCCCTTTAGGTGACAGGTATATAAGTGACGCGGAAACAAAAACAACCGCGCCTTAGTTTATTCCGTTATTTGCACTCCACCGCAAGGAAATGCGGATCACGATTGGTTGATTAGGCCCCCCCGGGTCCTGAAAGGCATGTGGATTAAATGAAACATTTGGGTGCCATCGCCGTATTTTGCGGGTCAAAACCAGGAGGGGAGCCGGCCTATGGGGAGGCGGCCTCTGAATTGGGCGCCGAGCTTGCCCGGCGCGGCATCAAGCTGGTCTCCGGCGGCGGGCGCATCGGTCTGATGGGGCTGGTGGCCGATGCCGTATTGGCCGGCGGCGGCCAGGTGATGGGGGTCATTCCCACTTTTCTCGAAGAGCTGGAGGTCGGCCATGACGGGCTGACGGAAATGGTTAAAGTGTCCTCCATGCATGAACGAAAGGCCCATATGTTCCGGGCCTCGGACGCCTTCGTCGTCCTGCCGGGGGGGCTGGGTACCATGGATGAAGCCTTCGAGGTGATCACCTGGAAACAGCTCCGCCTGCATGAAAAGCCGATCATCGTGTTGGATGTGGCGGGCTATTGGGCAGGATTTGCCAGCCTCGTCGAAAGGGCCATAGAAGGCGGCTTCGCCCATGCCAAGGCGCGGGATCTGTTTACCCTGGTCAGCTGCGTCGATGAAATCTTCCCGGCCATCGAAAGCGCGCCCGAGCCCAGCCCGGAAATACTGGACAGCCATCTCTGAGGAAAAACAGCGTCGAATAGATTACGGCTCTTCTTTATCGAAAACGAATCTCAGGCGGCGGCGGGCGATTTTCCACCCCTCATCCGTGGCGGTGAAATCATCCTCGAATTCGACCAGAGAATCGGGTGCGCTTAATGGTGCCGGCTCGTCATCCGGAAGCTCCCCCAGATAACCGAAAACCAGGCAATAGCTTTTTCCGGTGGCATGGGTCTCATCCACCACCCGCACCACCATGTTGGAAACGACATGGCGGGTCCGCCGGTTACGCCTTCTGGCCTGAAGCAATTCCAATATCTGGCCGCGCCCTTCGAAGACTTTTTCGCCATGCATGAAGATGCAATCGGGGATAAACATGGCCAGGACCGCGTCATAATTGAACAGATCCACCTCATTGGCGAAATCCACCATCAGCCGGTGGCAGTCTTCCTCTATCTCCCGCCTTTTCCTATCTTCCACCATGACCTGTTTCCCTCCCCAAAATTCGCCGAAGTTGACCTCTGCCTCCCAGCCCTTAAAGTCTTATATCAGATTGGGCTCATGCAACGCGCCGGGAGAACAGATATGCCCCATAATACAAAAATTCCCGATTATGTCATCGAACGGATCATGGCCAAGCGGGGCAAGCTCAACGTCTTTGATCATTTCGAGGCGGAAAAGACGGCTCTGGTGGTCATCGACATGCAGAATTTCTTCGTCGCCGAGGTGGAAACGGCCCGCAGCATCTGCCCCAACATCAACCATCTGGCCCATGCCTTGCGCGGACAGGGCGGGCATGTGGCCTGGGTCCTGCTGACCGTGGCGGGTGAGATGGGCGGCCCCAGCAACTGGCCCATCTATCATGATTATTTCGTCACGCCCCAGAAGATGAAGGCCCATAAGGATGGCCTGACGGAGGGCAGCGAGGGTCACGCCCTTTATCCGGATCTGGTGGTGGAGGACGGCGATATCATTTCCAGGAAGTCACGCTTC
>CAZBQG010000071.1:0-17447 GCA_964493945.1 uncultured Rhodospirillaceae bacterium
GTTTTGATGGCATGGGACAAAATGTGAATACTTCGAGCTTATCTATGTCAGCCCCCAAAATTGTTATATAAATGGCATGGACGACGGAGGCTTTGGACAGACGCAGGATTAAAGATTTGACCAAATTCAGCACTCTTAAAAAAAAGATGCTTGCCGATCCGAAGGTAAAGGCGGAATACGATGCTTTAGGTCCAGAATACGAACTTGCCCGAAAGCTGATTGAGGCGCGCATGGCTGCCGGCCTCGCGCAAGAGCAAGTGGCGCGAAAGATGAAAACAAAACAGGCCGCCATCGCCCGCATGGAAAGCGGTCGCCAAAAACCAAGCCTCTCGACCCCTGAGAAATTCGCTGCTGCTGTAGAGCGTCGCGCAGTCGTTGATCTGGTTTAAGACGGCTAGGTAATTCTTCCGGAACGCCCCCCTCACCCCCCCAAGGCCGCCAAAATCTCGTCTAGCGCACCTTCCGCCAGCGCCCGCATTTCATCATCCGTGCGGTCCTGGATGGGGTGGGGGATGAAGACTACCGCCGGGTCGTAGCCCAGGGATTTGTTCTGCGACTCCGCTGCCACCATGAATTCGGTGCTGGCGATGCCCACGCTTACGACGCCGCGTCCTTCCAGGTTCCTGATGTCATGCATACAGCACGACGTGCAGGAGCCTCAATCGGCCAGGGCTTCTATGACAATGTCGCATTCAGCCGTGATCTGGTGCTGCAATTCGTCGGGCGCCAGAATAGAGAAACGCTCCTTGCGGTAGCGGTTCACCTTGTGGCCAAGCTCCCCCAGCAATTCCTCCAGCCGGTCGAGAAAGACGTCGCCTCTGGCCTTGGCAATGTCCAAAAGCCCAAAAGTAAGTCCTTCGAGTGAGGCGGGCCGCTCGATGCGGGGACGGATGATGGGGGAATGTTCGGCGGTGGGATCATAAAGGATTTGCTGATCCGTCATGAAGCGGTCTCCTTGGTTGCGTCTCAATTATTACCATCTTATACCAGATCCCAAAAAGATTGACCCATTGTGGCTCCACTTAGTTTTAGCGTTTAATTCATATAAGTATTTGATTTATATATAAGATTTTGTGGCTCTTGGGTTCAATATTTTCTTCCATAATGGGTCAAACTTTTTGGGATCTGGTATTACACCAGATGTTATCCGCTAGAATGCCCCAAACCGAACCCTGGAGGAAATTATCCATGCCGGAGCAAAGAACCCCCATGACCGCGACCCGCACCGTCAGGCGCGACGGTGATCAGCCCACCCGTCAATTGAAGGCCGATATCTGCGTCGCGGGGGCGGGGATCGCTGGCGTTTCGGCGGCCTTGGAAGCGGCCCGGCTGGGGCGCGATGTGGTGCTCATTGACGGGCTTCCGGCCCTGGGTGGCCAAGCGGTAAATTCCATTATCGGCACATTTTGCGGGCTTTTTTCCAACGGGCCGGAACCCTACCAGCTCACCCATGGGATCGCCGATGACATCTTGCATGATCTGGGAAAAATTGACGCGCTCCATTACCGGCGGGGGCCCTGGACCACGGTTATGTATGACGAAATGGCCCTTTCGCGCTGGATCGAGGAAGCGGTGCGCTCTGCTGGCATCACCGTGGTCCTGGGAGCCATAATCAATGGGGTGAGGGTCGAAGGGAAACGTATCTCAGGCGTCGATCTGGTCACCCGTTATGGCGATCTGGCGTTGGAGGCCGAGGGCTTCGTCGATGCGACGGGCGATAGTGTACTGGCCTGGCTGGCGGGCTTTCGCTGCAACGAGCCCGCCGACGGGTCGGTCTATGGTACCCAGATGCTGGTGCTTGAAAATATCGACGAGGCCAGGCAGCCCAGCCGGGACGAGCTGTCGGAGCGCCTGGAACAGAAGGCGGCTGAATATGGCCTGGTGCGGGACGACGGCTTCGCCTTCGTCTTCCCGGGGCGGGGCACGGCCCTGGTCAATATGAACCATGTGGAAACGCCCCTGGAGCCGGTGGCGGCTTCCGAAAAAACGCTGGAAGGCAAGGCCATGACCGATAGCGTTTCAGCTTTTTTGAAAGCCGAATTCCCGGATGCCTTTGGCGGGGCGCGGGTGCGGGCCTACGGCTTTCCGGGCATCCGCCAGACCCGCTGGATCCATGGCACCCAGTAACTCAAACTTGACGAGGTCATGACCGCAACGAAATTCCCCGACGCCGTCGCCCGCTCCGCCTGGGCCATCGAATTGCATGACCGCCCGGAAAGCCTCTTCTGGGATGCCTTCGGTGCGGACCATATCCACACCGTGCCTTTGGGTTCCATCCTGGCGGCGGATGGGGACAATCTGGCGGTTGCCGGGCGCTGCATTGATGCGGATGTGGCGGCGCTCTCCAGTGTCAGGGTCATGGGGCCCTGCATCGCCACCGGGGCGGCGGCGGCCCATGCCGTCGATCTGGCCGGGTCCGGCAGCGTCCATCAGATCGATAACCAAGCGCTCCGCGCCCGCATCCGGGATAATGTGGAACGGACCGGCTGAGGCTACCAGTAAGACAAAGAATCCCGGAACAAATTCGTCAACTGTTCCTTGCTGATTTCCACCGGCGCGTTATCGATCACGCGCTTTTGCGGCCAGGCCTTTTCGGTCAGCGCCGGGATATCGGCCTCCGTATATCCAAGCGCCGAAATGCCGTTGGGGATGTCCGCAGCCCGCATCATCTCGATCACCCGGCCGGCCAGGATATGACCCGCTTCTTTATTGGCGCCTTCCGTCCCGGCGCCGAGCGCCTGGGCCGCCATGAGGTGGCGTTCCGGGCAGTTGGGTCCGGTGAAACGGAATACCGATGGCGCATTGACGATAACCGATATGCCGTGGGGCACCAGGGGTTGATCCTCGGGCCAGCCGTCGGCCACGTAATCGCGCACCAGACCCGATATGGCATAGGACATGCCATGGGGCAGATGGCATCCGGCGCTGCCGAAACCGATACCGGCGAGAAGCCCGGCGAAGCTCATGGCCTCCATCACCTGCATGCCGCCTTCGCCCCCGACGGCGGATATCAGATGCTTGCCGATCAGTCGGATCGCTTCCATGCAGCCGATATCGCTATAGGGATTGGCGCCTTGCGCTATGGGCCTAAGGGTGGAATTGGCCGGTGCCGGGCGGCTGGTATAAGGACGGGTGGTAAGGGATTCGACGGCGTGGCTGAACACATCAAAGCCGTTGGCGGCGATCACGCCCCGGGGCAGGGTGCGGATGGAATTGGGATCGACGATGCCGAGCGTTGGGCGTATCTGGGGATAGCCGACGGCGGTCTTGGCCTCCATTTCCAAAAAATCAAATATGGCCAGCCCGGTGCATTCGCTGCCTGTACCGAAGGTGGTGGGGCACGCAATATGGGGGCTGATGGGGCTGGGCAGGGGAAGGGCCTTGCCGATGGGTGCGTTGACGTAATCCAGGAAGTCATCGGTGGGATGGCTGGAATAAAGGTTGGATGCATCCATCACCGAGCCGCCGCCGACGGAGACGAAGCCGTCAAAGCCGCCCTCGCTGGCGAACAGGGCGCCGGCCTTGAAGGACAGGTCCGTGGGCTCCGCCTCCACCTGATCATAGATCACCACATCCAGCCCGGCGCTTCTCAGGGACTGGGTGGCGGTCTCCACGGGCTCCAGCTTGGCCACCCGTGGATCGGTGAAAAGCGCCACCCGGCGCATGCCCAGGGCATTTGCGTCCGAGCCAATTTCTTGAAGCGCGCCGGGCCCAAATTTTATGCGGGGCGCCTCCACGGTGAAGGCATTCTCTCCGCCGTCGGTCGATGAAAAATAGCCCGATAGTTCCATGTCACGCTGCCTGGCTGAGACCGGATAGATATTGATTGTCTTTGAATATGGCCTCCACCCGGCGGAGATTTTTTGCATCCTCAAAGGGCGATCCGGCGAGGGTCAGAAATTCCGCCTGATTGCCTTGGGCCATCCCGTTTTCCTCGATGCTCCATAGACGGCGGGGCACGGACATGGCCGAGGCCAGCACCGCCTCCATGGGCATTCCCGCATCCAGGAAAAAGAACAGCTCGTCGATCAGCGCTTCGCCATGTTTGACGCCGTATGATCCCGCATCCGATCCCGCCACCAGATCGACGCCCATTTCATGGGCCAGGCCCACCTGTTCAAGATGGGTATCCAGAATGGCGCGCAAATTTCCCACCGTTTCTTCGTTCCAGTCGGCCAGTTCGGGCCTGGCCCATTGGAAATGAACCGGCGAGAAGGTGGGTACCCAGGCGATGCGCTTCCGGGCCATGATTTCCAGAATCCGGGGTTCCATGAAAAAGCCGTGTTCGATGGAATTGAAGCCGGCCCCGGTGGCCACCCCCAGCCCGGCAATGCCCGAACAATGGGCGAAGCTGCGCCGCCCGTGATGATCTGCCCGCTGCTGGATCAGTTTGGCTTCCTTCAGATCGAACTGGGGATCGCCCTTCACCGTGCCCGCCTCGAAATCGATGATGCCGGTCAGGATGACCTTCAGCTCATCGCCCGTTTCCATCAATTCATCGATGGCGGTGGTGATTTCATCCGGTGCATCCACTTCCCGGGCCATGAAGCCGCCATATCTTCTCGGTTTGCGGATGCCCAGGCCTGACGACCGTATGGCCGGCCCGATGGCCCCGTCCATGTTCATTTCATCGCGCATACGGTGATTGATGCCATGCTTGTCGCCGGCGTCGCGCAATAAAGTAATCCCCACCTGGAAATTGGCCTGGGCATTGCGTCTGGCCATGGCCAGCATGGCATCCTCGCCGGATTTCAGATAATCGCTGCGTGCTTTAAAATCCAGCTCGCCCCCTTCCAGAAAAATATGGCAATGGGCTTCCACCAGCCCGGGCATGAGAAAGGCGCTCCGCTCGATCCGCACCCCCTCTCCGCTGAAGCCGTCCGGCCAGGCCGCCAAATCGCCGGCAAGGTCGCCTATGCTGATGGCGGCAATTTCACCGTCTTTGATGAAAAAGCTGTAAGGCCCGTCCGGGTGATGGGTCTCGCCGTCGAAATAGCCATCACTCACAAACAACAAACGGTTCATGACGTATACATCTTGCGCATGCGGCGGAGTGCGTCTGATCCGTTAAGGGCGATGATCTCCTTGAAATCCCCCATGACCGGATGGCCTTCGGCGACGAAGGCATAATCGCGCCAGGGCGTTCCCAACACGGTGTCGAAACCGTTGGGCATGGCCAGGGTGAGAAAAATATTTTCCAGCAACAGTTTGAGGGATTCGCCGTTGATCTTTGCCGCCGGCATCTGGGCCGAAAGATTGGAGAGGCCTCCCCACATATGAATGCCCGCCAAATCGGGCTCATCGCTCACCAGTTTGGTGGTCTCGATGGCCGCGCGGGTGGCGCCCTGCATGTCAGACGACATTGTGCCGATGGCCACATCGATGAACAGATCGCCGATCTCCATGCCATGATCGTCCTGCATGGCGCCCGCCAGCCGTTTGGCCGTCGTCAGCATTTCTCCGGAGGTAACATTGGGTTTTGGCTTGCCACCTTCCAGGCGTTCCGACGACATGATCACCACCCGGCAGGGCCGCACCTTGAGCAATTCCATCATGTCCCGGCGGGGCTCGGAAATGGAATTGATGATCGGCTTCATGCCGCCGCCCCGCTCCTGGTCATAGGTCTCCAGGCAGTTCACCTGAACTTCCACATTGGGGAAATCAAAGCTCAGGGGAATATCCACCACGTCCTGGATGGCATGGATGATGTCGCGCACGAATTGGGGGTCGTTCTTGGCCCGGACGCCCGCATTGACGTTCAGATAGGCGGCACCGGCGTCACGCTGTTTGACGGCCAGGGCCTGGATGGCCTCCAGGTCGTCATTGTCGAACAGCTCCTTGGTGCTTTTGAAGCCGGGATTGATGCGTTCACCGATGATGGTCAGATTTTCGAGAGACATTTTTTCTTCTTTCCTCCTTGGACCGATAAAGCCGTTTGGCATCTGGTATTTTGCCAGTAATATACATCGTCATGAGCAAATCGAACACAACGAATGATCTTCCCCAGGCTGATAAGCCCGCCCATGAGCGGGTTTTCACCGGCGGCACCGATGCCCATCTGGCCTTTCAGAATCAGGTCCATGAGCTGCTGGCCAACGCCAATATCTCGGAAGAAGACCGCCAGCGCATTTTGACTTCCATGAGCTGCCCCTGCTGCGGTGGCGGTGGTGCGTCGCTCTCGGTCAAACTGGACGATTGACCGGACCCGCTTAAACAGGCCGTCCATTCCACCTTCCATAAACGCTTGAAACCGGATGTCAGGCAGATTAAGTGCCATATCCGAGGATATGGGTTTTTTGGGCTTGACTTGGGTCAAGGTGAAAATTTTTGCTTCTTCGTACAAAGATTTGGAATCAACCTGGATCGTGAATGCGCATGACTGAAGAAAATTCCGAAAGCGAGAGGCAAACTTCTCTCAAAATCGAAAAAGGCGACGTCTATGTTCTGGACCTCAAGCCCTTTTTTCCGCAATGGATACGACCAGGAAATCGAGCGTGGGAAAGAAAGTTGCCCAACTGTTTGCTTTCTCCATTGGCAAGCTGGGCGACTATACTACCCACCAGGATGAAGTGTTCTTTTTCCAGTTAAATGTGAACCCGCATAAAGGTAAGGGATCACTGTTGAAGGTAATCAACGAAATCGGCGGCCATTTTCTGGGCGCTACCTTTCAACCGGAACCCATGCTGGCCAGCATGCTCAACATCGTCGATGCCGAGGAGGCCATCGGTCCGGATGGAGAAATTGATACGGATGTGGTGCTCAAAGCCATCGTTTCCCGTTTTGCCGCGGCCGACAATTTTCCCGATCCTGTTTTGGTTGCGACAAAGGGAACCGATAACCTGGATGACCGGGACCCCGAATGGATGGCCGCTCAGAAAGTGACAAGAAGGGCCAGTCAGCGGGTGAAGCGTGGCTCGGAATGCCGGGTCAGAAAAAGGAAGATCGTCAAAGGCAGGGACCGCAGGAAAAAATCCAGAGGCAGGCGCGAAATAGACGACCCCAACGTCTCTGCCTGGTAAGGTTTTTCAGCAGCTTGCTAGGGCTTGCGCCCCCAGAAAGTCTCGATACCCTTCCACTGGAACGCCTCCGGGTCCTCGACCAGCCCGTCGAAGGCCGCCAGGATTTCCTCGGGCGCGTAATTTGAAAGTTCGCCCAGATGCACCCCCATAGCGGCACTCAGACGGTCGAAGATGGATTGGAAATGCACATCCGTATCGATCTTGGCCAGGAATGGCTCGCCCAGGGTGATTTCCGTAAGCACGATGCGCCGCCCCGGTTTCATGACCCGGAGCAGATCGCCGCCGGTCTCGCGCCAGTCATCGGCATGCTGCACCGCCTGCAAGATGGCCACGCAGTCATAATGTTCATCTGGCATTTCGCCCATGTAATCCCAGCGCCAGGCGCCGACCCGGCCTGAGGCGCCGCGCTCCTTGGCGAAGGTCTTATCGCGGGCCTCTTCGATGATGTCGATCACATCCAAATGGCCATTTTCCCCGATCTTCGCTTTCACATCCTCATCGAAGCCGCAGGTATCGACGGCCTCGCCGATGATCAGCACCCGGTCACCCGGGCGGAGCTCCAATTTATCGTAAATGAGTTCCCGGATGACCCCGGCCTTCTTGCGCCACATATAGGGCAGGCTGGCCCCCAGCGCGATGGCCGAGGTCCAGCGTTTTCGTTCATCAACGTTGAGGATCTCCTTGCCGAAACGCTCCAGGTCACGGGGCGTCAGGTAATCCCAAGGATCGTCAGAGTCGGTGTCCATATGTGCTCAAAGCCAAAAGTCAGGCTTTCTCCCGCTCGATGCTGATCACTAAATTGCCATGCCTATCCACTTCCATCTCATCGCCCGGATTTAAGATGGTGGTGGAGGCATGTTCCTCGATCACCGCCGGGCCCGAAACCTTATTGCCCGCAACCAAGGCATCGCGGGCATAGGTGGGGGTATCAACGAAGGCCTTGTTGCCGGGATAATAGACGTCCCGCGTGCCCCGGAAGGCATCATCGGATGGCTTTGCCGAACCCGAGCCGACGCTTTGCAATGATGGTTTGGGGATGATGCCGGTGATGGTGGAACGCAGGCTGACCACCTCGGCGCGTTCTTCCGGCGCGCAGGTGCCGTAGCGGATTTCATGGACCCGATCGAATTCCTGCTTAATGGCGTCTCTGTCCTGCTCAGTGAAATAAGCCATGGGCAAATCCACCGTCACCGCATGTTCCTGGCCCACATAGCGCATATCGAAGGCGCGCTCGATGATGATATCGCTGGTCTCTAATGATGTGCGCCCGATGGCGGCGCGCCCCATATCTTCCATTTCGTCGAAGATATGCTCCATATCCTCAAAGGGCGCATCATCCAGGCGCGATGGCCAGGTGCGCACATAATCGTAGCGCAAATCGGCAAACAACATGCCGAAGGCGGAAAAATATCCGGGCGATTGGGGCACGATCACCGTGCTCATACCGATCTCGCGGGCCACATCGGAGGCGTGCAGCGGCCCGGCGCCGCCATAGGCGACCATGGCGAAATCGCCCGCATCCAGGCCCCGCTCGGTGGAGACGGCCTTCACCGCATAGGACATGGAAATGGCGGCGATGCGCAAAATGCCTTCGGCGGCTGCGATGGCCTCCATGCTCAAGGGATCGGCCACCTTTTCCTTCATGGCTGTTTCCGCCGCCGCCACATCCAGCGTCATTTCGCCGCCTAAAAAGCGATCCGCCGTCAGGCGTCCCAGGAGCAAGTTAGCGTCGGTTACCGTGGGCTCGGTGCCGCCCAATCCGTAACATGCCGGGCCGGGCTGGGCGCCGGCGCTTTCCGGACCCACATGGAGCGAGATTTCGTCGCTGACCCGGGCGATGGAGCCGCCGCCCGTGCCCACCTCGAAGATATCCATCATGGCCACCTGAATGGGCAAAGCGCGGTCATAGCCGCCGATCAGGGCGCTGCCGGTGGTCAGGGGCTTGCCTTCGTAGATGACCCCCGTTTTTGCCGTTGTGCCGCCCATATCAAAAGAAATAGCGTTGAGGATATTCATTTCGGCACAAAGGGCCTGGGTGCCGATGACGCCCGCCGCCGGGCCCGATTCCAGCATGCGGACGCATTCGGATTTGGCCTGTTCCGCTTCGTAGAGACCGCCGGTGGACTGCACTACTAAAAATGACCCTCCGAAGCCGGCGCCGGCCAGGCGGGCCTCGATCTCCGAGACATAGTTGCGCACCTTGGGCCCGATATAGGCGTTGGAGACCACCGTCGAGCAGCGCTCGAATTCCCGGTATTCCTGGGACAGTTCGTGAGAGGCCGAGACGAACATGTCCGGGCATTTGGCTTCCAGAAATTCCTTGGCCCGCACTTCGTGATCCGCATTGGCATAGGAATGCAGAAACAGAATGGCCACCGCCTCAATGCCTAATTCCTTGAATTTTTCCGCCAGTCCCGCCAGCTGCCCTTCGTCCAGCGGGAGATAGACCTGACCCTCGGCATACATGCGTTCCGTCACTTCGAAGCGGAGCGCGCGTTCGATCAGCGGGTCGTGTTTTTGGAAAAACAGGTTATAGCTGTCGGGCCGGTTGATGCGCCCTATCTCGTAGATGTCTCTGAACCCTTCGGTGATGACCAGGACCGTCCGGGCGCCGGTGCGCTCCAGCATGGTGTTGACGGCGATGGTCGAGCCATGGAGGAACAAATCCGCATCGGCGAAACTGGTGTCCGCCTTGTCCACGCCGTCGCTGATCCCGTCCACCAACGCATCGGGGGTGGAGAGGGATTTGCCGAACAATAATTCGCCGCTTTTCGCATCGAAGGCAGCCACATCCGTGAAAGTGCCCCCGATATCGGCCGCCAGACGGACCGAGGATGGATTGCTTTTTGCCGCCTCGGGCATGGAATGTTCTCCGATCCTAATTCAGTTAAAGAGCCTGAATACCGGCCTGTACCGCCGGGCGCGCACCCACCTGATCCAGCCAGCGCCGGACATGGGCATAGGGTTGCAAATCGATATTCTGTCCCTTTGCCCGCTTGGCGTAAGTAAAATGGGCGATATCGGCGATGGAATAATCGCCTGAGAAATATTCATTATCGGCCAGATGCAGATCGATGGTCTGATAAAGCCTGCGCCCCACCTCGCCATACCAGGCTTTGGCCGCCGGCACGTCTTCTTTCATACGGCTTTCAAATAATGAAGACTGGCTTAGTAATGGCCCGAAGGTCGCCTGTCCGTGCAGCGCCCATTGATCCACATCGCGGCGCCGGGCGGGATCGGTGGGATAAAGGGAGCTGCCTACCTTGTCCGCCAGATAGGTCATGATCACGCCGGATTCGAGCACAGTCACGGGTCCGCCGTCCGGGCCATCCGGGTCCTGGATGACGGGGACGCGTCGGGTCGGGCTGATTTTGAGAAATTCCGGCTCCAGAAATTCCAGCTTGCCCAGATCGACGGCGTGCAGGTTGTAATCCAGCCCGACTTCCTCGAGCATGATACGCCCCTTATGGCCGTTAGGCGTGTCGGCGGTATAAAATTCGATCATGGTTGCCTCCCCTGTAAGTTGCCGCAAATTACCCGCCGGCCGGGCCGCCCGCAAGGGGATCAGATGAAGGAGCGGAGGATTATATAGGCACCAATTACCGCTAGCCCTGAGAAGAACGCCTTGGTAAACAGCGTCTCGGACAAGCGCCGGCGGACGGTGACGCCCAACAGCATACCCACGGCCGTCGGGATCAGGGCGAATGCGGACAGCGCCGCCAGATCGAAAGACAGAAGTTCAAATCCGCCAAGGGCCACGGCAAAGGCTATGGCCACCGTGGTGAAGGTCACCCCCATGGCCTGCACCAGCATCCCGCGCCCCATGCCCAGGGCCTGCAAATATAGTGCGCCGGGAACGGCATAGGATCCGGTCATGCCCATGAGCACACCGCCCACCCAGCCGATCAGGGGTGAGGCCCAGCGTTCCTTGTCGGACAGCGGCGGCATCTTCCAGCCGGTCAGGCTGATGGCTGAATAAAGCATCAAAAGAGCGCCCAGCAATGCCTTGAGCAGAGCGGCATCGGCGTCGACCAAAATACCGGTGCCCAGCCAGACGCCGAGACAGGCGCCGGCCAGCAAGGTCCAGAAACGCTTCAGGATGACCAGCAGATTGCCGCCCGTCAGGCCCTGCCAGATATTGCTGGCGATGGCCGGGAAAAGCATGACGGCCATGGCTTCTTTCAGGCCCAATGTGGCGGCCAGCAGGGCCAGGGAGACAGAAGGCAGGCCAAGCCCGATAATCCCCTTAACGCCTCCCGCCAAAATGAAGGTGACGCTGACGATGGCGAGGGTTTCAAGGTTAAACATGGAGGCCCAAGAGATGAAGGATCAGAGTTTATGCCGCTGGACCTGCCTGAAAAGACCGACACAAGCAAGATAATTAGGTGAAATCATGGCCAGCCGGGCTATTTTGACGAGTCGGACAAGCCTATGGAATTTTACAAAATTTACAAATTTACATGATAGGCTGAATGTTGTCATATCTTGTAACCACTTTTTTTCCAATAAGTTATGGACTTTTTTCACAAAATGTAAATTATGTAATTTGGAATTGGTTGGTTTAATCCAGGGGTGCGGAACGAATGGCTTTAAAATCGTTCCAAATTGATTTTGGTCAATGCAATTGCCCCGGGCCAAACCCTAGTTTTAAGATGGTTTGAACGTTAACTTTGGGGCATGCCGGTCATGAGTGCACAAGTTACCCTACCTTGCACGGATCGCTTTTTCGAGATCCGCTTTGAATCAATCGGCGGTCTCGGCGCCCATGCGGGGGGTCAGATCATCGCCACCGCCGCGGTCCTGGAGATGGGGCTCAACGGGGCGCATTTTTCCTCCTACGGTTCGGAGAAAAAGGGCTCCCTGATCAAATCCTTCATCCGCCTGGGCCCCGTTGACGAGCCGATCCGCACATCGGAGCCGGTGGAAAAGCCTGACGTCATCGTCGTCTTCCACGAAGCCCTGCTGGCCAATGCGGCAACCCTGGCCGGTATCCGGGCCGATGGTACGTTGATCTTCGCCGGCCCTCCCGGCTCATCGCCGGCCGGGCTGGCGGCTCTGCCGGACAGTGTGCGTGTCGTCCGGGTCGATGCCCAACTGATCGCCACGGAAGAACGTTCACGCCCCAATGCCGTGCTCATGGGCACTCTGGCCGCCGCCGTGGATTTCCTGGACCGGGGCGTGCTGTTGGAAGCGCTGAGCGAGGAATTTATTCATAAGCGCCCGGAGGCCGTCCCCACCAATGAACGCGCCTTCAACCGGGGTGGGGAGGAATTCGAGGTGCTGAGCGGTGTGGGCAAGGCCAGCGGCGATCTGCCCATCATGCGGCCCAATCCGCTGTTGGGCTATGAGACGGCTGATTTCGGCGGTGTGATCCGCAATGCAGGCAGCACGGCCTGGAACGATCTGACCACCTCCCGGTCCGGCTTTATCCCGGTTCTGGATAAGGAAAAATGCATCGATTGCGGCATGTGTTCCATGGTTTGCCCCGATTTGTGCATGGTCTGGTCATCGGAAGGCAATGATCCGGTGCCCACCAAGGCCAGCCTGACCGGTGTGGATTACCGCTATTGCAAGGGCTGCATGCGCTGCGTCGAAAGCTGCACGACGGGCGCGCTGACCCAACAGGTGGAAACACCCGGCCTGGCCAATGAATTGCGGGTTCCGTTGTTCCCGCATCTGTTCGAAGAAAAAGGAGGAACCCGTGGCGCATAATCTGGACGTGCTGGAAAAAGCACAGGGTGAAAAATCCGGGGGCGAAAAATCCGGGACCGGTGAACTGGTCAAACAAAAGGCGGATTTCAAGAGCGGCAACGAAGCAGCCGCCCTGGCGGCCCGCGATATCGGCTTTCATATCATGGGCTATTTCCCCATTACGCCATCCACCGAGGTGGCTGAAAATCTGGCCGAAATGCAGGCCGAGGGGGATCACGAAATCACCATGGTGCCGGGCGACGGCGAACATGGGGCGGCGGGTATTTGTTATGGCGCGGCACTGGGCGGCGGCAGGGTGCTCAACGTAACCTCATCCCAGGGGCTTTTGTTTTCCCTGGAACAGCTTCCCGTGCAGGCCGGCACGCGGGCACCCATGGTTCTCAATGTGGCGACCCGCACCATTTCCGGGCCGCTGGATATCCGGGGCGATCATTCCGATCTTTATTATGTGCTGAACACGGGCTGGATCATTCTTTTGGCGCGCGATCCCCAGGCCGTCTATGACATGAATTTTGCGGCCATCCGCATCGGCGAACATGCCGATATCCGCTTGCCGGTAATGGTCGCCTATGACGGGTTTTTTACCTCCCATCAACGGCGCCGCCTGCAGACCATCGATGACAAGCAGGCCGTCAAGGATTTCCTGGGCGAATGCGCGCCGCCGCTGACGGCACTGGATCCCAGAAAGCCGGTTACCTTCGGGCCTTATATGAATGACCCGGATCTGATCAACAACAAGGTGCAGCTGACCCAGGCCATGGAAGCGGCCCACCGGGTGATCCCCGAAGTGCTGGAAGAATTGGCCGGGCTCACCGGGCGAAGCTACCCGGTCATGGATACCTACCGCATGGATGACGCGGAAGCGGCTTTGGTCTTGATCAATTCGGCGGCCGAAACGGCCAAGGCGGTGGCCGACAAGATGCGCGACGCCGGCCACAAGGTGGGCGTCGTTTCACCCAACATCATCCGTCCCTTCCCGGGCGATGAATTCCGCGATGCACTGCGCAGCGTGAAGGCCGTGCTGGTGGGCGATAGGGCAGATTCATACGGTGCGGACGGCGGCAATCTGGGCCTTGAGTTGCGCGCCGCCCTGCAGCGCGATCCGGAAAACAACACCCTTGTGCTCAACCGTATCTATGGTCTGGGCGGGCGGGATTTCTATGACGGCGATGCGGAGAATTTCTTCGATGAGGCCCTGGCCGCCGCCAAAAAGGGATCGGTTGACGAGCCCTTTGCCTATTACGGCACCCATGCGGGCGAGCCCGAACAGGCTCCCCAGGAATGCATGCCGGCGATTGCCGAGGAAGAAGTTTCCAGGGGCATGGCCAAGGTCACCAAGGACGAGGAAACCGGCCGCCTGGATGTGGAACTGGAACCCTTATGGGCCATGACGGCGGTTCCCTGCCGGGTGGCACCGGGCCACGGCGCCTGCCCCGGCTGCGGCATTTTCCCGGTGCTGAACCAGGCCTATAGCGTGCTGGAAGGCGATCTGGTGGTGCTCTTTCAGACCGGTTGCGCCATGGTGGTGACCACCGGTTATCCGCGCACATCGCATCGTATTACCTATATCCACAATCTGTTCCAGAACGGTGCGGCCACCTTGTCGGGCGTCGTGGAAATGTATCACGAACGCATGCGCCGGGGTGAATTACCGGGCTCGCCGGACATTACCTTCATGATGTTCACCGGCGATGGCGGCATGGACATCGGCATGGGACCGACGCTGGGTGCGGCCCACCGGAACCACCGCATGGTCATCTTGGAATATGACAATCAGGGCTACATGAATACGGGTGCCCAATTGTCTTATGCCACGCCCATGGGGCACCGCACATCCACATCCGAAGTGGGTGATTTGCGTTCGGGCAAAATATTCCATCATAAGGACACGGCGCAGATTTTCGCCGGCTGTCACCTGCCCTATGTGTTCACGGCGTCGGAAGGTTACCCGGAAGACTTCATGCGCAAGATCGCCAAGGCCCAGCATTATGCCAACCGGGAAGGCTTGGTTTACGGCAAGGTGCTGGCCTTCTGCCCGCTCAACTGGCGGACCAAGGACGATGCGGCGGCGGACGTCTTGCAGGCGGCGGTGGATTCCAGCTTCTTTCCCATCTATGAGGTGGAAAAGGGGATCACGACCATCACCTATGACCCGGACATCGTCGGGCGGCGCAGGCCGGTGGCCGATTGGCTGGGCCTGATGGGCAAGACGCGCCATCTGCTCAAACCCGAAAATGCGGTGCATATGGCATCGATCGAGGCGGAAGTGGAACGCCGCTGGCAACGCCTCAAGATCATGCATGAAAATGAAGGTCTTTGAACTATGGCAAAAATTCTCAGCAAAGGCAATTTGACCCCGGTCACCAGTATCTACACGCTGGATGCGCCGCTCATTGCCAAGGCGGCCCGCCCCGGTCAGTTCGTCATCGTCCGCGTCTATGAAGGCGGCGAACGCATCCCACTGACCATCGCCGAATATGACCGCAAGGCCGGCATCGTGACTATCGTTGTCCAGGAGGTAGGCGTCACCACCCGCGCCCTGGGCGCACTCAAAGAGGGCGATGAAATACTGGATGTGGTCGGGCCCTTGGGCGAGGCTATCGAAATACCCGCCGGTGGACATGTGGTGGGCGTTGGCGGCGGTTTCGGTGCGGCGGCGCTTTTATGTCTGATGCGCGAATTGTCGGCCCGGGGGGACAAGACCACCTCCATCGTCGGCGCCCGCAACGAGGAATTGCTGATCCTCACCGAAGAGCTGCAAGAGGTTTGCGACAATGTGGAACTCTGCACCGATGACGGATCGGTCGGCTTCAAGGGCTTCGTCACCCAGCGCCTGCAGGAATTGATCGACGGTGACGGACCGGGCAGACCCGGCACCGTGTTGGCCATTGGCCCCATGCCCATGATGCGGGCCGTCGCCGACACCACCCGGCCTGCCGGCATTTACACCGAAGTGTCCCTCGATCCCCTGATGATTGACGGCACCGGCATGTGCGGCGGCTGCCGTGTGACGGTGGGGTCAGAGAACAAATTCGCTTGCGTCGATGGGCCATTTTTTGATGCCCATAAGGTGGATTTCGACGAAGCCGTCCGGCGCAACAAGATGTATCGGGACATGGAAAGCGAGGCCGCCGACCTCAAACTCCAGCAAGGAGCAGGCTGATGCCCATCAAACGATCCTCCAAGACGCCCATGGCCGAGCGCGATGCCGGCCTCCGGGCAACTGATTTCTTTGAAGTCAACGAGGGCTATGACCTTGCCCGGGCCGCCTTCGAATCCGAACGCTGCCTGCGCTGCCAGGACGAGCCCTGTGTTGATGGCTGTCCGGTAGGCATCCCCATCCCTCAATTCCTGCACGCCATCGCCGCCCAGGATATGCGGGGTGCTGCACGTATTCTGCGCGCCGCCAATCCCCTGCCGGCGATTTGCGGGCGGGTTTGTCCCCAGGAAACCCAATGCGAAGCCATGTGCCATATGACCAAGCGCTTTCTGCCCGTCGGCGTCGGCCATATGGAACGTTTCGTTGCCGATTGGGAACGGGAACAGCCGCCCGAAGAAGGCGTCCCCCAGCCCTGGCGCGACCAGAAGGTGGCGGTGATCGGATCGGGCCCGGCCGGGCTGGTCTGTGCGGGCGAGCTGGCCCGCATGGGATACAAGGTGACTATATTTGAAGGGCTGCATGCGGCGGGCGGGGTGCTGCGTTACGGCATCCCCGAATTCCGCCTGCCGAATTCGGTGCTGGATTGGGAGATCGATTTGCTCAAGCGCAGCGGAGTGGAAATCCAGTGCAATATGATCATCGGCAAGACCATCCAGTTCGACGATCTGTTCGATGAGATGGGCTTTTCCTCGGTCTTCATCGGCACCGGGGCGGGCCTGCCCAAATTCCTGGGCATCCCGGGCGAGAACCATATGGGGGTCTATTCGGCCAACGAGTTCCTCACCCGCATCAATCTCATGCGCGCCTATGATTTCCCCAACGCCGATACGCCCATCAAGGTGGGCAAGCGGGTTGCCGTCATTGGGGCCGGCAATACGGCCATGGATACCATCCGCTCGGCCATGCGCATGGGCGCCGAAGAGGGGCTGATTGTCTACCGCCGCTCTGAAAACGAAATGACCGCACGCATCGAGGAATATCACCACGCCAAGGAAGAAGGTATCCAGTTCCACTGGCTGACCAATCCCATGGAGGTGCTGGGCAACGAAGAGGGCTGGGTGACCGGCCTCAAATGCCAGCAGATGGAGCTGGGCGAGCCCGACGAATCCGGCCGCGCCAGACCGGTTGCGGTGGAAGGTTCGGAATTCGTAATCCCCGTGGATAATGTGGTGCTGTCCATCGGCAACGCCCCCAACCCCTTGCTGATCAACTCGACCGAGGGGCTGGAAAGCGACAAATGGGGCTGTCTGGTGGCCAAGGAAGAAGACGGCCGCACGCCAAGGCCTGGCGTTTATGCGGGTGGCGACGTGGTCACCGGTGCGGCCACCGTCATTCTCGCAGCCGGCGCCGGCAAGGCCGCCGCCGCCTCGATCCACGAAGACCTGGAGGCTGCCGTCGCCAAGGCGTCTTAGGCCGCATTTGAATCCACCGCTCACTTTCTCTAGAATAATCTTCCCGCAATAAATCTAACCAAAATTCTGGAGAGGGATTTGAAGTTTTTTATTAGACCTGTTGCAAAAGTACGGTGAATCTTTGTTAACCCGCATGTGATTCAA
>CAZBQG010000072.1:0-17436 GCA_964493945.1 uncultured Rhodospirillaceae bacterium
TATACCGCGAAAAGCGTTGATAGGATTGGTTCTATGAAAAGAGCCGGGTACTGTGCGATGTAGTAGAGGCCACGCTTCGTCTCATCAAGCCCCGTGCGGAAAGCGGGAACGTAACCATCAACACGTCCGTCGGATCAGAAGCCCCACAAATCTATGTGGATGAATTGCGGGTAAAACAAATCTTGCTCAACTTACTTAGCAACACGGTCAAATTTACACCGGAAGGGGGGGAGGTCTCTGTAAGCTCTTGGTTAAATAGTGATGGCTCTCTTGCCGTCGCTGTAAGCGACACCGGCATCGGCATGGATGAAAAACAAGCCATCACGGCCCTAAGCGCGTTCGGACAGGTAGATAGTGGCCTTACCCGCGAACATGAAAGCACGGGCCTCGGATTACCTCTTACCAAGGGTCTTATAGAGCTGCATGGTGGAGCCCTGGAAATCAACAGCAAGAAAGGTCATGGCACCATGGTAACGGTGACGTTCCCCAAAGAGCGTGTTGTTCAGAATGTCTCTTGAGGGTCAAACAGCGAATCCTATTAAATATCACATTTTCTTAGGCCGCTGGGTGGGGAGAAAGTGGTGGGGAAGGTCTTTTGGTCACCTAATTTCCCGGGTGACCGGATTGATGGTGATCGATCCCAGGCCCGAAATGATCGCCGAGAAAAGCCCGGCCGAGCCGCCGGCGCGGACCAGGTTGAGCGAACCGGTCTTGAATTTGGGCACGGTTCCTTCGGTCAAATCCTCACCCCGGTCCGGCGATTGGGTGGCGAAGCCGCGCACCACTTCACCGACCGGCACCTGAAGCAATTCATGGAGCCGGTCTTTCAATTGCCGCTTGGACCAGCCGGCCCGGTGAAAGACCTCGGCATGTTCGGGCGAAACTACCAGAAAGGCCGACACGTCATGCACCTGGCCCGGATGATAAAGGGTGCGCAGACATGCGGCATAAGTGACGGTTAAATCTTCCGGCTCGCGCGCATCTTGTTCGATGACCGGCTGCACCCCGTCGCCCGGAAACAATGTGACCGTGGAGGCATCCGCTGAAAAGCCCTGTTCTTCGGCATAGCTTTCCCAATGGGGATCGTCCTCGTCCTCGGCAAAACAAAATGAATATTTGCCCGGATTGCCGAAAACGGCCCGGTCAATCCCGCCCGGCCTGCCGCCCCCCACATTGCGCATGACCAACTGAAAGGCCCGGCCGATGGCGGCGTTGGCCCGGTTCCCCTGCCCCAAGGCGTTACCCTTTGAATTCATTCCTATGGATCTGGCGAGTGGCCCATTGACCATGATCACCGGCGCCACCGCATTGGTCGTGCAGATGATCCCATGCAGGCCGAATTCGGGCTCAAGGGCGGCTTCGATGGCGCTCAGCAGGACGGGTATATATTCAGGCCGGCAGCCGGCCATCACGGCATTGATGGCGGCCTTTTCCACTGTGCATTCAACCCGGTCAGGCGGGATCACGCCGACGATATCGCCGGGGGCACGGTTGGTGCCGTCCAGCATGGCCAGGACCCGCTCGCCCGTCGGCGGCGTGACGGGCAATCCGTCGGTCCAGCCCCGTTCATAACAGGCCTCCACCGGGTCGGCATCGGCGGGAATGCTGATGGGTCTGGCTTGAAGGCCCGTATTGCCGAAGCGTACGGCCAGACGTTCCGCCATGCCCGGATCCTGGGTTTTCGATCCGCAGCCGGGCCTCATTTCGGGCAAATCGGGACCGAGACCACCCTGCCCCGAGACCCGCTCCCACTCGGCCCGGTCCCAGCCATAGGTGCGCGCGGTTTCTCTGCCGCCTTCCATGCGGATCAGGGTGGGCACGATTTCCACATTGAGACGATAGGAATGCTCCAACTCGCGGTCATCCACCACGCCAGCGAGCCCGTCGGGAAAGCCAGGGTCGTCTTGGCTGTAGACGGTCAGCGCCGCGTTGGCCAATTGGGCGTAAACCGGCGCCAACAGAGTACAGGTGGGGCAGTTGCGCTTGGCGATCACAATAAGTTCGTTCACTTTTTCCTCCTGATGTTGGCCCCATCCTACACCATGCACGATGGCATTGGCATCTTGGGTTGGCGGCTTTAGGATACGGCCCACCAGAGAGGAAAAACAAACCATGGACGAAACGCCGCGCGGCTACCGCGATCTGCATGAACATCTGGCGGTGCTGGATAAAGCCGATTTGTTATGGACCATCGATGAGCCGGTCAATAAGGACCGGCAATTGCACCCGCTGGTGCGCTGGCAGTTCCGGGGCGGCATGGCCGAGGCCGAACGCAAGGCATTTCTGTTCACCAATGTGACCGACGGCAAGAACCGCAAATATGACATCCCCGTGGCCGTCGGCGCCCTGGCCGCCAATCAGGATATTTATGCGCTGGGCATGGATGTACCGGTGGAAGAGATCGCCGCCAAATGGGACACGGCCATCAACAATCCCGTCCCCCCCAGGATCGTCAATCAGGCGCCCTGCCAGGAAGTAACCGTGGAGGGAGATGATCTGTTAGGCGAAGGCAATGGGCTGGATGCCTTGCCCATTCCGGTCTCCACCCCCGGCTTCGACGGCGCGCCCACATTGACGGCGACCAATTGCATCACCAAGCATCCGGATACGGGCGTGCAGAATATGGGCACTTACCGCGCCGGGCTGAAGGCGCCGGACCGGATGGTGGTGCGCATGGCGACGCGCATCGGTGGCGCCGAGGGATACCTCCATTGGAAGGAATACAAAAAGCGGGGTGAGAAGATGCCTTGCGCCATCGTCATCGGCTGCCCGCCCTATGTCGCCTTCATGGGGCCCCAGAAGCTGCCCATCGGTATGGATGAGGTTGGCGTCGCGGGCGGGCTGGCCGGCGAGCCCATCAATATGGTCCACGCAAAGACGGTGGACCTGCTGGTCCCGGTGGAAGCCGAGGTGGTCATCGAAGGGCTGATCGATCCGGAAGTTCTGGAGCCGGAAGGGCCCTTTGGCGAATCCCACGGCCATGTGGCCCTGGAGGAATTCAACATGCCCTTCCAGGTGACGGCCATCACCCGCAAGAAAGACGCCATCATCCCGTCCTACCTAAGCCAAGTGGCCCCGTCTGAATCCAGCGTCATCAAGCGGGTCGCCTATGAACCTCTGTTCCTGTCCCATCTGGTCAAGGATCTGGGCATCGGCGGGGTGAAGAAGGTATCCCTCCATGAACCCCTGACCGGGCTGTTGCGCGTCACCATCATCACCCTGGAAAAAGGCGTTCCCCGCACCGAAGTGTGGCGCGCCCTATACGGCACTGCCAGCTTCAAGGGCGATTGTTCCAAGATCACCGTGGCGGTCAACGAGGATATCGATCCCGACAATGCGGATGCATTATTATGGGCGCTGGCCTACCGCCACAACCCGTCCGAAGACGTGGTCATCCTGCCCCACCGGGGTCAGGGCCACGGTCCCAAGCGCGAACATGGGGGCGAAGAGGACGGAACGCTTCTGATCGACGCTACCGCCAAAGGCGACATGCCGCCGCTCGCCCTGCCCGGCAAGGAATATATGGAAGAGGCCAAGGAGCTTTGGGAAAAGCTGGGCCTTCCCGCGTTACGCCCCGAAAACCCGTGGCACGGATATTCCCTGGGCGATTGGCATGACCATTGGGAACAAGGCGCCAAGCGGGCAGCCGACAGCGAATATCTGGAGAACGGAAAACTGACGCTCGCGCGCCAGCAAACAACGGGAATGATCCCTGAAACCTCGGTCCGGCAGGCCGAGGATAGCTGGGACGAGGATTAGACATTGAAAGCAGCACCCTTCGAATATGGCCAGGCCCAAAACCTGGATGAGGCGCTGAGCCTGTTGGCCGATAGCGGCGATGACACCATGATCATCGCCGGCGGCCAGACCCTGGTCCCCATGATGGCCATGCGCCTGGCCCGGCCCACTTTCTTGGTGGATATCAATCAAGTGGATGAACTCGCCGGCATGGAGGCGGGCGACGGCGTTTGGCAAATCGGCGCCCGCACCCGCCAGGCCAAAGCCCTTGCCGATCCCGGGTTGGCCGAAAATGTCCCCCTGCTGGCCAAGGCGCTCAGCTTTGTCGGCCATGTGCAGACCCGCAACCGGGGCACCATCGGCGGCAGTCTGGCCCATGGCGACCCGGCAGCTGAGATCCCCCTGACGGCAGTAGCCTTGGATGCCCAACTGACCCTTAAATCCCGCACCGGCGAGCGCAATTTAAGCGCCGGGGAATTCATCGAAGGCCCCATGATGACCACACGCGGGGCAGATGAATGCCTGACCCGGATCGACTTTCCCATTTGGGCGGATGAAGGAACATTGGGCATCGGTTTTCAGGAAGTCAGCGAACGCCATGGTGATTTCGCCATCGTCGCCGTCGCCGTGCAATTGTTATTGGACGAAGGCGGCATCTGCCGCCGGGTCGCCATCGCCGTCGGTGGCGCCCACCCCACACCACTGCGCATCAAGGGGGCCGAAGAGCTGCTTCAAGGCCAGTCCATGACCCCGGAAGCCATGGAAGCGGCGGCGGCTGAGGCCGAAGCCGTTTTGGAGCCCGACGGAGACACCCATGCGAGTGCCGGTTACCGCCGCCGGGTGGCCCGCCGCCTGACCATCCGTGCCATTCAGGAGGCCAGCGGAACATGAAGATCACCCTAAATGTTAATGGAAAAGACTATAGCGGCGAGGCCGAGCCGCGCATGAGTTTGATTGATTTCCTGCGCGACGTCCTGGGGCTCACGGGCAGCCATGCGGGTTGCGAACACGGCGTCTGCGGGGCGTGCTCAGTCATCATGGATGGGGATGCGGTCCGCTCGTGCCTGATGTTCGCCGTCCAGGCTCAGGGCGCCCAACTGGAAACCGTCGAGGGGCTGTGCGCCGAGGATGGCGGGCCCGGCCCCTTGCAGGATTGCTTCCGCGACGCCCACGGATTGCAATGCGGCTATTGCACGCCGGGCATGTTGATGACGGTTCAGGCATTGCTGCGCACCAACCCCGATCCCAGCGACGATCATATCTGCGAAGCCATCGGCGGCAATATCTGCCGCTGCACGGGCTATGCCCAGATCATCGAATCCGTGCGCCTTGCCGCCCAGCGATTGCAGGAGGCCGGATAATGAGCGACGCGGGCCACGGCAATTATCACTATATCGCCCGCAAACGCCGGGTGAAGGAAGACAAGCGCTTCGTTTCCGGCAAGGGAAATTATGTGCAAGATCAGGTCCTGCCCGGCACCCGCCATGTTGCCGTCCTGGCCAGCCCTTATCCCAGGGCAAACATTATAAGCATCGATGCCAGCGAGGCATTGGCCCTCGATGGCGTGCATTGCGTGCTCACAGGCGAGGAATTGGCGCCCCATCTCAATCCTTTATACCACGGCCTGGTGCTGCCCCATGTGAAATGGTTCCCCCTGGCCGTCGGCATGACCCGCTATGCCGGTGAATGGGTGGCGGCCGTGGTGGCCGACAGCCGCTATATCGCCGAAGACGCCCTGGATCTGATCCATGTGGAATACGAGGCCCTGGAGCCGATCATTGATCCGGAAGCGGCCATGGAGCCGGGTGCCCCCCTGGTCCATCCCGATCACGGCACCAACATCATCTATGACGGCCAATTCACCTGGGGACCGGTGGAAGAAGATTTCGCTGCCTCCGAACATAGCTTGACCTTCCGGGCCCGCTGGGGGCGTTCATCGACCGTGCCCATTGAGACCTTCGGCGTGCTGGCAAAATGGAACGAGGGGACCGAGATCATTGAGGTTTGGGCTTCTATCCAGATGCCCAATTACGCCGAACAGATCGCCAATGCCATGCGCCTGCCGCTCAATTTCGTTCAGGTCCATCAGGATGTGGATGTGGGGGGCAGCTACGGCACCAAGCGGGGCATCAAACACACGGTGCTGGTCAGCTATCTAAGCCGCCATCTGGGATTTCCGGTACGCCTGATCGAAGACCGGCTGGATAATATGGCCGGCGGTGATGCCCATGGGCCCGATAGGATTTTTATCACCCAGGTGGGCTTCATGGGCGATGGTCAGATCAAATCCCTGAAAATCCGCGCCATCGATGATGCGGGCGCCTATCCCGGGCGAGGGCCATTTCAATTAGGCAAGCCCATTGCCGCCCTCGTCGGGCCCTATAAGATCAACAGCGTCCATTATGAGGCGGTCTCCATCACATCCAATAAGTCCGGCCAGGTGCCGGTGCGGGGCTTCGGCCAGGCGCCGACCAATTTCATGATCGAGCGGGCCGCCGACAGGGTTGCCGCCTATCTGAAGATGGACCGCCTGGAATTGCGCCGGCGGAATTTCATCGGCAAGGATGAATTCCCCTACGAAATCCCCACCGGCAGCAAATATGACAGCGGCGATTATGAGACCGTGCTGGACAAGGCCCTGGAATTGTCCGGCTATGAGGCGCTGGTGCAGCGCCGTGACGCCTTGCGCAAGGAAGGCAAACTTGCCGGCATCGGCATCGCCACCTGCCTGGAGCCCGGCGGCGGCAACAACATATTCGAATATCTCATGAACCCTTCGGCTGAAATCACCACCTTCATGGAAGGCTGCCAATTGCGCATCGATGCCCATGGCCAGATCATCGGGACCATGGGCACCACCACCTCGGGCCAGGGCCATGAAACCATGATGGCCACCATCCTGGGCGAGGAACTGCAGCGCGATCCGGATACCATCCGCGTGGTCCATGCGCCGACGCTGGGCGCGCCCGTGACCCGCAGCCCTGTGGCCAGCCGCATGGCCATCATGCTGGGGGGTGCGGCGACCGGCGCCGCGCAAAAGATCAAAAACAAAATGATGCTGATCGCTGCCCATAATCTGGGCCACCCCACGGATGAGCTGGAATATGAAGGCGGCGGCGTATCCGTGCGGGGCCAGCCAGAAAACAAGCTGAGCTACGACGAAATCTGCACCATCGCCCACCGCCAATACCACAAACTGCCAACCGGCATGGAGCCGGGCCTGCAGGCCGAACATGTCTGGCAGGTGCCGGGCGGCGGCCAGCTTCCCGATGAAAACGACAAGGTCCAGCTTTATCCCTGTTTTTCCTTCCAGGCCCATATCCCCCTGATCGAAATCGACAGGGATACGGGCAAGGTAAAGATCGCTGAATATTTCATCGCCCATGATTGCGGTACGGTGATCAACCCCGACATTGTGCGGGGCATGATCATCGGCGGCATCGCCCACGGCATCGGCGCCGCACTTTATGAAAAATTCTCCTATGCATCGGATGGCCAGTTTTTATGCGCCAGCTTCGTCGATTATCTGTTGCCCTCGGTATTCGAGGTACCTTATGTGTCGGATGTGGAGCATTGCACGCCTTCGCCGCTTACGTCACACGGCCAGAAGGGATCGGGCGAGGGCGGCTATCTGGGGGCGCCGGCGGCCGTGGCGGGCGCGGTCAATGACGCACTTGCCCCGCTTGGCATCATGCTGGATGAGCTGCCCATGCGCATGGGCGATATCGAGGAATTAATCAACCAAGGACCGCAAGAATGATCATCGATACCCACGCACATTACACGCCGCCGGCCATGTTGGACGCCATCGCCAAAGATGTCGAGCGCTTTCCGTCTGTCGAATTGATGACCGGCGATGACGGCCCCAAGCTGGCCTTCGCCGGGCATGAACCGACCCGGCCTGTTTCAGGCAAGCTCCGCGATTGTGATCAACGCCTGGAATGGATGAGCGAACAGGGCATCAATTGCCAGGTCATGGGCGGCTGGCTGGACAGCTTCGGCTATGAATTGCCCCCCGAAGAAGGTGCCGCATGGTCGCGCTTCATGAACGAATTCATGATGACCGGAACCGAAGGAATCGCACCCTTCACGCCGCTGGCCACCGTGCCCTTGCAAAACGGTAAACTCGCCGCCGATGTCCTGGAAGAGGCCATGAAGGCCGGCTATGTGGGGGCCATGATCGGCACCCAGCCCAAGGGCGATTCCGGCAATCTGGATGATCCGGAACTGGATCCCTTTTGGGAGGCGGCCTCATCGCTCAAGGCCGTCCTTTATCTTCATCCCATGTTCGGTTGCGGCGATCCAAGGCTGTTGGATTACGCCATGCTCAACGCCGTCGGGCGCGGCGTCGATACCTCCATCGCCATCGCCAGGCTTTTATTTTCTGGGCATTTTTTGAAATATTCGGGCATGACCTTTGTCCTCTCCCATGGCGGTGGCGCTTTGCCCTATATGTTGGGCCGGCTGGCCCGCAACCATGAAATCCATCCGGGCAAATGGTCCGATCCGGTGGCCAGCTTCAACAGTCTTTATTTCGATACCGTGCTGTTCGATGCACCGACGCTGCAATATCTCAACACCCAAGCGGGCGCCGACAAGATCATGCTGGGATCGGATTACCCCTTCCCCATCGGCGATCCGGCACCGACCAAAATCGTCGAGGCCGCCAATCTGGGGGAGGCGGAGACCACGCTCATATTGGGCGATACGGCGGCCCGCATATTCAAAATTAAGCCTGTTTGATAAAGGAGTGCATTGTGACCCTCCTCGCCATTGATATCGGGGGTACTTTCACTGACCTCATGGCCTTTGGCGAAAAGGCCAAAAAAAATTTTCAAGCCAAGGCGCTTTCCACGCCCGACGATCTGGCCCAGGGGATCATCGACTGCATCACCAAAAGCGGCATGGATATCGGTGGGGTCGATGATCTGATCCACGGAACCACCCAGGCCATCAACACCCTGATCGAACGCAAGGGCGCCAAGACCGCCCTGCTGGTGACCAAGGGGACGCGCGATGTTTACATAATTGGGCGCGGCAACCGGCCCGAATCCTATAATCTGTTTTTCCACCGAGCCCGGCCCCTGGTCGAACGCCGCCTTACCCTGGAAGTGGACGAACGCATGCTGGCCGGCGGCGTGGTGCGCGACGAACTGGACGAAGCGCAGGTTACGGAACTGGCCGATCAATTGGCCAAGGAAGGCGTGGATGCGGTCGCCGTTTGTTTCCTCCATGCATATGCCAATCCGGAACATGAACAGGCGGTAGGGCGCATCCTCCAGGAGAAGCTGGGGGATTGCTACGTCTCGCTATCCCATGAAATTCTCCGGGAATACCGGGAATATGAACGGACCTCAACGACGGTGGTCAATTCCTATATCGGCCCCCGCATGAGCGGTTATGTGCATGGTCTGGAAACCCGCCTGGCCGATATCGGCTTCAAGGGCCAGCTTGCCATCATGCAATCAAACGGCGGCGTCATGGCCCCCGAAGTGGCCGTGCAAAAGCCCGTCACCATGATGGAATCAGGCCCGGTCGGCGGCATTATTGCCTCTGCCCAGGTGGGCCGGGCGCTGGGCTTCGAAAACGTCATTTCCTTTGATATGGGTGGCACCACCGCCAAGACCAGCCTCATCCGTGACGGCGAGGCGAGCATGGCGGAAGGTTATTATGTAGGCGGCTATGCCAACGGCGATCCGGTCATGGCGCCGGTGGTCGATGTGGTCGAGGTGGGTGCCGGCGGCGGCTCCATCGCCTGGATCGACGAGGTGGGCGCGTTGAAAGTCGGCCCACAAAGCTCGGGCGCCGATCCGGGACCAATTTGTTACCGGGGCGGCGGCACCGAGCCGACCATCACGGACGCCAATGTGTTGCTGGGCCGCATCGGGGCCGAAGATTTCCTGGGCGGTGAAATGCCATTGGACCTGGAGGCCGCCACCAAGGGCACCATGGACAAGCTGGGCGACACCCTGGAGATGGAGCTTCTGCCCATCGCCCAGGCCATCATCCAGATCGCCATCACCCGCATGTCCCTGGCCGTGCGCGAAATTTCGGTGGAAAAGGGCTATGACCCCCGCGATTTCGCCCTGGTCGCATCGGGCGGCGCCGGGCCCTTGCACGCAGTGGCCATCGCCCGCGAGTTGCATATTCCGACGGTCATCATCCCCCGCTTCCCGGCACACTTTTCCGCGCTCGGCATGTTGATGGCCGATGAGCGCCAGGATTTTATTCAAACTTATATTGCCAATCTGGAAGAAGTGGATTTCTCCACTGTGCTTGGCATCCACGAGGAAATGACCGCCCAGGCGTTGGAAGCCATCCGCCAGAAAGACAATATCGAATATCAGATACTGCTCGATCTGCGCTATGTGGGCCAGGAATTCACCCTCAGCGTACCGGTCAGTGTGGAGCAGCTTCAAAAAGCCGATGCGACGGGCATCCGCCAGGCCTATGACACGCTGCATGAGCACCGCTATGCCCATCACGCTGCGGACGAGCCCGTCGAGATGGTCAATTACCGGCTGGTCGCCTTGGGCTGCCGGCCCATCTTGCATCTGCCGGAAATTGGCGTCGGCGGTGGCGATACGGAAGTGACGCATCGGCCGGTCTATTTCGATGATACGGATAAGCCGGTGGATTGCCCAATATACCAACGCGACGGGTTGGCGCCCGGCCAGGAATTCGACGGACCCGCCCTGGTTCAGGAATATGCCTCGACAACGGTCATATTCGGGGGCGATCATTGCAAGGTTACGGATACGGGGGAGCTGGTTATTACGCTTAGGAGCAGCGCATGAGCCCGAAACTTGATCCGGTGACCCTGGAGGTCATCCGCAGCGCCCTGCCGGCCATCGCCAACGAAATGGCCGCCGATCTGCAACGCACTTCTTACAATATGATGATCTACGAAGTGCGGGACTTCTGCACCGCCGTGGTCAATCCAGATGGCGAATTGATTTCCCAGAATGTGGGCGGCGTGTCTCATTTCGTGGCCGATCTTGGCGCCATCATCGTCGATGCCATGGAGAAAATCGGCGCCGACGGTTTCGAGCCGGGCGATGTGCTGATCACCAACCATCAGGCGGTGGCCGGCCAGCATCTCAATAACGTAGTCATCCATATGCCCTATTTCTTCGGGGGTGAGCTGTTGTTTTTCACCATGGTGCGCGCCCATTGGATCGATGTGGGCGGCATGAGCACGGGCTTCGGCGGCGGCCCTCATACGCCCGATCCGTGGATGGAGGGATTGCAGCTCGATCAGCTCAAGATCCACGAGGCGGGCGAGCTGAACGAGACATTATACAAAGTGATCCGGGACAATATCCGCTTTCCGGGGTCTTCTTTAGGCGACATGCGGGCCCAGATCGCGGCCTGCCGGCTGGCGACCCGGCGGCTCGATGAATTGTTCGGTAAATATGGCCAGGAAACGATTCTCACCGCCCTCGACCAAGTGTTCGACGAGACCGAACATAAATGCCGGAACCTTGTCGAAAAAATCCCCGACGGCGTCTATGAAGCCGAAAGCTTCCTCAATGACGACGGCATCAAATTGGGCGAGCCCTTGCGCCTCCACGCCAAGGTGATGGTGGCCGGGTCCGACATGACCATCGATTTGTCGGGCTGCGTAGGGGAGCGCAAGGCTTCCATCAATTCCCGCACCCTGGCTGGCGCCCGCGTCGCCTATAAGGCACTGACCGCACCCTTGGAGCCAGTCAATGAAGGCTCTTTCCGGGCGCTGGACGTGATCATCCCGGAAGGCAATATCATGATGGCCCGCTACCCGGCCCCCATGTCTGGCTGGTCCCTGGTGGTACCGACGGTGGTGGATACCATCGTCAAGGCCCTGTCCGAAGGCATGCCCGACGAAATCCCCGCCGGCCATCACGGGCTTCTGGGCGGCTCTGTCGTCTTCGTCGGCCAGAACCCGGAGACCCGCAAAAATTTCATCGTGCAAAGCATCGAAGGCGGCGGCTGGGGCGGGCGTCCCTTCGAGGACGGTGAAAGCGGCACGGTCAGCGTCTGTCAGGGCGATGTGCGCAACGCCACCATCGAAGGCGTGGAAATCAAGAACCCCGTGCTGGTGGAACAAAGGGGCCTGCGCCCCGATTCGGCCGGGCCCGGAAAATTCAAGGGTGGTCTGGGCATCGATATGCGGGTGCGCAATTTCGTCGAAGGCACCTGGATTTGCGAGCCACCCAAGCGCTCCCTCTGCCCGCCCTGGGGATTGTGGGGCGGCAAGCCGGGTGGCACCGCCGTCTATCTGCTGCGCAAGGACGGCGAGAACGATTTCTCGACCATCGAGGAAAGCCGCACCTTGGTCGAGCCCGGCGCCGAAGTCATCGTGCGTACCGGCGGCGGCGGCGGCTGGGGCAACCCTTTAGAGCGCGACCCCAAAATGGTGGAGCGCGATGTGTCCGAGGGTTTCGTCACCCCGGAAGCGGCCCGCCAGGAATATGGTGTGGTGATGAAGGCGGACGGAAAGACATTCGACGAAGGGGAAACCACGGCTTTGCGCGAAAACCTGGGCGCCCAGGCCGCCGAATAGGGTTTACCCCCGCCAGACTACAAAGCGCCCCGCCAGTTCCCGGACCGCGCCGTCGTCACTGAGTGCACCACGGGCGAGGGAAATCCAATCCTCGACTGCTTCGGCGCCAATCAGCCTGTCACCTGCTTTGTGCAGTTTTTCCAGGGCTTCCTCGGGACTAAGCTGGTTGCCCGGATCGCCCGGCGCATGGGTGATTGTGGCCTCTTCAGTGCCCGCCGGACCCGTGACTTCGACCCGTCCCGGCCAGCAACCAGGCATGTGGGCGGCCAGGTCGGCATCTACCGCCACTGAGGTCTTTTCCATCAGCTCCGCCACCTTGTCATCCAGGGGCAGACCACCCCTGACCGCATCGTAAAGGGCTTCCGGGTGATAGGCCGCCACGGCCAACTGATAAGGCCCGCTGGAAATGCTGGAAAGACGGTTGCCCGCCACCACGCCATGATCGATCATCTTGGCATAGGCCTGGGGCACATGGATGGTGAGGCTGGTGATGCTGTCGGGGTCCAACCCACCCGCCAGGATTTCCTTAAATGCCGTGACCGCAGCGATGATCTGCTTGGCTGAACAAAAAGGCTTGAGGCTGATCCCCTCAAGCGCGGATTCCCCGCCCCAACCCTGGTTGAAGCGCTCTGCATCACTGGCCACACCATGGGCGTTTTCCAGCCAGGCACCATCCAGCAGGGACAAATCCCCGCGAAAGCCGTCCCTGGCCGAAAGTGCGGCAAAACAGCCTGCCCTGGCTGCATGACCGGCCATCAGCCAGCGCGCCGTCTTTTCCGATCCCGGCTGCCCCATGCGCCCGGCTATGGAGGTGAGTGCAATGGCCAAAGCGTGCGCCGTTTCATTGGCATCCAGGCCGAGGAGCCGGGCACAGGCCGCGGCGCTCCCAAAGGGTGCGGTGAAATAAGTGGTCCAGATACCCCGGTAGATGATTTCAGGTCCCCGCACCCCGGCCCCCAGACGGATCATGGCTTCCAGCCCGGCGACCATGGCGGCCCCAAAGTCCTCGGCCTTCACATCCGGCAGATGGGCACTCAGGGTGGTAACGGCGGGCACGATGATGGAGCCCGGCGTGGTCCCCGATGACAGATGGATATCGTCCAATTCACTCAAGCGGGTCATGCCCACCCGCACCGCCACCTGATCCAGGGCATTGCCGGCGCTGAGCGCGGTGAGCCCATCTCCCTCCCCGTCCAGCAGAGCCCGGCCTTCGGGAATGCAGGGCCCCAGGATGGCGGCACCGATGGTGTCCACCAGATGGAGTTCCAGAATATCCTTGTTCCCGGCATCCAGACCGGCCAGATGACCGGCCATTTCTTCAATGACGCTCATGACCGGCTCAGGCTGTGGAATAGAGGATTTGAGGCCCGCCCGCACCAACCCGCAGCATGGCCGAAAGAAGCGCATGTCCGGCCTGATCATCAGAAAGCCCGGCGCGGAGCGTTATGATATCGCCCTCGGCCAATTGGGTATCGGAGCCCATATCCAGGAAGGGAGCTTCGGTCAGCGAAAGACCTGAGCCGTTGCCCAGGCTTCCCTCGGTAAACGAATGGGACGCCAGGGAGCCCGCTTCGTTGTTGAGCGCCCGGCCAAGGTCATCGGCGCTGGCACCGGGCACCGCCGCCTGGGTCATGGCGGCAAGGGCCTTTGCGGCGGACTGACGGGCCGGCGATGCCTCGTTACCGATGGTCAGCAATCCTTCCGCCCAATAGCCCCGGTATTTGACCGCCAGAAAAGCGGTGAACTGATCACCCTTGACCTCTTCCGGGCTTTCAAAGGCGCCCAAATTGCACCCGCCATCCAGACTGTAAAGCGCCCGCACATCCTGCGCGCCTTCAGCAAATGCCTTTGCCTCGGCGGCCTGGATGGCGGCTTGAATATGTTCCCCGCTCTGGGCGGATTGGCGGAGCATGCCGGCGGCATCTCCCAGAATTTCCGCCGCCCGGTCGATCAACGCGTTTTCCCGGGCACTTTTACGACGCCGGATGTCGCGCACCAGATCGCTCCCATCCTCGGCCCCGACGATGGCGTCCAGGCTCATTACCTGGCGATGCACACCGTGAGGCATGGCGGCGAAATCGACCACCGCCAGGCCGCCATCGCCCTCAATCTCATCCAGCCAATCGGTTAGAACCCCGGTCGGATTGCGGGCCGGGCGCAAGTCGGTGACATAGGTGAGCGCCTGGGCGGCGGGCAACATGCGGGGCCCGCCATCGGCCAGCAGGGCGGGATCGCCCTTGACCGGCAGCAAGACCATGCCCCAGCCCAGCTTGGGCGTGAAATTGGTTATATAGGTGACGGCGCCGGGATCGGCGATGGATCCGAACAGGATCATGCCGCGCCAGTTCCTTTCGACCATGACGGCGCGGACGGCGGCCAGCCTTTCGTCGAATTCGTCTTGGGGCAAAAGGGATTTCTCCCAATCATAGGGACCGATGGGCAAGATGGGTTGCATGGTCAGCATGGTTGATTTCCTTTGGCCGTCAAATCTGAATGGACCCGAGACTGGCCCAGCTTCCGCTCAGGCGGCGGGCGCCGTCGGCGGTAATGGCGATGGGCTCGCCGCATAGCAGATAGCCCACCTCGGGGATATATTGATTGGGATGGACGACGAAAAACATGCCGTCCTCCAATATGATTTCGTTGTCCAGGCTTACATTGCCGGGGATGGTGCAACTGATGCCCAGCCCATGGCCGCGCCGGTTCATATAGGGGGGCTGGCAATAGTTGGCGTAGCCCGCCTCGCCCAGCACTTCATCGATGGCCAGGCAGACTTCCTTCATGGCCGCGCCCGGTCTGGCCGCCTCGATGCCCTTTTTCATCGCCCGCACCACCAGGTCATATTTTTCCACCTGTTCATCCGTCGGCGTGCCCAGGGCGGCGGTGCGGCAGACCTGGGCGAACTGGCCTTTATAACTTGGCGTGATTTCGGCCAGGATCAGATCGCCTTTGACAAACACCCGCTCGCCGGAAGGCTGCACGGCCAGCGGATGGTCCGTTCCGTGCAGCATGAGGAAATTATCATCGGCCCCGATGGATTTCATTTGTACCCGCATGCGCAGGGCCAGTTCGCATTCGCTCATCCCCGGTTTGCAGATTTCCAGCATATGTTCATAGCCACGTTCGGCGATCTCTGTCGCCTTGATGGCATATTCCATTTCCTCATCGGTCTTGATGCTGGCCGTGCCGAAAATCAGCTTGCCCGCGTTTTTGGGCTCACCACCCAGCAAATCCAGAACCTGGGCGGCGAGAGACTGTGCCATCACATCCAGGGCGACCACGCCGATACGGTCCACTGGCGGAAGTTTGCCCTTAAGCATGGCACTAAGCGCCTCGCCAAGATCATCGGTGGCGGCGCTTGACTGGGTGCGGCTGATGCGAGCGGCGCGGGGTGCGTCCCAGGCGGGCGTCACGATCAAACTTGCATTACCACCCACTTCCAACACCACGGCGCTGGGGCCCATAGGTTTGAGGCCGCTGAGCAAGGCGATGGCTTCGGGCTTTTCGATATGGTGGGCCGCATTGGAAAAGGCGATCACCATTTCCAGCCCCTCGGCTTTCATGCCGGCGAGGGCGGCATCCATGCGGTCTTGGTCATTCATGATATTTTTTCCCGATAGGCCAATGGGAGAGAAGAACAAGATTATCCAGTAAGGCAGCGGCTTTCAATGGTGCCGGGTTATCTGATAGGTTCGAGGCCTTAATACCAAGGAGCGGAAATCCCATGTTCTCGACCGATTGGCAGGTGTCTGAACGCCAGCATGAAATACTGATCGAGCGGGACCGAAAAATCCAACTGGATGACGGGATTAAAATCGATTGCGATATTTTCCGCCCTCAAGGAGACGAAAAATTCCCGGTAATCCTGGCCATGCATCCCTATGACAAGGCTTGGCAGTCCAACTCCACCATGCCCGTCGCCTTTTCCGGCCAGGGGTCTTCCTATGAGACGGGGGATTACAATTTCTATGTACGCCGGGGCTATGTGCTGGTCATCGCCAATCTCAGGGGCACCCACGCATCGGAGGGCTTCTTTTCCCATCTGGACCCGGACCAACAAAGCGTGCGCGATATCTACGAGACCATCGAATGGCTCTCTGCCCAGCCCTGGAGCGACGGTAATGTGGGCATGGTGGGCGTTTCCTATCTGGCCGTGGTGCAAAAGCGGGTCGCGGCCCTTGCGCCGCCCCATCTGAAGGCCATCTTCGCGCCCTATGGCTGGTCCGACGGATACCGCGATCTTTATTACCGGGGCGGCATCGCGGCGCACGGGTTCCTGACCCACTGGCTGCGCACTTATTGTGTGGATTATCAGCTCAAGAACAATCTGCGCGAGGCCTGGGGCGACGAAAAATATGACGCGGCCATTGCCAAGGCCCAACAGGACCCCGAACTCATGGCCATCCCGGCCTTCAAGGAGGCGCTAGAAAATCCGGATGCGGGGGTCAATCCTTATTTCTGCGAAATCCTGGCAAACAATCTCATCGGCGATTATTTCACCGAACGGGCGATGGATTTTGAGGCCGCCTCCACCGTGCCCCTTTATGCCGGCGGTGACTGGAAGGGTTATGCCTTTCATCTGGCCGGCGATATCCGGGCCTATGAAAACTGGACGGGGGCCAAAAAGCTGACCATCGGACCCGGCATCTATCTGGACCGGCCCTTATATCAATATGCTTTCGAAAGCTTGCGCTGGTTCGATCACTGGCTGAAGGGCGTGGATACGGGCCTGATGGACGAAGCGCCCGTACAGATGTTCATCGAAGGCACGGGCGAATGGAAAGAAGCGGATAACTGGCCGGTCCCGGGAACTAGATGGACGCCCTTCTATCTCCATGCCAATGGATTGTTGAGCGAGCATGAACATTGGCCCAATGAAGGCTTTTCCACATACGAAGATTCCCCCTTCAGCCGGGGCGGCGTGGAATTCGTAACTCCGGCCTTGGTCGAGAACACGGAAATCTGCGGGCCCATCGTGCTTAATCTTTATGGGTCGTCCACCGATGAGGAGATTTTCTGGTTCGTCACCCTTTGGCGCTATGACGCCGATGACGGTGAACATATGCTGACCCGGGGCTGGCTCAGGGGATCGCAGCGCAAACTGGACGAAGATAAATCAAAGCCCTGGCAGCCGGTCCACACCCATGACGAAC
>CAZBQG010000073.1:0-17431 GCA_964493945.1 uncultured Rhodospirillaceae bacterium
CTTGCTTGAATCACACAAACCATTGATAGTCCGTTAACTGTCAACAGGACCTAGCGGTTTATTTTTGTTCCCATCAGGCGCCGGGCGGGAGCATCCGCTCCCTTGGCTACGCGCCATTCGGCGCGCTCGCGCTTGCGCTCGGCAAAACCCCGATTGGGGTTTTGAAATAGGAATATCCTCTTAGAATTTGCGTTGGGTTATCAAGTCCGCACTCATTCGTTTTTGGCGCATAAACTGGCCCAGGAGGTGCATCAGGGATTGGTGCACATCCTCGATGACGCCGTAATTATTTGCCGTGACATGCAAATTCACATGGGCCAGACCAGCAGTGCGTCCACCCTCGAAGCCGGTCATGGAAATCACGCTGAGCCCGTTTTCACCGGCCCAGGCGGCAGCCTTAACCACATTTTCCGAATCTCCCGATGAGCTGATCGTGACCAGCGCATCCCCCGGCCCGGCCAGCAATTTAAGCTGATGGACGAACACTTCCGAGTAATCGATATCATTGGCGATAGCTGTGATCACTTCCACATTACTGGCCAGGGAATGGATGTGGGGCGTGAGCCCGGTATCGGTGGCCAAAAGCTTGCCATGGTCGCAGGCCAGATGATTGGAGATTGAAGCTGACCCCCCATTGCCGCAGGCATAGACCGTGCCGCCGGCTTCGTGGGTTTGCTCCATAAGTTCCACAGCCTGGGTAATGCGGGCGCGGTCTACGCTGGCGGCGGCCTTAGTCAGTTCGTCGAAATAGGCGTCAACGAACGTACCGGTATTTTCGAATTTGCTGTCCGGAAAAGTCATTGGCCTTGCCCTCACCCGGCGATATGGGAGAGATGGCGGGACGCGACGGCCAACACGGACAGATCGACCTGATCGACGCTTTCCATTTCCCCCAACATAGCGCGGGTCTGGTCCATGGTGTCGGGGTTGGATTTGATCCAGTTTTGCAAGGCATCTCCTTTCTGGTTCTTCTGGGCCGCCCGGATGACGCGGAGCGTGATGCCCCTTTGATGGGCGTAGAGCTCTTCGATGACGGCGGCCCTTGCCATTTTCTGCCAGTGGCTGCCGGAATCCATCCGTTCGGCGCAGGTGCGCAGCCAGCCAAAGCCGAATTCCTCACCGACGGCGAAATAAATCCGGGCCGCCGGCTCGACGCCGATCTTGCAGCTTTCCGCCAGGTGGATGATGTCGCCGCTGGAGATAATCAAAAGCAGATAGGCCACCCGCCGGGTCAATTCCCGGGGCACGCCCGTGTCCGTATATCTCTTGACCCGGAATTCGATATGATCGTTGACCGTACCCGGCACCAGCCGGTCGATGCGTCCGGCCAGTCTGGCGACGCCCGGCCGGAAGGTGCTGATATTTGCGCCGATATTCAGAGGCTGGCCGCCATTGCGCAGGAACCAGAGCGAGGCCCGGTCGATGAGCTGATTGATGTCATGGAGCATGCTCATCTGGGTCTCGGCGCTTACTTTATTGTCCAGCGCCTCAATGTCGCGCCAGATTCCGCCCAGGGCATAAACATCGCGCGTTATGATGAAGGCGCGGGCGATATCTTCGGGCTGGGCAGCGGCCTCTTCCATCATACCGGCAACGAAGCTGCCGCCGACCCGGTTGATCATGTCGTTGGTCAGGACGGTGGCGATGATCTCGCGGCGCAATTTATGCTGGGTGATTTCCATCTTGTATTTGACGCGGAGCGCCGTCGGGAAATATTCCTCCAGATCTTGCTCCAATTGGGCATCGTCGGGCAGGTCTGAAGCCAGAATCTGGTCGTACATCCAAAGTTTGGCATAGGGCAGAATGACCGAAATTTCAGGCCGGGTCAGGCCCAGATTTTCCCGCTCCCTTTCGGCCAGGGTCTCCTCGTCGGGCAGAAATTCAACGGCCCGGTCAAGGCGTCCGGCCCGCTCCAGCATGCGCATGAACCGGGTTTGCAGATCCAAGACCTGATTGCCCCTGGACTGGACCAGGCTTATGGCCTGACTTTGCAAATAATTGTCGCGCAGCACCAATTTTCCCACCTCGGCGGTCATGCTGCCCAAAAGCCGGTTGCGCTGGACCATGTCCAGTTTGCCCTTGGCGACCACCGAATCCAGCAAGATCTTGATATTGACCTCATGGTCCGAACAATCGACGCCCGCCGAATTATCAACCGAATCCGTGTTGAGCCGCCCACCGCCAAGCGCGAATTCAATGCGCCCCCTTTGGGTCGCGCCCAGATTGGCCCCTTCCCCAATCACCTTGCAGCGCAGATCCTTGCCATCGACCCGCACCGGGTTGTTGGCCCGGTCATCCGCATCGGCATGGGATTCCACCGACGCCTTCACATAGGTGCCGATGCCGCCGAACCAAAGAAGATCCACTTCGGCCTTGAGCAGAAGGTTAACCAGCTCATCGGGCGCCACTTTTTCCCGGCTGATGCCAAAAACATTTCTGATTTCCCGGCTCAGGCTGATGGATTTGGCGCTGCGCTCAAAAATGGCGCCCCCTTTGGAAATCAAGGACGCATCATAATCGGACCAGGAGGAACGGGGCAGTTTGAACAGTCGCTTTCGCTCGGCGAAACTTTTTTCCGTATCTGGATCTGGATCGATGAAAATATGCAGGTGATTGAAGGCGGCCAGCAGCTTGGTCTTGCGCGACAGCAGCATGCCGTTGCCGAAAACATCACCGCTCATATCGCCGACGCCGATGGTGGTGAATTCTTCTCTTTGGATGTCCTTGCCGATCTCACGGAAATGGCGTTTGACCGATTCCCAGGTGCCACGCGCCGTGATGCCCATCTTTTTGTGGTCATAACCGACCGAACCGCCCGAAGCAAAAGCATCCCCCAGCCAAAAGCCGTAATCCAAGGCGATGCCGTTGGCGATATCGGAAAAGGTTGCCGTCCCCTTGTCGGCGGCGACCACCAGATAGCTGTCATCGCCATCTTGGCGCACCACATCGCTGGGCGGGATGAGCTTTTCGCCGGCGAGATTATCGGTGATGTCCAGCAGACCGCTCATGAACATTTTATAGCACGCAATGCCTTCCGCCAGCATCGCGTCGCGTCCGCCTTCGGTGGGTGGGCGCTTGACCACGAATCCACCCTTGGAGCCGACCGGAACGATGACCGCGTTTTTGACCATCTGGGCTTTCATCAGGCCCAGAATTTCAGTCCTGAAATCTTCCGGCCGGTCGGACCAGCGCAAGCCTCCTCTGGCAACCATGCCGCCCCTCAGATGGATTGCCTCGAAGCGCGGCGAATAGACGAAAATTTCGCGGAGCGGGCGGGGCCGAGGCAATTCCTCGATACGCCCCGAATCCAGCTTGATGGCCAGATAAGGCTTGGGCCCACCCCCAATTCCGGCCTGGAAATAATTGGTCCTGAGCGCCGCGTCGGCGATGTTTAAAAAGCGCCGGATGATGCGGTCTTCATCGGCGTTATCCACCTGATCCAATCCGGTCAGAACGCGGTGTTTGAGCGCATTGGTCCGCCGGCCGCGGTCCTTGGCCTGGCGGGGGTCAAACTTGGCCAGGAAAAATTCCACGATCAGCCGCCCCAGCCGATGATTTTTGCGGAGCGTCTCGGACATGTAATCCAAGGGAAAGGCGACGCGCGTCTGGCGCAAATATTTGGCGAAGCTGCGCAGGACCGCCACCTCGCGCCAGGTCAGCCCGGCGCCCAGAACCAAGGTGTTCAGCCCGTCGCTTTCCATCTCACCTTGCCAGATGCGCTCAAAAGCCTGGCGGAAATTGTCCCCCAGACTCTTGATATCCACCTTCGATCCGTCCCGCGTCACCATGCGGAAATCATGGATCATGACCGGGGCGCCGAACCCGCCGGCCGGCTGGACCAGATGGGGGACTTCTTCATTGACCTTGAGGCCCATATTTTCAAGCACCGGCAGAACATCTGAAAGGGGCAGGGGGCTGTGGGGATGATAGATCTTCAGGCTTACCTGATGGGCGTCCGAGCCGGCGGCATGATATAGCCGCAGGCTCATTTTTCCGCTGTCGGCGACCTCTTCCAGCTTGATGATATCACCGACACATTCGCCCGCCTCGAAATGCTCCGAATAACTGGCCGGGAAGGCCGGGCCGTATATGGATATGAGGCGCTCGCCCTCTATTTCACCGAATGTCCGGTTGACCGCATTCAGCAGATGGTCTTCCCAGGTGCGTGCCGCCTCGGCCAGGGCGGCCTCGATCTGGGCATCGCTGCGCCTGGCCCGGGAGCCTTTTTTGGTGGCTACGATCAGATGCAGGCGGGCCAGTGGCGTATCGCCGATTTCGAGGCTGAAGGCGACCACCTTGCCGCCATAGCCGGACGCCAGCAATTCGTGCATTTTCAGCCTGAGCTGGGTGGAGTAGCGGTCCTTGGGCACATAGATCAGGCAGGATACGAAGCGGCCAAACCCGTCACGGCGGGAAAACAAGGCCACCTGCTGGCGCTCCTGAACATGCAAGATGCCCAGGCTGATGCGCAGCAATTCCCCCTCACCGGCATGGAACAACTCGTCCCTGGGATAGGTTTCCAGGATATGCATCAAGGCCTTGGCATCATGACTGGTGGGCGGAAAGCCGGCGCTCGCCACGATGTTTTCCAGCTTGCGCCGAAGCAGCGGAATATCACGGGGCAGGCTGTTATAGGCGACGGAAGTGAACAGCCCGACCACCAACCGCTCACCGATGACCTTGCCATTTCCGTCATAGCGCTTGATGCCGATGGCATCTAAATAAGCGGTGCGGTGCACTTTGGAACGAAGATCCGCCTTGCTGATAACCAGCGGATCGTCACGGCGCAGAAAATCCCGCGCCTCGGCGGGCAGAATCTGGCCGTCCTTGAGGTCATCAAAAATCAAGGCCGTACGGTCGCGCAGCACGCCCAACCCGCTTTTCGCCAAGATGGTTGTTTTGGCTTGGGACCCGGTGCCGGAAAATGCGTATTCGCGGTATCCCAGGAAGGTAAAATGATCGTCATGAACCCATTGCAGGAATTCCGCCACTTCGGCCAGATCGCCGGACCCCTTTCTAGGTGTTTGCGTGGTCAATTCACTGATGGCGTCGCGCATGTTCTGGCGGATGGCGGCCCAATCCTCGACCGCGGCGCGGACCTGATCCAGGACCTGGACCAAGTCTTTGGTGACCCCGCCCAAAGCGGCCTCGCTCACTTGCGGGCTTATCTCCATGGCGATGGCTGATTCGCGCCGCGTGTGTCGGCCAGACGCCAGTTTCGGCGCCAGCTCTTTCAGCTTTCCTTTGCCATCGCGCCGGGCCATGAAGGTGGGATGGATGATCGAGCGCACGCGCAAGGGCTGGTTGACCAGTTCGGCGGTTACCGAATCCACCAGGAAGGGCATGTCATCGGTCATGATCTGGACCATGGTCGAGGAAGCGGTCCAGCCATCACGTCTGGCGTCCGGATTGAAGGCACGGATACTGGTTTCGCCCGGTTGGCGGTTCTGGGCAAGCTTGAAAAAAGAATAAGCCGCCCCGGCCAATTGGCTGGGGTCCTTTTCCAGCAAATCACGGGTCGGGATGTTCAGACAATAGGTTTGGGCAAAAGCCCAGGCCAGTCCGGATGTCCCTTTTCCGGCGCGCCGGCGGACCCGGCTGCCGATATTTTTCAAGAGCTCTTTTTTTCTTCGTTCTTCGCTGGCGCCCATCCGCTGTCCCCATTTTCAACCGCCAAAGCTGAGCCGACGATAGCGCAAAGGCGGTCAAATACAAAGTCATTCCCATAACGCCGGGCGGGGGGCTACACTGCACCTTCCAGGTCTGGATTTCCGCCGGAAGGTCAGGATGAACAAAGACGCTTCGAACGAATTTATCAGTGGCGACTGGCTTTTTGCCAGATTGCCGGGTTGGGTGCAGGACATCCTCTGCCCGGAACAGAAAGAAGCCATCTATACCGCCGCCAATCCCCTTGAACGGGATCCCCATCCGGTCGATCTCAGATTGAGCATACCGCTGTTCAGGCGGCACTATTTCCTGACCCTGGTGGGCGGCGAGGAAAAGCGCTCCGCCGAGCGCCGCGCCCATGAACGCCACCAATATCCCCTGCGCCGGCTGGTCCATTTTTTCTTCTTTTTGGGGATCGGCGCCCTCATCTATGTGATAGTGCTTTTCGTCCTGGCACTGCAATCGCCCGGTGGCGGGACCTGACTGACACCGGACAAAATCTGCGCCAGGGTCTGGCGCTGCACCAGGCCGGGCGCCTGGATGAGGCCCGCGCAATTTATCAACAGATAATCGAGGCCGACCCTCAACGGGCCGAGGCCTGGCACCTCATGGGCGTTCTGGACCATGGGGAGGGTGATCTGGCCGAAGCGCTGACCCATGCCCAAAAAGCGGTCCGGTCCAGGCCGGATTTCGCCGAGGGTCATTTGGGTCTAGGCTTGATTCTGGCCGATCTTGGACGGCTTGCTGACGCCCTGGTTGCCTACCGGGCTGCCCTCGAAATCATCCCGGATTTGGCCGAGGGATTGGTTAATATGGGTGACGTTCTGCGCCGTCTGGGTCAAGCCGCCGAAGCCCGGGATTGTTGCCGGCGGGCCGTCACGCTGGCCCCCCAACTGGCCCATGCCCATGCCAATCTGGGCGCCGCTCTGCTCGATCTGGATGAGCCCGGAGAGGCCGCCGCCGCCCTGGAGAGAGCCCTGGATCTGGATGCCGGATTGCATTCCGCCCGCATCAATCTGGGCGAAGCCTTGCGCCGGGGCGGATATTTTGACCGGGCCCTGGAGCTGATCAATGGCTTAGCCGAAACCATCCCGGATGTGCCCGCCCTCCACACGCTATTGGGTAACATCAAATTTGATCAGGCGGATTTGGCGGGGGCCGGGCTGGCCTATGCCAGGGCTCTGGAATTGGACGCCTCTGATGAACATGGGCACAACAATATGGGCAATCTTCTGGTCCGCCGGGGGGACTTGGAGGCGGCCGTGCTGGCCTATGACCGGGCGCTGGGGTTGCGCCCGGATTTCGCCGATGCGCTGGCCAATCTGGGGGCGGCGCGCCAGGCACAGGGGCACCTGGATCAGGCACTGGATTGTTTTGAAAAAGCCCTGTCCATCGATGAGGATCACGTGGATGCCCATTGGAACCGGGGCCTGGCCAGGCTGTTGCAGGGCGATCTGGTGGGTGGCTTCGAGGATTACGAATGGCGCTGGCGCCTGCCGGAATTCAGGCGCCGGGAGGCGGGCTCACCCCTGTGGCAAGGGCAGGACCTGGCCGGCAAGACCCTGCTGGTGCAATCCGAACAGGGCTTTGGCGATACTATTCAATTCATCCGTCTGGCCCCCCTGCTGGCCAGCCGGGGGGCCAGGGTCATCCTGGAAACCCATGCCGCCTTGGTTGATCTGTTGAGTTCCGCCGGCGGTCTGGAGCGTGCCGTGGCGAGAGGTGATGCCTTGCCCCGGTGCGATTTCCATATTCCCATTCTATCCCTGCCTCACCGGCTGGGCATCCGCCTGGACAGCCTGCCGGATCAAATACCCTATCTGGTCGCCCAACCCGGCGGCGAGGAAGATTTGAACATGCTTGAGGGCCCGGGCTTCAAGTTGGGCTTGGTCTGGGCTGGCCGCGAGACCCATAAGAACGATGCCAACCGGTCCTGCCGCCTGGAAATGTTCAAAACCATTTGCCAAATACCTGGGCTCAAACCCTACAGTCTGCAATTGGACCGGGGAGCCGGCGAATTGAGCGGCGACCTCGCCCCCGGCGATTGGCGGAGTGAAATTCAGGATCTTGCGCCCAAACTGACGGATTTTGCCCAAACGGCGCGCATTCTGGATCGCCTGGATCTTCTCATCAGCGTTGATACGGCCGTCGCCCATCTGGCCGGTGCCTTGGGGCGCCCCGCCTGGGTTTTGCTGCCTTTCGCGCCCGACTGGAGATGGTTGCAAGACCGTAACGATTCACCCTGGTACCCGGAAACAAGGCTTTTCCGCCAATCCAGGCCGGACGATTGGGAAACTGTCTTTTCGGAACTGGGCCGGGTCCTAATCGAACGCGCCGGCTAGAAATCCTCGCAATCCATGCCGAATTGGGCCAGGCCTTCTTCCAGATAGTTAGGCAAGAGTGGCATACCCAGCAGGTATTCGGCGGTGCGGTCATTATGCTGCTGGTTGGCGGTGAGCAGCAACTCGTCCCAATCATCTTTGGTGTAATCACCCCGCCCGATCCAGGTCAAGGCGACAAGTTCGCATTGCTGGTCCCAATTGAGTGCCCCGAACCAGCTTTTGATTTCGTCCAAAATCGGATCACCTTCATCGGCCGTGTGGATGTCATGGACCGGCTCATCGGGCCGGTTTTCCGAATAATCCCCGGCCATGGCTCCGGCCGGAGATTCGAATTCACGGGACTTGGCGATCAGATAACAAACATTTTCCACAGCGATTTGAAACATTCGGACTTTCCCACCCTTGGCGGCGCATCAGCATGAGCGCCAACACATATGCCACAAATAATCCATCCGGGCCAAAGCCCCAAGTTTTTTTCCACCTGGTGGCGGCGGATAAATAAAACTTGAAACTTGACCGCCCTATTAATTAGAATGCTAATTAATAGGTAAGGAATAAAATGACCCAGGACCGGGAAGAATTAACCCATGAGTTCAGCCTGTCGCTGATCGGCATGAGCGGGCGGTGGCGGCGGGTTCTGGACGAGGGTCTGCGCCCCGGAGGCGTGACCCTGGCCACTTGGCGGACCCTGGTCTTCGTCTCCAGGGGCGGTGGCATCATGCAAAAAGACCTGGCCGCTTCCATCGGCATTGAAGGGCCCAGTCTGGTCAGGCTACTGGATGCGCTGGAGCGCGACGGCATGATCGAGCGGCGCGAGGCCGAAGCGGACCGGCGCGGCAAAACGGTGCATATGACGGCTGACGGCGAAGCCCGCCTGAAAAGCGTCCAGAATGTTCAAGAACGGGTGCGCACCCAGCTATTGAAGAACGTTACGGATGATGAATTGCGGATTTGCCAGGATGTGTTCCAACGGGTCTGGGCCAATGCGGAAGAAGCGGGAACCCAGAAATAATGGCGGATGAGCTAAAAAGGCCGGGTAACCGATTTGGCACGGCCATAAAGCTGTTGATTTTTTTCGGCGTCCTGGCCGGCGGCGGCCTGTGGGGCACCCAATGGCTGACTCACCGCATGAAGCATGTCCACGAAACCGATGCGCGCATCGCTGCCAGCGTCATTGCGGTCTCCAGCCGGGTCGCGGGCTGGGTAACAAAAGCGCCGGTGATCGAGGGCGACCGCAAATCCGCCGGCGATATTCTGGTCCAGGTGGATGACCGGGATTCGCGCCTCAGGCTCACGGAAATGCAGGCCAGCATTGATGAGGTGAAGGCCGACCAAAGCCGCGTGAAGGCCGAAATCCAGATGTCCGGCCAGCAAACCAGGCGCCGCCATGAGGCCCAGAAATTCCGCGTCCGGGCGGTCCAGGCCAAGCTGCAGGCGGCCCTTACCCAACTCAAGCTGGCGGGTTCGGAACATGACCGGGTCAAGAAACTGGTGGCGCGCAAGGTGCTTTCGCGCCAGCGTTGGGATCAGGCCCAGGCCGATTTGCGCCGGGCCCAGGAATTGCACCGGGAAGCCGATGCGGATCTGGCCGTGGCCAAGGCCGTTCTGCTGGATGCCAAGGCGGCCCGGGGACAAACCGTCGTTTTGCGCAGCCGGCTGGATCAGCTTTTAAGCGAGGAAAAACGCCTGACCACCCAGATGCGCCGCCAGGCCCTGGACATCAAGGACCGGACCATCTTAAGTCCCGTCGACGGCGTGATCGACACCACCTTCGTCAATGAAGGGGAATATGTGCGCCCCGGCCAGCGGCTGATGCTGATCCATGATCCCAGCCAGATCTGGGTGAAGGCCAATATCCGCGAGACCGAGCTGCGCTATGTGAAGATCGGCGCGCCGGTGGAGATTTCGGTGGATGCCTTTCCGGACCGCATATTCAAAGGCGAGGTCTTCCGCATCGGCAACACGACCACCAGCGAATTTTCCCTGCTGCCCAGTCCCAATCCCAGCGGCAATTTCACCAAAATCACCCAACGCCTGCCGGTGCGCATCAAGGTGACCCAGGACGGCGAATTGTTGCGCCCGGGCATGATGGTGGAAATCGACATCGTTATACCTGAAGAGGGATGACGCGGGGGCTCCTCCCCCCGCCTCAATCGTTAGGATCTTCGTCCAATTCCCCGACGATACCCGTGCTCCCCTTGGCTGCCTTGGTCAGATGGTAGCGGCCAAACTTGTCCCGTCCCATCTTGCCGGCCTCGCGCAGCTCATCCAGTGCTGAGGCAATCTCGCGCCCGTCATTGCTGCCAAGTGCTTCGACCAATTCTATAAAATAAAGCCCATCCGATTTCTCCAGCGCCTGTTCCACGGTCTGGAAGCGGGCCGGGGCATGGGAAAATTTTTGGCTGCGGGCGGGCTTGAGCATGATCGAGTTTTCGCGCCCGAAACGCACCGTGCAATCGAAGCCGGCCTTGACCCCTTCGCGCCTGCCATCCAATGAATTATCCATGCGCTGGGCGGGCAATCCTTCATAGACCACCATGTCCCGGTCCGCCTGAAAGCGTGTGGACATGGCCTAGCCCAATTGGCGCTCGTCCCACAGATCCACATCATCGTCATAAAGAAACAGATGTTTGGTGTTGGGCACATTGGCAAAGACGGCGGCCATGGCGGCGCGCACTTCGCCGGGCCGGGTCTGTTTGAAGGAAATACGGGTCTGGCCCGGAATGCCCGCGCATAAATTCATCTTGATCGTGTCATGGGCCCGCACCACGCCCTTCAGCGCATCCAAAATGGTTCCTTCGGAGCGCACATCCCAAAGCATGGCGCCGTCCACCCGGCCCAGCACCGGGGCAGAACCATGCAGCCAGGTCTGGTGAAGCATGTCGGAGCGCATGGTGATGGCCGTGCAATGGAAGATGGGGTCCATATGCATGGGGCCGTAATAGCCCATATATTCGCCGTAGGGCCCTTCCGGCTCCGTATAGCCTTTTTTCCAGAGATACCCCTCCAGGATCATTTCCGCATCCGCCGTGACCAGCACGTCATTGGTCAGGCATTTGACCATGGGCACGGGCTCGCCCCGCATGGTGGCGATCAGGGTGTTTTCGTCGGTGGGGATGCGCATGCCCGAGGCCATGAAATCCAAAAGTCCCGAGCCGATGGCGAAACTGATGGGATGGCGCTCGCCCCTGGCCACGCAGGCCTGGTAGATGCCCTTGAGGTCGGACGGTGCCGTCACATTGATGCCCGTCTCATAGCGGTTGCGCAGGCTCAGGCGGCGGGAGCCGAAATTGCTCAGACCCGTTTCCTGATCGACGGAAAAATCCAGCCCGCAGGAAATATAGACGCTGCCGTCATTTTCATGCTGGGCGTGAAAGGGCAGCTTGGTCAGATCCACATCCTCGCCAGTGATCTGCACCTGATGGACGGCGCTTTCGCCGACGATACCTCGACGACCGGCTGGGGATTGGCCATGCGCCGGCGGTATTCCTCGATCATCTGGTCCTCTTCCACCTCGAAAGCCATGGCCAGCCTTTCGCGGGTGGCGCCGATGGTGCAGACCATTTCATATTGTTCGGGGACTGCTTTGCGGAACAGATGAGTATTGGGCGTTTCCTCGACGATGGAACTGATATCACAAAGCGCCACCGGGTCTTCGTGGGTGGTCACATGACCTTCGTCGAGCAAGCGGTTGACGAAAGTCCTGAGCCGGAATTTTTCCATAGCGACACCCAGGCCCGCGACCTCACCACCCATGGTGAGCTGGCCCTGGACGACGACGGCAAATTCTTAGGCTTGCGCATCCGGCATCTCTATAGCTGCGGTACCCATGGCGCCGTCTGGGCGCCGCTCAGCATCGGGGTGCGTCTAATCACGTCGCTCTATGACATCCCCGCCGCTCATCTGTTGGCCAGGGCCATGCTCACCAATACGGTGCCGACGGGCACCTACCGGGGCGCCGGGCGGCCTGAGGCCATTTTCAATCTGGAACGGCTGATCGACCGGGCGGCGCAAGTTACCGACCTGGACCGCATCGAAATCAGGCGCCGCAACCTGATCGGGCCGGGCGCGTTCCCTTATCTGAGCCCCATGAAAATCCCCTATGATTGCGGTGAGTTCGAAACCATCATGGATAAATGCCTGGAACTGGCCGATTGGGCAAGCTTCGGAGAGCGGCGCAAGGCAGCCGAGGCACAAGGGAAGTTGCTGGGCATCGGTCTGGCCAATTATATCCAGACGCCCACCGGCGCGCTCACCGAATGGACCTCGGTGGAGGTGACGTCTGACGAAACGGTGGAAATCATCATCGGCACGGATTCGTCGGGCCAGGGCCATGAGACCAGCTTCGCCCAGGCGATTTCCGAAAGCCTCGGCGTGCCGTTTGATTGCGTGCATCTGATCACTGGCGATTCGGACAGGGTCAAGGATGGCGGTGGCAGCCATTCGGACCGGTCCATGCGCCTGGGCGGCACCATATTGTTGGAGGCGGCGGACAAGATCATCCTCCAGGGAAAGCAAATCGCCGCCGAACTTCTGGAAACGGCCCCCGCCGATCTGGAATTCACCGAGGGCCAATTCACGATTTCGGGCACCGACCGCAGCATGGGACTTTTCGAAGTTTCCAAACGGGCCGGATCCCTAAAGCAGGAAGCGGATATCGCCCGCCGCCTCCCCGCCTATCCCAACGGATGCGCCATCTGCGAGGTGGAGGTGGACCCGGATACGGGTGCCGTCCGCATTACCCGGTACGCGGCAATCGACGATGTGGGCCGGGCCATCAATCCCATGATCGTCGACGGCCAGTCCCACGGCGCCATCACCCAGGGCATCGGCCAGGCCCTTTTGGAAGACATGATCTATGATCCCCAATCGGGGCAGATTCTAAGTGGCAGCTTCATGGATTACTGCGTCCCCCGGGCCGATGATTTGCCGTTCTTCGACATCGACACCCATGAAGTTTGGGCGCCTTCCAACCCCTTGGTCGTCAAAGGCGGCGGCGAGGGCGGCACGGTCTCGGCGCTCGGCGTGGTGATCAACGCCGTGGTCCATGCCCTGGAGCCTCTGGGGATCACGGATATCCAAATGCCGGCGACGCCGGAGCGGGTGTGGCGGGCTATTCAGGCGGCGAAGAGGGCACCCCCTCGGTAAATTACCTTGTCTCACCCAACAGCCACGGATAAAGTGACTTTTGAATGGTTCAAAACTCAAAATCTTAGGAGGGTTACCTTGGCTACTTACGAATGTTCTCAATGCGGAATGGCGGTGAATGCGACTTGTGCGAAATGCGATGCGCCGCTGGAAAATGATACATTGGCCACACCCGATGGCCGGGAAGTGCAAGTCTCCAAGTGCCCCAACGATCATGGCAAGATCAAATCTCCCATGTGCTGCGGCCAGGATATGACTTGCGCCGTTTAGGCGGGTTCCAAATTCGTTAATTAATTCGGCGCCTAAGTGTGGCGCCGTTTTTTTTGATTCCCTCGGGCGCCGGGCGGGGGCATCCGCCCCCTTGGCTATGCACCATGCGGCGCGCTCGCGCTTGCGCTCGGTCAAAGCCCCGTAGGAGGGGGGCTTTGGTTTCTGCACCGGGGTTGGTTGGGGCAGATGCACAAGCCGTGCGGGAGGTTCCACAGCCTAGGTTTGCTGTATGCGCTTGGGTAGCCCGCCCTTAAGCCTCGATATGCCAGGTCTCCGGCGCGCTTTCCAGGCGGCTGAGCAGGGCCTTGCGCTGAGCTTCCATTTCCGGCGGCAACTGGCCCTCGAATTTATCGAACAAAGCCTTTTGATCTTCCGCCTCCGCCTGACCTTCGTCCCGGGCGATATCCATGATGCCCGAAAAATCGCCCTTGGCGAAATCCAGGCCATCCCAGATCAGGTCCCCATGGCGGGGCATGAGCCCAAGGGGGCTTTCCACCGCCGCGCCAGTGCCCTGGCAACGCTCGACGACCCAGCTCAGCACCCGCATATTTTCGCCAAAGCCCGGCCAGATGAATTTGCCGTTGCCATCCTTACGGAACCAGTTGACCCGGAAAATCTTGGGCGAATTCTTCAGCTTCTTGCCGAAATCCAGCCAGTGGCGCCAATAGTGCGCCATGTTGTAGCCACAGAAGGGCAGCATGGCCATGGGATCGCGCCGGATCGCGGCCTGGCCGACGGCCGCCGCCGTCGCTTCCGAGCCCATGGTCGCCGCCAGATAGACGCCGTGCTCCCAATCGGATGACTGATAGACCAAGGGGAACAGATTGCTCAGCCTGCCGCCGAAGATGAAGGCGCTGATGGGCACGCCCGCCGGGTCGTCCCAGGCCGGATCGACGCTGGGGCAGCGGGCGGCTGCCGTGGTGAAACGGGAATTGGGATGGGCTGCCGGGGTGTCTGATTGGGGCGTCCAGTCATTGCCTCGCCAATCGATCAAATGCGCGGGCGCATCCGTGCACATGCCTTCCCACCACACATCCCCGTCATCGGTCAAGGCCACATTGGTGAACAAGGTATCGCTTTCCAGCATCTTCATGGCGTTGGGATTGGTGTGATACGAAGTCCCCGGCACCACTCCGAAATAGCCCGCTTCCGGGTTGATGGCTCGCAGCGTGCCGTCCGGGCCCGGCTTGATCCAGGCGATATCGTCGCCCACCGTCGACACCGTCCAGCCATCGAAGCCGTCGGGTGGGATGATCATGGCCAGGTTGGTCTTGCCGCAAGCACTGGGGAAGGCGGCCCCCACATAGGTCTTTTCGCCCTTCGGGCCCTGTAGACCCAGGATTAGCATATGTTCGGCGAGCCAGCCTTCGTCGCGGGCCATGACCGAGGCGATGCGCAGGGAAAAACATTTCTTGCCCAAAAGCGCGTTGCCCCCATAGCCCGAACCATAGGACCAGATGGCGCGCTCTTCCGGGAATTGCACAATATATTTGGTCTTGTTGTTGGGCCAGGGAACATCGGCCTGACCCGGCTCCAGGGGCGCGCCTACCGAATGCAGACAGGGCACGAATTCACCGTCGCCCAGAACATCCAACGCACCCTGTCCCATGCGGGTCATGATCCGCATATTGACCACCACATAGGGGCTGTCGGAAAGCTGCACGCCGATATGGGCGATGGGCGAGCCCAGAGGCCCCATGGAAAAGGGGATCACATACATGGTGCGCCCGCGCATGGCGCCATCGAATAACTGCTTCAGCGTTCCCTTCATCTCGGCAGGCGCCATCCAGTTGTTGGTCGGCCCCGCATCCACTTCGTTTTCGGAACAAATAAAGGTGCGGCCCTCGACCCTTGCCACATCGTCGGGGTCGGAGCGGGCCAGGAAGCAGTTGGGCCGCTTTTCTTCATTGAGGCGGATCAGGGTACCCGCCGTTACCATTTCATTGCAGAGACGGTCATATTCCGCCTGGCTGCCGTCGCACCATTCAATTTTGTCGGGTTTGGTCAGCGCTGCCACCTCATCGACCCAGGCCAGCAGGTCCGCGTTGGTTGTCGGTTTTTCACCTGTATTCGTCATGAGCCGTCCTCGGATAAAAGCAGCTTTTCGGAACGCCGGCGGAGACGCCCGTCACTGGTTCAATCTAGTGCGGCTTGGCGGGGTGGGCAATGACGGGTTTAACCAAAACCTGCTTTTTTTATTTGGCCAAATCACGGATCGCGCGGCGGCAGGCAGCGCTGTTTTTGGCGGTTTTCAGGAAGGGCAAATAATGAAATCCCTGACCGCAAACCAGCTCGCATCCTTCCGGATCCAGCCCAATCATGCGCCAATGCTTGTCCCGCCGGCTAACGATTCGCCGGCCCAGCAATCGGGGGATGGGGGCAGCGCCTGCATTCATTTCCTCCAGAATGCCAACTTCCGCCCGTCTGACGGTCTGAGCGGGCCGGGATGGAAGCAGTAATTCCTTGCCTTCCAACCAGACAGCGATCCCGATGCCGCCCACATAATGGGCGCACGCCATCTCCATGCGGAAAAAATTGAAATCACCAAAGGGGGCATAAAGCGTGGCCCCCGGATGGCGCGCCAGAAAACGCCTGCCCATATCCGTGTCTTTTGTCTTTTTCACCCGGCCCATGACACTGATTCGCGGGGCTTGTTGTGGGTTGGCATGGCCGTCCGCCGCGTCGAACAGAAGGCTCACCCGGTTATCGTCTTTAAGGTCACGGCTGTGGAGCGCGATATCTGACAATAGCAATATGGGGGGTCCGTCATGATCGCACGCAGTGGTAACCAGGGAGGCGCGGGGCCAGCCGCCATCCTTTTTGGATGCCTTATGGCCGATGCCGGCCAGTACCGCCTTCCTCGCTTGGCGCATGACCAAGCGCCCCGTCGCCGCCGGTTGCTTAGGGAACTCTCTGATCACGGACGGCTCCTTGGGTTTTTCCGTCATACTGGCGTGAATTTCTTTTTAAGGCCATAATCCGACTATATTTTTGCCATAATCCCGAGTCCATATCCTTGCTATCGGGGGCCTGACTCTGGCCACCGCCAACAAAGGGAGTTTGCATGGCCAATTCAATCGCGCTGGTCGATGATGACAAGAACATTCTGACCTCGGTCGCCATGGCCTTGGAGGCCGAGGGATATGAGGTGGACAGTTATGCCGATGGCGCCGAGGCGCTGCGTGGCATGGAACGCCAGCCGGTGGATCTGGCCGTGCTGGATATCAAGATGCCGCGTATGGACGGGCTGGAGTTGCTGGGCCATCTGCGCGCCAAAAGCGCCTTGCCGGTAATTTTCCTGACCTCGAAGGATGATGAGGTGGATGAGGTGCTGGGCCTGCGCATGGGGGCCGATGATTATATTTCCAAGCCCTTTTCCCAACGCCTGTTGATAGAACGCATCCGCGCCCTTTTGCGCCGGGCAGAGCTGGAACGGGGACCGGCCGGCGGCGCCACTGATGAAGAGGTCATGCGCCGGGGCTCCCTGATGCTGGATATGGCCCGCCATCAATGCAGTTGGCAGGACAGGCCGCTCGATCTTACGGTCACCGAATTTCTCCTGCTCAAATCCCTGGCCACCCATCCCGGCCATGTCAAGAACCGCGATCAGCTGATCGATGCGGCCTATGGCGAAAACATCTATGTGGATGACCGGACCATCGACAGCCACGTCAAACGGCTGCGCAAAAAATTCCGCGCTATCGATCCCGAATTCACCGCCATAGAAACCCTATATGGGGTCGGTTACCGTTACCGGGATGCGGATATGGAAGCCGGGTAAGACATTGCCCGGCCTCAGCGAAGATGAAGGCGGGCGCCGGCGCTCCCTGTCCCCCATCACCCGGCGCATTCTGGCGGTCAATATCCTGGCCCTGGCCGTCCTGGTGATCGGGCTATTATATGTGGGGCGCTATCGCCAGGGGCTGATCGCCAGCGAAGTGGCCGCCCTGGGCGGTCCAGGCCCATCTTGTGGCGCAGGTTCTCCAGGTTGGTCGGTGTGGCCT
>CAZBQG010000074.1:0-17353 GCA_964493945.1 uncultured Rhodospirillaceae bacterium
AGTGTTTGACCTTGGCGAAGGCCTGTTCGATTGGATTGAGGTCCGGTGAGTAGGGGGGCAGGAACCGCAATGCCAAACCGCGCCGCAACCGCCCGGCAGGGATCGCCAGCCGCAACCGCAGAAACCACACGTTCTCGAAGATCATTGGAATAAGGTCTTACCATGGATGCCAGCCTCCTTCTCCAGCATCCATCTTGAATCACAATTCGACGCCTATGGGAATCCTAAATCTGATTCCGATAAATCATGAAACGCTCTAGAATCCGCATAATAAACGGCAAGCTCTACCCGCTTGAATTCATTTGGAAGGACAAAGGGCCGGTGCCGTGAGCGGACTTAATCTTTAGCCTTTTCACCTGTCAGGATTCTCAACCTTTCCTTCCAGAAAGGATCGTCTTTGGGCAGGAAGGGTCCTGTTCCTTCCGGCATAATCGCAATCGGTGCCATCGTCTTGCAATGACCTGCGTCAAACCGAAGGTCCTCGTGATAGCCATAAACGATTCTTGAAACTTTCCGGAAGGGCCTGCCGGTTCTTTCCTGGATGATCAGTTGGACCGCACTTCGACTGGCCCTGCGGAGATAGCTTACCTCTGACCAAGTTTTAACATTGATCCAATCGGTAAATGGTACAAACAATGTTTCATCTATCCGGCCATAGGGAACGGATTCTTCCTGAAAACCTTTTTCAACGGCCTTAAGGAATTCCGGCTTTATTTTCCACCAAGAAAATAAAAATAGCCAAACAACCTTATTCCAGTGACGCCTACTCTATCTTCGTCGCAAACCGGGCTAAAAGGGATTAGCGGAACACGATCCGCAACAAAATAAAAAAGCGGTGCGAGCACCAGGATCAGTAGGAACCCCACACCTATGCGGCGCCTGCATTGGCGGTCGATCCAGGCGCGCAGTCTGCTTATCCTCCGCCCCATGAAGGTTTTTTCCTCTTGAATTTGTCCAAACGGAGCTTCCAATTCTCATAGCCTTCCGGCGGTTTGCCGGAAAGGCGCTCCTTCCAGTAAGGGTCGTCTTCGGGCCGGAAAGGCGCCATTCCGTTCGGCATAATGGCGATGGGCTCCATCATATTGCAGTCCCCATTACGGCGAGAGAAAATGCCAGCGCCAGCCACAAACTCAGCCGGCTTCGGCGCGCCATCCAGGAACCTGTTCTGGTCATCCTTCTTCCCATAAAAACCGTTTCGGTGATGAGGATCGTGCTTAAACAGGAATTATGGTTTTCCCGGGGCGGACTTGCAACGGGGTTGTGCTGGCGTTGCGTTTTACGCCCGAGCTAGATGCATATGGAAAATGGCCTCTTTCAGACCGGCCTAAAAAAAACGGCACGGATTCAACCGGGCCGCCTTTGTTTTCCCTCAAAGGAGCGCGCTTACTGGGCCGCTGGTTTCTCCAGCTCGATGCCCTTATCGGCGAAAAGCTGTTCCAGCTCGCCCGCTTCGTACATTTCGCGCACGATGTCGCAGCCGCCGACGAACTCGCCCTTGACGTAAAGCTGGGGAATGGTCGGCCAGTTGCTGAACTGTTTGACGCCTTCTCTGATATCCGCATCGGCCAGCACGTCGACACCCTTGAACTTGACGCCCATGGTGCTCAGCGCCTGGACGACCGCCGCCGAGAAACCGCATTGCGGCATCATGGGCGAACCCTTCATGAAGAGCAGAACGGGGTTCTCGTCGATCTCCGCCTGGATGCGGTCATTTACGCCTTGATCCTCCATTTGAAATCCTTCTCTTGGTTGGCTTGCGTTAAGCGCCTTCGGGAACACCGGTCTGCAGCGCCAACGCATGCAAATCGGTGCCCATCTTACCTTGCAGCGCCTCATAGACAAGCTGGTGCTGCTTTACCCGGTTGAGACCCTGGAAGGCTTGGGACAGGATCAGGGCCGAATAGTGATCGCCATCACCGCCCATATCTTGAATGGTGACCTGGGCATCGGGCATGGCCTCCTTGATGAGGCGCTCGATTTCGTCGATATCCATAGGCATGGTGGTGCGGTTCCTAAGCGAATATGGGTGGCCGGCGGCATAAGGCATATAGAATTTGCCTCCGCCAATCACAAGCAAAAAATAAAAATACCAGCGGTTCCGGTCAAATAACCATCAGGACCCGGACATATAATCGGGAAACCAGGCCTCATGGGCGGCGCCAAGCTCGGCCACGCCCAGTTCGAACCCACCGGCCAGTTTCAGGGCCACGCCACCCGTAACGCCGACGATCTGGGCCGGGACTCCAGCTTTTTGGGCCCGGTCAAGAAGGGTCTTAGGATCATCGGTGGTCACCAGATAACGGGCCTGATCCTCTCCGAAATACCATGCATGTTGGGGGATATCACCAGATTGGCCGTCGATTTCCGCACCCATTTGGCCGGCCAGGGCCATTTCGCCCAGCGCCACCAGCAATCCACCGTCCGACAAATCATGGCAGGCATCCAAAAGCCCGTCCAGAATGGCCGCCCGTACCAGATCACCATTGCGCTTTTCCACAGCCAAATCGACCGGTGGCGGTGCGCCAGCTTCGCGGCCCGTGATTTCGCGCAAAAACAATGATGCGCCCAAATGGCCCTTTGTTTCGCCGATCAGGACAATGGCCCGCCCCGTCGCCTGAAAGGCAAGCCCCACGGTCTTTGTATAATCCTCCATCAGGCCGACGGCGCCAATCACCGGGGTGGGGCGCACGGCTTCGCCGTTGGTTTCGTTGTAAAGCGACACATTGCCCGACACGACCGGGGTTTCCAGGGCGCTACATGCCTCGCCCAGCCCTTTGATGCAGCCGACAAGCTGGCCCATGATTTCGGGCTTTTCCGGGTTGCCGAAATTCAGATTATCGGTCACCGCCAGGGGGCGGGCGCCGATGGCGGTCAGATTGCGCCAGGCTTCCGCCACCGCCTGTTTCCCACCCTCAAAGGGGTCGGCGACGCAATAGCGGGGCGAGCAATCACTGGTCACGGCCAGGCCCTTGTTCGTGCCCTCGACCCTGACCAGGGCCGCATCGCCGCCGGGGCGGGCTACCGTGTCGCCCCGCACCAGATGGTCATATTGCTCCCAGATCCAGCGCCTCGACGCCAGATGATCCCCACCCATCATGGTTTTAAGGGCTTCAAGCGGATCACCGGGCGCCGGAACATCTCCGGGCTCAATTGCTTGCGCCTTGGCCGGCACCACCCAGTCCCGGTCATATTCGGGCGAAGCAAGCGCCAAAGGATCGATGGGCAGATCGGCGGCTGTTTGGCCATCCTTGGCCAGCACCATGCGGCCCGTATCGGTCAGATGGCCGATGATGGCGAAATCCAATTCCCATTTTTCGAAGACGGCCCGGGCCTGGTCTTCGCGGCCGGGCTTGAGGACCATGAGCATGCGCTCCTGGCTTTCCGACAGCAATAGCTCATATGCCGTCATGCCCGTCTCCCGGGCCGGCACCTGATCGAGATCGATTTCCACGCCCAGACCGCCCTTCGACGCCATCTCAAACGAAGAACAGGTGATGCCCGCGGCACCCATATCCTGGATGGCGACGATGGCGTCCGTATTCATTAGTTCCAGGCAGGCTTCGATCAAAAGCTTTTCCGTAAAGGGATCGCCCACCTGTACAGTGGGGCGCTTTTCCTCCGTATCTTCGGAAAATTCGGTGGATGCCATGGTCGCGCCATGAATGCCGTCCCGTCCCGTCTTGGAGCCCGCATAAACGACCGGATTGCCGATGCCGCTGGCTTCTGAATAAAAGACCCTGTCTTGCGGCGCGATGCCGACGGTCATGGCATTGACTAATATATTGTCGTCATATGAAGAATGAAATTCGCATTCCCCGCCCACCGTGGGTACGCCGATGCAATTGCCGTATCCGCCGATGCCGGCCACCACGCCGCCCACCAGATGGCGGGTGCGGGGATGATCCGTGGCGCCGAACCGAAGCGCGTTGAGATTGGCCACCGGGCGGGCTCCCATGGTGAAGACGTCGCGCAATATGCCGCCGACGCCGGTCGCCGCACCTTGGTAAGGCTCGATGTAAGACGGGTGGTTATGGCTCTCCATCTTGAAGATAGCGCAAAGCCCGTCACCGATATCGATCACGCCGGCATTTTCGCCCGGTCCGCAGATCACCCAGGGTGCTTCGGTGGGCAGTGTCTTGAGCCATTTTTTCGATGATTTATAGGAACAATGTTCGGACCACATGACCGAAAAGATACCCAGCTCGGTATGGTTTGGCTCGCGGCCCAGAATTTCCAGAATCTTGTCATATTCCTCGCCCGACAGCCCGTGTTCGGCGACCATTTCGGGAGTGATGGCGGTCATGCCAGGGCCTCCGCCAGGCCGGCAAATAAAGGTGCTCCGCCCAATCCGCCGAAACTTTCATGGGTAGCGTTTTCCGGGTGGGGCATCATGCCCAAGACAGTAGCGCCTTTATTGTAGATGCCGGCGATATTGCCTTGCGATCCGTTGGGGTTGGCCTCATCGCTTACTTCGCCGTCCGGTGCGCAATAGCGAAAGGCAACGCGCCCTTCGCCTTCCAGCATGGTCAGGGTTTCCTTATCGGCGAAATAATTGCCGTCATGATGGGCGACGGGCACGCGTAGCACCTGGCCGTCATCGAAATTGCGCGCAAACGCTGTGTCGGTGCGTTCTGCCTTGAGATGCACATCCTTGCAGATGAAATTGAGCCCCCGGTTGCGCATCAGGGCGCCCGGCAAAAGCCCCGCCTCGGTCAATATCTGAAAGCCGTTGCACACCCCCAGCACCAGCACGCCTTCCAGGGCTTTGCGCTTAAGCGCCTCGATCACCGGTGAGCGGGCCGCCATGGCTCCGGCCCTGAGATAATCGCCATGGGAAAACCCGCCGGGCAGGACGATCAAATCCACCTTGGGCAAATCTCTATCGGCGTGCCAGACCATGACCGGCGGGGCACCCAGAGCCGCTTCCAGGGCAAGCACCATGTCGCGCTCGCGGTTGGACCCGGGAAATTGTATGAGTGCGGCCTTCATGGGGTGTTTAACCGGTGCTCCCTAACTTTCGATATCGATTTCGTAATTTTCGATCACCGTGTTGGCCAGCAGCTTGCGGCACATATCATCGACTTTTTGGCGGGCTTCATCGGCGTCGCCGCCGTCGAGATCAATTTCCAGATATTTCCCCTGGCGCACTTCGCCGACGCCCTCAAACCCCAGCGCGCCCAGGGCTTGGCCTACCGCCTTGCCCTGAGGGTCCAGCACGCCCGTCTTGAGCGTCACGTGGATTTTGGCCTTCACTTGGTTTGCGCCTATTGGATGGCCGTCGGGCCTTCGGGGTCGCCGGGGCCGCTTTCGGGCAATATCCCTAAGCGCCTTGCCACTTCCTGATAGGCTTCCTCGATGCTGCCCATATCGCGGCGGAAACGGTCTTTGTCCATCTTTTCATCTGTATTGGCGTCCCACAGACGGCAACTGTCGGGGCTGATTTCATCGGCCAGCACCAAGCGCATCTGTTCGTTTTCCCAAAGCCGCCCATATTCCAGCTTGAAATCGATCAGCCGGATGCCGACGCCCAGGAATAACCCGGTGAGAAAATCATTTATCCGGAGCGACATGGAAATCATCTCGTCCAACTCCTGGGTGGTGGCCCAGCCGAAGGCGGTGATATGTTCCTCGACCACCATGGGATCGTCCAGATCGTCGTTTTTGTAATAGAATTCGACGATGGAGCGGGGCAGGGGCTTGCCCTCCTCCATGCCGAAGCGCTTGGCCAGTGATCCGGCCACCACATTGCGCACGACCACCTCGATGGGCACGATTTCCACTTCGCGGACCAGCTGTTCGCGCATGTTCAGGCGCCGGACAAAATGGGTGGGAATGCCGATTTCGGCCAACCGGATCATGAGAAATTCCGAGATGCGGTTATTGATCACGCCTTTGCCGGTGATCGTGCCTTTTTTCTTGTTGTTGAAGGCCGTCGCATCGTCCTTGTAGTACTGCACGATGGTGCCCGGTTCGGGCCCTTCGAAAGTGACTTTTGCCTTGCCTTCGTATAACTGTCTGCGTCTCGCCATGCTGGAAATCCCGTTAAGGGTTAGGGTGCTGGGATTTGGCCCATGAACAAGTTCTATAGCAAGAGTCCGAAACCATGACAACGGACATTCGAAGGGTTTTCCCCTAGATGTCCACAGGGGCGAATTGACCCTCGCCGGGAGGGGCTGGACAGAAGAGCCAGAGCGGTTTTCCACCCCCCTGGCCGGACTCCGGAAGGGCGATCAGGGACGAGGTCAGGGTGCCGAAACCGTCCTTTGGGGCCATGCACATGGCGCCTTCCGGACCCGAACCCGCATCGAAGATTCGCCCACCCAACAGACCTTGCCAGGCGGTGAAATCCATCTGGGCCGGATCGGGCGGGCTGGCCTTTTGAAATAGGGGTAAATAAGTGCGGATGCGGGCCAGGCCCGTATCGTTGCGCTCGCCTGAGGTGATCATGGAAATGCCCGGCGGCAAACTGGATACCTGGACCCCATCGCTCTCTCCTTCGGCCAGGCGCAGCCAATAGGCGTCCCGGTTATCGGCGATGGCCATATTGAAGGGGCGGTAGCTGCTTGCCTCCAGATCGCCCAGCGCCATAGCCGCATCCGCCGCATCGGCGTGATCGAGCGCTTCCAGCGGCAATTCGCCCCGGCTGCGGAACCCTTCCTTGGGGCCAAGGGATCCTTTGCGGTTGAGAATGCCGGCTGCCAGGCCAAACTCATTTACCCCCAGCCATGTGCCACCGGCCAGCACATCCTGGCCGGCCACCACGCCCGGCCGGTCGGGCCAATGGCCTGCCGGTGACTTCCAGGGCCGGCCGGTTTTTTCGTCCCGGTTGGCGCCGATGATGACCGGCCAGTCATGGCCGGGCCGGATAAGGATGACCAAGGTGCACATGGGCCGAACTTATTCAATGCGGCCGCTGTATGCCATAGGGGTTTGGTCCTTTGGGGGTTTTAATCTATGTTTGCTTGCCAAGCGGGCCGGGTAGAGTTAAAGAGCCGCCCAAGGATTACCAAACCAGGAGAGACAGAAAATGGCTGACAGTTTCGAACCCAACGCATCCTCCAACGAAACCCAGTTCAAGCTGGATGCGGAGACTGAATTCAAGGTAGCGGCAAGGCGCAACAAATATCTGGGACTGTGGCTGGCGGAACGTTTCGGGCTGCCCAGCGCGGAATCCGATGCCTATGCCAAGGAGGTCGTCCTTTCCGATCTGGAAGAGGCCGGCGACGAAGATGTGATTCGCAAGGTGATGAAGGATATAGACGAGCGGGACGCACCCATAACGGAAGAAAATGTGCGCGAAAAATTGATTGAATTTTATGAAGTCGCCACCCGGGAGCTAACCGATTAGCCGAGCTTCGGGCGTGGGCGAAAATCTCGCGGGCCAGGTTCTGAATTTCTGGTTCGGCGAAACCGAATCCCCTGAACGGAGGGATATCTGGTTCAAATCCACGCCCCAGTTCGACGAGGAAATCCGCAGCGGGTTTCTTACCGCCCATGAGGCCGCCGGGCGCGGCGAATTGGACGGCATGGCTGAAACGCCGGAGGGGCTTCTCGCCCTGATCATCCTGCTGGATCAATTTCCGCGCAATCTGTTTCGCGGCACGGCCCGTGCCTTCGCCACCGACCCCATGGCGCTTATTTTGGCCCGCCGGGCCCGCGGCCTAAATCTGGGCGCCGGGCTGGGCAAATGGCACCGCTTGTTTTTGAGACTTCCTTTTGTCCATTCGGAAAATGCCGAAGATCAGGATATCGGCGTTGCGCTGGCTCACGCCCTGGATGAGGAGCGCTCTTTGAATTCGGCCATCGAGCACCGCGACCTGATCAGGCGCTTCGGCCGCTTCCCTCACCGCAACGAGGCGCTGGGCCGGGACAATACGAAGGACGAAGAGGAATATCTGGGCACCTCGCCCAAGACCTTCGGACAGGGCGGGGAAGAAGAAAAATAACCTCAGTCTTTGGCGAAAACCCGCGCAAAGATGGTATCCACATTCTTGGTGTGATAGCCGAGATCAAATAAATCAGCCAATTCATCCGCGCTCAGCAGGGCCGTCACCTTTTCATCGCCGGCCAGCAGGCTTTGGAAATCGGCACCTTCGCCCCATACCTTCATGGCATTTCTTTGCACGGCTTCATAGGCATCTTCCCGGCTCATGCCCGCTTGCGTTAAGGCCAGCAAAACGCGTTGGGAATGGATCAGCCCGCCCAGGGCATCAAGATTGGCCTGGATGGCATCCGGATTGACTACTAGCTTGTCCACCACGCCCGTCAGGCGGCTCAGGGAGAAATCTAGGGTGACCGTGGCGTCGGGCCCGATCATCCGTTCCACCGAGGAATGAGAAATATCCCGCTCATGCCACAAGGTGACATTTTCCAAGGCCGGTACGACGGCGGAGCGGACAACGCGGGCCAGACCCGTCAGGTTTTCCGTCAGCACCGGATTGCGCTTATGGGGCATGGCCGAAGAGCCCTTCTGGCCCGGCGCGAAATATTCTTCCGCCTCGCGCATTTCGGTCCGCTGCAAGTGCCGGATCTCGGTGGCCAGGCGCTCGACGCCGCTGGCGATGATGGCCAGCGCCGCAAAAAAGGCGGCATGGCGGTCGCGGGGAATGACCTGGGTTGAGACCGGTTCCGGCGTCAGGCCCATCTTGGCCGCCACATGGGCTTCGACCCTTGGATCGATATTGGCGAAGGTGCCGACGGCGCCGGAAATGGCGCAGGTGGCGATCTCAGCCCGGGCCGCTTCCAGGCGGGTTCTGTTGCGGGCGAATTCGGCATAATGGCCGGCCAACTTGAGGCCGAAGGTGGTGGGCTCGGCATGGATCGCGTGAGAGCGCCCCATGCAGACCAGATCCTTGAATTCCCGGGCGCGCCGCTCCAGGGCTTCCAGCAGCCCATCCAGGTCTTCCAGCAGCAGATCGGCCGCCTGGGTCAGTTGCATGGCCAGACAGGTATCCAGAACATCGGACGACGTCATACCCTGATGAACGAAGCGGGCTTCGTCGCCCACATATTCGACCAGATTGGTGAGAAAGGCGATCACATCGTGGTGGGTTTCGCGCTCGATCTCGTCGATGCGCTCGATATTGAACTCACCCCGCTCGCGCACGGCCTGGGCGGCGCTTTGGGGGATGACGCCCAGATCGGCCTGGGCGTCGCAGGCATGGCTCTCGATCTCAAGCCAGATGCGGAATTTGTTGGCAGGCTCCCAGATGGCGGCCATCTGCGGGCGGGAATAGCGCGGAATCATGGGCGTTCCCCGGATTAAGGCGGTGGTTGGGAGCCAGTTATATCAGGCGCCCCTGGAACGGGGCAAGATCAAGGGAGCCACGAAAAACCAGATAAGTGCCAAAACCTGCAAACCCAGCATGGTCCCGAAGGCCGCCATATAGCCTTCAGGCGCATAGCCGCCGCCCGCCTGCACTGGCCAAAGATTGATCAGCCAGCCCATGCCGGCTTGCGCCGCGAAAGCTCCGGAAAAGAACAACACATTGGCGCTGGTATTCACCCGGCCTGACATTTCGGGCGGGAAATTCTGACTTAGCGCGGCGTAGCTCAGGGATGTGGTAGAGATGACGAAGCCGAAGGCGAACCAGATGGGCAATATATTGGAAGACCATTCAAACAGAAGAAGCACTTGGACCGGCACGAACAGCACCATGCCGGTGATGGCCGTGGTGATGGACTTGATACCCTTGCTGAACAAATATCCGGCCAGATAGCCGGCCACCAGATAGCCGATGATCTGCGACAGCGATAGGATGAACAGCCCGCCCGCCACCTCGTTCCGGCCCAACCCGGCCATGTCGCGCATCCACGGGCCAGCCCACAGGCTCTGGATTGCGAACATGGTGGCGACGGCGGCAAATGGGGGGATGACATAGCGCCAGAATACGGGGCTGGAATAGACCCGCACGATGCCTTTCATCTGCATGACCCAGCTTTCCGCCTGCGCCTGGGGTGCATTTTCATTCCTTGGGGGCTCCGGGGTGACGAAAAACAATATGGCGCTGGCCGCGACGCAAACTCCGGCCAGGACCGTAATGACGCCCCGCCAGTCGGTGATCCCCAGCGCCGCCTCAATGGGCACCGTGGCGGTCAGGGCGCCCAGCCCGCCGACCGCCAGGATGCAGCCATTGGCAAAAGACCAGCGTTCCTTGGGCAGCCACAAGACAAAGGCCTTGAGGGAAGCCATCAGGCCGGCCGACAGGCCAAAGCCGATCAGGATGCGGCCCGCGATAAGCATTTCAAAAGACTGGGCCAGGGCGAAGACAAGCGCACCCGCCCCGGCGAACAAAAGCAGGGCCGCCTCTGTCCGGCGCGGCCCGAAGCGGTCCAGCAAAAGACCCAGCGGCAGTTGGAAGGCGGCAAAAGCCAGAAAATAAGCGCTGGTCAGGAAACCGAGCTGGGCCGCATCCAGCCCGATATCGCGCACCAGGTCGGGCGCGATCACGGCGTTGATCATGCGCAATACGTAAGACAGAAAATGGCCCAGGGCGAAAGGCAGAAAAACGCGCGCGATAATGATGATGGCCCTTTCCCCCCGAATTGGCCTTATGGACTAAAGATAGCCGGCGGATTTGAAGCTGGTCGTTCCGCCTTTGCCGATGATCACATGATCATGCGAAACGATGCCTAGTTTTTCCGCTGCTTCCTTGATTTCGCGGGTCATGGTGATGTCGTCATCGGAAGGTTCCAGATCACCGCTCGGATGATTATGGACCATGATGATCGCCGTCGCCCCCAGTTCCAGCGCCCGCTTGACCACTTCGCGTGGGAAGACCGGGGTGAAATCCACCGTGCCTTCTTGCTGCAATTCATCGGCGAGGACGGCATTCTTGCGGTTGAGATAGAACAGGCGGAACTGTTCGGTCTTGGCGTATCCCATGGAAGCCTGACAATAATCCAGCAAAGCCTGCCAGGAACTCAGCACGGGCTGGCCGATCACCTCGTCCCGGGCTAGGCGCACGGCGGCCTCGCGCACGGTGCGGAAGGCGGTAACCACCGCATCGCCCACATCTTTTACTTCTTTCAGTTCACGTTCGTCGGCGCTGATGGTTCTGGCATAGCTGCCGAAACGCTCGATCAGCCGCTTGGCCAGCGGCTTTACATCGCCTCTGGCCTTGGCCATGAACAGGACCAGTTCCAGCATCTCATAATCGGGCAATGCATCCAGTTTCTTGGCGAAGCGCTCGCGCAGCCTCTTGCGGTGCCCAATATAATGGGGTTTGGCGTTCACTGCCCGGAGCCGACCAGAGCCCCTTCATAGGGTGGGCACTGCAGGCCATTCAGCGAGGGTGTAAATACCTCGCAGCCATCCTTGGTCACCCCGATGGTGTGTTCGAATTGGGCTGAGAGGGAGCGGTCCCGGGTGACCGCCGTCCAACCATCGCCAAGGATTTTCACTTCGTGACGCCCGGCATTGACCATGGGCTCGATGGTGAAGAACATGCCTTCGCGGAGGGCGGCACCCTGGCCCGGCTTGCCGAAATGCAGGATGTTGGGGGCGTCGTGAAAGATGCGTCCCAACCCATGGCCGCAAAAATCCCTGACCACCGAATATCTTTGTTGCTTGACGAAGCTTTCCACGGCATGGCCGATATCGCCCACCGTGGCGCCCGGCCGGACCACGGCGATGGCCCGCATCAGGGCTTCATAGGTGACCTCCACCAGGCGTTTGGCCTTGACGCTGACATTGCCAACGAAATACATGCGGCTCGAATCCCCGTGCCAGCCGTCGCAGATGGGCGTCACGTCGATGTTGATGATGTCGCCGTCGGCCAGAACCTTGTCGCCCGGAATGCCGTGACAGACCACGTGATTGACCGAGGTGCAGATGGATTTGGGAAACCCCCGGTAATTGAGCGGCGCCGATATGCCGCCGCCGTCATTGATGAACTGGGCGCACAGATCGTCCAGCGCAGCCGTGGTGACGCCCGGCTGCACATGGGGGGTGATGAAGTCCAGGGTCTGGGCGGCCAGCTTTCCGGCCCGGCGCATGCCCTCAAACCCCTCTTCATAGTGGATTTTTATGCTTCTTGTTTCAGCGTCCAATTTGCCTAACTCCGATTTCCCCCCACCACTGATTTAAATGGCGGTTACCCTGCTACTCAGTCTTAGTCCGTCCGGGGCCGGAAAGGCAAGGGTCCGGCCACCTCGATGACCGTTTCCGAAATCCGGCAGCTATGACACAACATTTCCACTCCGGCGCCAAGTGCCTGAGCGAAGGCCGCATCATAGCTCGGATCAATGTCGTCCGCGATAGAGAACATCTTGCAATCTTCCCGCTGTACGAGATAGAGCATCACTGCCCTCGCACCGGCCTTAACCTGATCGGTCAATTCACCCAGATGCTTGGTGCCTCTGGCGGTGACCGCGTCCGGAAATTGGGCCTGCCCGTTCCGTTTCAAGGTGACGTTTTTCAGCTCTACAAAACATTTAGGTTTGCCGGGGCCTTCAAGCAATAGGTCGATGCGTGAATTTTTCCCGTAGGGAACTTCCCGCCGGATATCCCCATAGCCCGTCAATTGGGGAATGCGTCCGGCCAGGATGGCTTCCTGGGCCAGTTTGTTGGGAAGGCTTGTATTGATGCCGACAAGGGCGCCGTCGGCCTCGATCAGCTCCCAAGTGAAGGCCAGCTTTCTTTTCGGGTTGGTCGCCCGTGACAGCCACGCCCTGGATCCCGGCTCCTTCAGCCCCACCATGGAGCCCGAATTGGCGCAATGGGCGGTGACCATGGAGCCGTCTGGCATTTCCATATCGGCCAGGAACCGCTTATAGCGCTTGATCAGCCTGGCTTCGATCAATGGGGTGGGAAAATGCATGAATCCGTCAATCCTCCCCCGCCCAGCCGGTCAATTGAAGAATTTCGAAACTGGCGGAAATTCGCCCATCGCTATCGGCATGGGTCTCGCCGTAATGGGTGGCCATTGCCTGCATCAATGTGGGGCATGTGAAATTGCGCCGCCTGTCCATCAGCGCATTGCCTTCTCCCATGCCCCGGAGATCGTGCATCAGGGCGAAGGGATCGCCGTAGGAAACGGTCAAAATATCCCGGTCCACCACCGGCTGATCGAAGCCGGCCCGCTGCATGAGGGCGCCCGCGTCGCGGATATCGGCGAAAGGCGAGACGGCGTTCTGGGTGCCTGCCTGATCGAAGGACTGGCGCAGCTCGCTCAAGGTGCCGGCTCCGAACAAAGCAGCCAGAAACAGCCCGCCCGGTTTGAGGGCGTGGCGGATTTGGATCAGGCTGCCCGGCAGATCATTGACCCAATGCAGGCTCAGACAACTGAGCACCAGATCAAAACTGGCTGGCGCAAACGGCAAAAATTCCTCGTCGCCGATGACGGCCATGCCGCCCGCCTGTCCGGCCATGGACCAGGACTGATCGCATTGAACCAGAATCCGGATCGCCCCCCGGGGGCCCAGAAGGGTCCCCATTTGCCCGGTGTGACAGCCGAGGTCGAGGGCCATGGGGAAATCCCTGCGCACATCGTCCAGCCGGTCGGCCAGCATTTCTCCGGCCTCCCTGAATAGAAAATCATGCTCGCCCAATTTGGCGGCGGCGCGCTGGCGGTGCGCCCTGACGGCCTGGCGGTTAAAAATTTCCGGAACCCCTTGCATGGGGGCTTATACCATCTTGCCCAGCTTTTGGCGCCGGGCTTTAATGGGACATGGCCCAGCCACGCCGCAACGAAGAAATCATTCACGCTCCCCTCAGCCCGGGAGTGAAAGACCTGCTCCGCCCCTTTGCCGGGCGCGCCCTTGATTTGCTGTTTCCGCCCCAATGTTTGCACTGCCGGGCCCTGACCGAGGCGGCGGGCACCTTGTGCCCCGCCTGCTGGCAGGGTGTTAGTTTCATTACCGCACCCCAATGCGCGGCTTGCGGCCTGCCCTTTGCCTATGATCTGGGCCCCTATGCCCTTTGCGGAGAATGCACGCGGGAAGCGCCCGTCTTTGAGCGGGCCCGCGCGGTGATGATCTATGATGATGCCAGCCGCGATCTGATCTTGGCTTTCAAATATGCCGACCGTACCGATGCGGCGCCGACCTATGGTGCCTGGCTGGCCAGGGCCGGTGCCGATTTGCTGGAAGATGCCGGTCTGGTGGTGCCCGTGCCGCTTCATTGGACGCGTCTTTTTGGGCGCCGCTACAATCAGGCACAGCTTCTGGCCCGAGAAGTGGCCCGCCTAGGGGGATGTGAAAACCCTCCAAATCTGCTGAGGCGTATCAAGAGAACCTCAACCCAGGGCCGGCTGACGCGGGCCCAAAGGCGGGCCAATCTGGCCGGTGCCTTCGCCGTTGAAAAGCGTGCCGCCGGGCGATTAAAAGACAAGCGCGTTATATTGGTTGATGACGTGCTGACCACCGGTGCCACCGCGAGCGCCTCGGCCCGGGCTTTGCTCAGGGCCGGCGCCGGGGCCGTCGATGTGCTGACCCTGGCCCGAGTGGTGCGCGCCCAGGCGGGCCGGGACATGGGCGCCTGACGGGATCGTTACTGGCATTTGATGCGGATGGAACCTAATTGATTACGGTGACGGCGTTTTTTTGGAGAGAATGGTGGCTCAGATAGATATTTATACCTCGCCTTTTTGCGGATTTTGCTTTCACGCCAAGGGATTGCTCAAGGATAAGGGTGTCGAATACAACGAGATCGACGTCATGTTCCATCCCAGCCGCAAATCGGAGATGATCGACCGGGCCGGGGGTGGGCGGACGGTGCCGCAAATCTTCATCGATGGCCAGCATGTGGGCGGGTGCGATGAACTTTATGCCTTGGAGAAAAAGGGCGAATTGGACGGATTGCTCCAGGCGTCGTAAAAGACGCTTATGACCGGAGTTTTCAAAGCGGCTTGCCTGCAAACCAATTCGGCCCGCGATATCGGACCCAATCTGACCGCCGCAGGTGATCTGGCCAGACGCGCCCGAGACGCCGGGGCCGATTTCATTACCACGCCTGAATGCGTCGGCCTGCTGGAGCCCAAGACCAGGCTGCTCAAACAGAAAGCACCCACCGAACATTCCAATGAAGCACTTCAGGGGTTTGAGGATTTGGCCCGTGAGACTGAGGCCTGGTTTCTGATCGGCTCGATCCCCGTATTGCTGGACAGTGGGCGCATCGCCAACCGGGGCTACCTGCTGGACGATCAGGGAAGCCTGTGCGCCAGTTACGATAAAATCCACATGTTCGATGTGGATCTGGGCACTGAGTCCTATAAGGAATCCGCCACCTACCAGCCCGGCAGCGAGGCGGTTCTGGCGTCCACGCCCTGGGGGCAGTTGGGCATGACCATTTGTTACGATCTCCGCTTTCCCACGCTATACCGCCAACTTGCCCAGGCAGGTGCGGAGATGCTGAGCGTTCCCTCGGCCTTCACCCGGCCCACAGGAAGGGCCCATTGGCATGTGCTCAATCAGGCCCGGGCCATCGAGAACGGCTGCTACCTGCTGGCCCCCGCCCAATGCGGCCAACATGCCGAGGGGCGCGAAACCTATGGCCATTCATTGATTGTCGATCCGTGGGGTGAAATTCTGGCCGATGGCGGCGAGGAGGTGGGGTTCGTCCTGGCCGAAGTCGACATGGAAAAGGTGGCCCAGGCCAGAAGCAAACTGCCTTCTCTCATCCATGACAGGGAGTTTATGGAGCCCCGAAGTCAGGATCGGGATGGAGGGGAATATCGTCCATCGCCTGCCCGGGCGGTTTCCTGATCGCGCAAATCCTCTGCGTCACGGCCTGTTTGTTCTCACCCACCCTGCCCTGCTCGAAGGCAACCACGCTGAGTTCTCCGCCGACGATGTCCAGCAATTCGCCCGGTGCCAAAAGAAATTCGGGATTGCTGGGCCTCCCCTTGCGGGTATGGCCTAATGCCAGAGTCTGATACAAAAGAACCCCGCCTTCCTCCAGAGCAGCAAGAATATGGGGAAATAGAGGGCGGTGCAGATAATTGGTAACCACGATACCGGCGAAGCGGCGCCCTTCCAAGGGCCATGGATTGCCGTTCTCCAGATCGGCCCTGAGGATTTCGGCGCCGGGCCGGCTGGCCAAATCCTCCACCCCTTCGGTCACCTGATCCACGGCCAGAACGGGATGGCCCCTGTCTAGAAAGAACATCGTGTGCCGCCCTTCGCCGCAGGCCAGGTCCAAAACGGGCCCGTCGGCGGGAACCAGAGGCGCGAAACGTTCGACCCATTCACCGGGTTTGCGCCGGACGGTTCCGGCGGGTGCGTTATAGACGTAGCGGGGCGGAGCCATATTTTCCATTTTTTAACCAATTTCAGCCGATACTTGGCAAGTAGCCGGATTTAATATAAAGCTTTTTGACCAAAGGCTATAAAAAAACGGGGACCACGGAGTATATGATTCTTTATCAGCTCAAATGTTCCAACGCCCACGAGTTCGAGGGCTGGTTCCGCGATGGGGCGACTTATGACACCCAATCCGCCAAGGGTGAGATCGAGTGCCCGATCTGCGGTGACGGGGGCGTGGATAAGGCACCCATGGCGCCCAAACTTAACAGTTCCAGGGGCGAGAACAGCGAACAGCGCGCCCAGCAGGTCGCTCGCAAGGTGCTCAGCGATCTGGATATGCTGCGCCGCAAGGTGGAGGATAATTTCGAGGATGTGGGCGACAAATTCGCGGAAGAAGCTCGCTCCATTCACCATGGCGAGGCCGAGGAACGGGGCATTTATGGCGAGGCGACGAAACAGGAAGCCGAGGAACTGGTCGAGGAAGAAATTGAAATTCAGCGGATTCCCTGGAAACGGCGCAAGGATTCCTGAAAGCGAGGATTACTCCCGGCTTGTTAACCCCGGATGGCAAAAACCAGATAATTTACTTCCGTATCCTCGCTCAGGCGCCATTCGGTACTGAACGGATTATAAGTCATTCCCTTGAGTTGCCCTATTTTGAATCCGGCCCGGCCAAGATGGGTCTTTAATTCTTCGGGCTTGACGAATTTCCGCCAATCATGGGTTCCCCGGGGCAACCAGCGCAGCACATATTCGGCGCCTATTTTTGCCAGGGCCAGGGATTTCAAGCTCCGGTTCAGGGTGGCGATGACCGTAGCGCCCCCCGGCGCCACCAGACCGGCCGAGGCCTGCACGAACGCATCCAGATCGGCCACATGCTCCATGACCTCCATATTCAGCACCACATCGAAATTCTTCCCCTGATCGGCCAGTTCCTCGGGCAGTTGGCAGGCATATTCGATCTCAAGCCCCAGTTCCCCGGCATGGGCCGACGCGATGGCGATATTGCGCTCGGCGGCATCGATGCCCGTTACCCTGGCGCCCAGCCGGGCCATGGGTTCGGACAGGATTCCGCCGCCGCAGCCGATATCCAGCAGACTCAAACCCG
>CAZBQG010000075.1:0-16916 GCA_964493945.1 uncultured Rhodospirillaceae bacterium
CGACGCCTATGGGAATCCTAAACCCGATTCCGATAAATCATGAAACGCTCTAGCGCTTATACCACTGCCGGCAGGATGACCGCGAAGATGGCCCCCTGCCCGGCTCGCTTTCCACGCTGATGATGCCGCCATGGGCAGTGATAATGCCGTGCGCCGTTGACAGGCCCAGCCCCGTGCCTTCGCCAACATCCTCAGTGGCAAAGAAGGGCTCAAAGATACGTTCCCTGGTTTGCGCATCCATGCCGGTGCCGGTGTCGCTGACCGACAGGCAGACATGGGGACCGGGCGCCAAACCCGGATGAGAGGCGGCTGAAGCCTCATCCAGCAAGCAGCCGTCCAGATGGATGCTTAGCTTTCCGCCGTCATCCTTCATGGCGTATTGGGCATTGAGCAACAAGTTAAGGATTACCTGGTGCAATTGGTTTTGATTGACGTGGATGGGCGGGCAGGCCGTATCCAGTTCGCGGATGATCTCGATATTCCCCGGCTTGGAAGTGCCAAACAGTTCCAGTGCCTGTCCGATCAGCGCATCCATCCCGACCGTTTGCCTTTCCTGAACCTCTTGGCGGCTGAAAGAAAGCAATTGCCTGACGGTGTCGCGCGCCCGCTGGGCCGATTTGAGAATTACTTCCAGTTCCGCCCGCAGTTCGCCATCGGCGGGCGCGCCTTCCATGGCGAACTCGATGGAACCGAACATGGGGGTCAGGATATTGTTCAGATCATGGGCGATGTCGCCGGCCAGCGTGCCGATGGTTTCCAGTTTCTGAGCCTGGCGCAGATCAGCTTCCAGTTCCTTCTGCCGGGTGATATCGGAAAGGATCACGATGGTGCCGCCGTCGGGCAATAGTGAATCGCGAAGATTGTACCATTTGCCGCGGCTCCTGAATTCCTCGTCGCGGGGCTTGACCCGGTGGTCTTTCAGGTGCTCCACGATCCAGACTTCTTCCCGCCCGATGGCCTGCTCGATCTCCCCCATACCGGCCAGGGTGCGGATAGATTCCTCATAAGTTACACCCGGGAAAAGGAAGCCGCTCCCTTCCGGCCGCAAGGCCTTATATTGTGCGTTCTGCCTAACAAAACGGTCCTCCCTGTCCCACAGGACGATGCCGACCGGTGCGTCATCAAGCGCGTTGATAAATCTGCGCCGCGCTTCTTCCATCTTTTCCTGGGCGACGATTTCCGCGGTCTCGTCAATAGCCGTTCCCCGGTAGCCCATGAATTTTCCTTCATCATCGAAGAACGGGAGACCATTTACCCGGAGATAGGCTTCCTTTCCGGAAACATCCATATAGGTATATCTGAAGTTCTGAAACGGGCGGTTGGCTTCGAGATCGGCCGATGGGCCGGCCAGATATCCTTGTTTGCATCGGCGCTTGGGAGTTCCCATCTTCTTTTTCTAAGGGCGGCTTCGGCACTCAAGCTACGGGAAATAGCTGGATTGTGGGAGAGGTAGGTATAGCGATGTTCGTCATCGGTCTCCCAGAACCGGTCAGCCGCCGAGGCGGCGAAATCGCGGAAACGTTGTTCGTTGAAGCTGAGCGCAAGTTCCGTTCCCTTGCGGTGCGCAATGAGCAAGGCCGTGATCCAGATGGCAAACAGGGCCAGTCCCCGGTTGGCCAGCACGACCCATGGGGTGCCGGCCTCCGGCGATAGAAAAAAGCCCAGAACAGTGAGTGCCGAAGACACCCAGGCCAATATATGGACGTGCCCTTGCCTGGGAAACCAGATGCCGCAAAGGACAAGGGCCACATAGGGTACGCCCCCTGCAACACCCAGCGGCGTGGCTAAATCGAAGGCGAAAACCAAAATAGCGAAAGGGTGGCCAGACCAATCCGTTTTAATTGCGCCTGGTCGGTCACGTTATTGCTGCCCCCCTTAAAGGCTCTGCCGGGTTCCGATCAGGCTGAGGAATTTGCGCGCCGTGCCGGCCTTCAGATAAACCAGGGCACAGCCCAGGATGCGGTCATCCTTCTTGGCACCGGCCGCCGGGCAATCTTTTTCAGGCAGTTGAGTCCGGGCAGCCCGCCGGGATGGCTTGGCTCCGGTATCGGTCAGGGCGCGTGGCTGATTTTCCTCGCGGCCCGCATTCATGTCCTTCTCCCCCAGGATCGGTATATCCGGACTTATCCCCGCCCCCTGGATCGACCGCCCAGAAGGCAGGTAGTAGAGCGAGGTGGTCAGGCGCAACGCGCCGGCCCAATCCAGCGGTGTGATGGTCTGCACCGATCCCTTGCCGAATGAGCGCCGGCCCATAACCGTTGCCCTGCCATGGTCCTGCAAGGCACCCGCGACGATTTCCGAGGCCGAGGCCGAACTGCGGTTGATCAGCACGACCAGTGGCAGGCCTCGCAACAGGTCGCCCTCTTCCGCGTAGAAACCACGCATTGAGCCCCGCCGGTTGCGGATCGAGACGATCTCACCATGGTCCAGCAACGCATCCGTAACGGCGACCGACTGGCTTAAAAGTCCCCCTGGATTGTTGCGCAGATCTAGAACCACGCCACTCAGCCGGTTGCCCAGCCGGGCGCGGATTTGGGTGATCGCCTTGTCCAGGGCTTCTTCGGAATTCTGAATGAATTGGGTAAGCTGGATGACCGCCACATTTTTTTCTAGGCGCCATTTCACCGGGCGCAGGCGGATCACGGCGCGGGTCACGGTGACCTGGAACGGCGTCAGTTTTTCCCGGCTGATGGTGAGGCGCACGTCGGAGCCGGGCCGGCCCCTGAGCAGTCTGACGATATCGCGCATTTTCTTGCCCTTGATGGACAATCCGTCCACATGGGTAATCAGGTCCTCGGACTTTATTCCGGCCCGGTAGGCGGGCGTATCCTCGATCGGCTGGATGACCCGGACGAACCCGTCCTTCAAGTTGATCTCGATGCCCAAACCGCCGAACTCACCGCTGGTGACCACCTGGGATTCCCGGTATTCATCCGGATTGAGATAGCTGGAATGGGGGTCCAGGGTAGCCATCACCGAATCCAGCGCTGCCTCGACCAGCAGGCGGGGATCGCCCTTGCCTTTAGGCGTGCCCAGCTTCTCCATGCCGTGGATGGCGGCGTCGATCAGCTTCTTTTCCTTGGTGTCATAAATATATTCGGAACGCACCCGGCTGAAGGCATCGTTGAAATGGTGCAATTGTTCGGCTTGTTCCAGATTTTTATCGGACAATGCGTTGAAGGCATTGCGGAAACGGCTGGTTTGTTCGGTGTCCCTGGGGCCGGGGAACGTACCGAAGACGCGGGCCAGGGATGTGCCGCTGTCTGAACAGCCGGTCAGCGAATTGCCCAGCAGAACGAGAAGCACGAAACCCACGAGAACCAATGGCATGGAGCCGGGAAACCAAGCTTTTTTCACCGCGCCTTCATCTCCTTGCGTTACCCACAATCGAGCCCACTGATGGCTGGGTCAAAGGATTGCAAATTTATCCGTCTTTGTTGATCTCGGTGATCAATTCCTGAAGTATTCTGGGCGCATCCTCTTCGTTGACCTGGCAGGTGCCCGCCGCTTCGTGACCACCACCGCCATAGCGCAGCATCAGATTACCCACATCGGTTTTGGAGGAACGGTTGAAAATGGATTTGCCGGTGGCGAAGACCACGTTCAGTTTCTCCAATCCCCAGATCACATGGATCGAAATATTGGTTTCCGGAAAGAGGGCATAAATCTGGAACCGGTTGCCGGGATAGATCACTTCCTCGTGGCGTAAATCAAGGATCACCAGGTTAGAGTGAACCTTGGTGCAACGCCTGAGCTGTTCGACGAACTGTTCCTGATAGCTCATATAAAGGTCGACCCGTTCCTTGACATGGGGCAGGGCCAGAATCTCTTCAATGGAGTGATTGCGGCAATATTCGATGAGTTCCATCATCAATTCGTAATTGGAGATGGTGAAATCGCGGAAGCGGCCCAGGCCCGTGCGGGCATCCATAATGAAATTTAGCAACGGCCACCCCCCCGGGGAGAGCACCTCATCCATGGAGAATTGGGCCGAATCACCCTTATCCACCGCATCCATCATTTCCGGGTTGGCATTAACGAAGGCGTTCGGCCCACCGTAAAATTCATAAACCACCCGCGCCGCCGATGGCGCCTTGGGGTCGTTCACGTAATTCGCCGGCACCTTGTCCAGGCGGATCATTTCACTGGCATGATGATCGAAGGCCCGCTGCACCCGGGGATCGAAGGGCAGGTTGGCCGTGATATCATTTGAATCGAGCAGGATGGTTCCGTCCTGAACGTCTTTGGGATGGGCTAACTTTATGTCCTTCACCATATCCAGTTCCCGAAACAGTACCGCGCAGACCAGACCATCGAAATCGCTGCGCGTGACCAGACGGAATTTATCTTCCAAATCGCTCATGTCTCCTCCGCATTGTTCTTGCTCTTATACGACGGAACGGCTGAGGATTCCAAGCCGCCGAAGGAGCACCAATCGTCAATCCACCCACTTAAGTGCATCACTCAGAACCTGGAAAAGTTGGTCGATCTCGTCCTTTTCGATAACCAGGGGCGGCGACAGCGCAATAATGTCACCGGTCAGCCTGACCAGCGCACCTTGTTCAAAACAGCGTACGAAAACATCATAGGCCCGGCTGCCCGGCTTGCCCACCCGTCCCTCTAGCTCAACGGCTCCGACCAGACCAATATTGCGAAGATCAATCACATGGGGCAGCCCCTTGAGCGCATGCACCGCATCCTCCCAATAAGAGGCGAGCCCGGCGGCCCGGGCGAACAGATCTTCTTTGGCATAGATATCCAGTGTGGCCAGACCGGCGGCGCAGGCCAGGGGGTGGCCGGAATAGGTATAGCCGTGAAACAGTTCGATCACTTGTTCAGGACCGGTCATCAGGCCGTCATGGATGTCCTTGCTGAGGATCACCGCCCCCATGGGCACGGCGGCGTTGGTCAGCCCCTTGGCCATGGTGATCATATCCGGCGTGATGGAGAGATGTTCCGCCGCCGTAGCCGCCCCCAGACGTCCGAAGCCCGTAATCACCTCATCGAAAATGAGCAAAATTCCATGTGTGTCGCAAATCTGGCGGAGCCGTTCCAGATAGCCTTTGGGCGGCACCAGAACGCCGGTCGAGCCGGCCATGGGCTCGACGATGACGGCGGCCAGGGACTTGGCACCATGCAGGCCGACCAGCCCTTCCAATTCATCGGCCAGATGGGCACCCCATTCGGGCTGGCCTTTGGAATAGGCGTTTTCGCCAAGATTGTGCGTGTGGGACAGATGATCGATTTCGGGCAAAAGGCTGCCGAAGGCCAGGCGGTTGTTGGCGATGCCACCCACCGACATGCCGCCGAAACCGACACCGTGATAGCCCCTGGCCCGGCCCACCAGGCGCCGGCGCCCGCCTTCGCCCTTGGCCCGGTGATAGGCCAGCGCGATCTTCAGCGCCGTATCGACGGATTCCGAACCCGAATTGGTGAAAAAGACGTGATCCAGCCCTTCCGGCATGATGACGGCGGTCTTCTCGGCCAGGGCGAAGGCCGGCGGATGGCCCATTTGGAAGGGCGGCGCGTAATCCAGCTCGGCCGCCTGGGCCTGCACGGCTTCGACGATTTCAGGCCTCCCATGGCCCGCATTGACGCACCACATGCCAGCCGTGCCATCGATGATCTGGCGCCCGTCCGTCGTCGTGTAATGCACCCCCTTGGCGCTGGCCAGAAGGCGCGGATTATCCTTGAACTGGCGGTTGGCGGTGAAGGGCATGAACCAGGCATCGAGATTATTAGGCAGTTTGGAAGTCATTTTTGTCTCCGTAGAAGAAAGATTGGACGTCTCTCAACCGGCCGATAATTCCCGCACCAGCCACAGCGAGAGGGTAAAAAGAACAAATGCGCCGGCCTGATGAATGGCGGCCAGGGAAACGGGCACCAGCAACAAAAGCGTGGCGATACCCAAGGATAGCTGGATCAGGGCCATCAGGGCCAGCCCGTCCAGCAAAAGCCGCCGGCGGCCGCATAAATCGCGCCGCATGGTCAGCCAAAAAACCAAAATGAGCAAAATAAGGGATTCAGCAAACAAGCGGTGATCGAACTGGACCGTGGTCAGATTTTCGAAAAAATTGATATACCACGGGCTCTCGGCCATCAGGCCTGGCGGAAACACAGCGCCTTCCATGAGGGGGAAGCTGTTATGGATCAGGCCGGCATCAAGCCCCGCGACGAAACCGCCCGACATGATGGTCAGGGTTATCCAGCAGGTGATCACGATGGCGAAGCGGCGTCCCGCCACCTGGCGCACATCCTCCAGCCTGCCGGCCCCCAAAAGGCCCAACGCCACCCATAGCATATAGCCATAGATTAATAGTGCGGCCGCCAAATGGGCGGTGAGGCGGTATTGGCTTACATCGGGCTCCAGCACCAGGCCGCTTTGCACCATGTACCACCCAAGAACGCCCTGCAGCCCGCCCAGAACGAAAATGATCACCAGGCGGGGGATAAGCCTGGACCCGACCCAGCCCCGGATGAGAAAGAAGGCGAAAGGCAGAAGAAACACCACCCCCATCAGCCGGCCCCACAAACGGTGCAGATATTCAAGCCAGAAGATGGATTTGAATTCGGGGAGCGCCATGCCGAAATTGAGCTCTTTATATTCGGGGAATTGGCGGTAACGTTCGAAGACGGCGTTCCATTCCACATCGTTCATGGGCGGCAGCCAGCCGGTCAGGGGCCGCCAATCGACCATGGAAAGACCCGATTGGGTGAGACGGGTAACGCCACCCAGCACGACCATGGCGAAGACCATGGCGGAAAGCACCAATAGCCAGACCGCAATGACGCGCTCACGGCCCATGCCCGGGATGGTCTCCCAATCAGGCACGGAGCCGGGATCCAGATCCTCTTCGGACTCGTCCATTTCGGCCGGATCAGCTTCTATTTCCGCCGCCATTTCCATTTCCATCCCAGGGGAAATGCCCCACCGGGCACAGCTTACGTGGGCTTTCGGCCCAAATCAAACATATGCGGGGTCCGGCAAGCCCTGTAAAAGAGAGCCCTCACCATCAACCCTCCATGCGGAATGCCCATGATCGTCCTCGGTCTTAAATGTTTCAGTCATGATACCGGTGCCGCCATTCTTTCGGATCGGAGCGGAGCCTTGGAAATCATCGCCATTTCGGAGGCCCGCCTCAACCGGCGCAAACATTCCTTCGCCTACCCCCTGATGGCCATCGATTATTGCCTGGATGCCATGGGGCTGGGCAGTCTGGCCGAAATCGACGCCATCTGCATCGACCGCCATCTGGAGACCTGGCCCGAGGCCCGCTCCCAGTTTGGATTGGAAAAGGCGCTTCGCCGCTACCAGCCGCGCTATGACGATAATCACCGCTGGAATTATCTGATCGAGCAGACGATCAATCTGGACCGCTCCCGGACCCACTGGATCAACCATGTGGACGCCCATGCGGCCAGCGCCTATTTCCTCTCGCCCTTCGACAATGCGGGGATTCTGATCGTCGAAGGGGGGGCTGGAATCTACCAGGGCGACGGGTGCAAGCTCCGGGTGGTGGACCGCTACGGCTATCTGGCCGACAGTTACGTTGAAGGCACCGTGACCGAGCCCCGGCGCGACAATTTCGTGAATTCATCTTTTTTCTACGACAAGGTTTCGGAACTTCTGGGCTATGACATATTCGGCGCCGGTCAGACCATGGCATTGGCCGGTTTCGCCCATCAGTTCCCCCGCGCCGATCAGGTCAGCGTCCATGAAGAGCGCCATGACGGTATTTTCATCAATCACGACCAGACGGTTTTCGGCATGAGGGGAATGGCGGGATTCGAGGGCGGTGATCCGGCCGGGCTGATCAATGAGCTCTGGGTCAATCTTGCCCGCCAGGCCCAGGAAACCCTGGAAGCCGACATCCTGCATCTGGCCCGCCTGACGCGGGAGCGCACAGGCTCAACCAATCTGTGCCTGGCCGGCGGTGCCGCGCTCAACTGCATCATCAACGGCCAGATCAAGGGGAGCGATCTGTTCGATGGCATGTTCATTCAGCCCGCCGCTTCCGACGAAGGTATTCCCCTGGGCGCTGCCCTTTGGGGCTATTACGCTTTGGGCGGAACCCGGCGCCACGAAATGACCACGGCCTATCTGGGCCAGCCCAACGATCCCGGTGATTTGCCGGGGGCACTTCGCAAATATGGCCTCACCGCGCGCCCGGCGGATAATGCCGAACTGGCCCGCCGGCTGGCCGATGGTGATATTTTAGGGCGCATCGCGGGGGGATCGGAATATGGCCCCCGGGCCCTTGGCAACCGGTCCATCCTGGCCGATCCGCGCCCGGCGGATATGAAGACCAGGGTCAATGCCGAAATCAAGCACCGGGAATCCTTCCGCCCCTTCGCGCCATCCTGTCTGGAGGGCCGGCTGCCGGATTATATTAACGGCCCTGCGGAAAGCCCCTTCATGATCATCGCCGGTCAGGTAGACCCAGCCCATCTGGACGCCATCCCCGCCGTCACCCATGCGGATGGAAGCTGCCGGGTGCAGACCGTCAACAAGGACCAAAATCCGGCCTATCACGGGCTGATCGAGGCGTTCGGCGATCTGACCGGGTGTTATTTGCTGCTCAACACCAGCTTCAACGACCAGGGTGAGCCCATCGTTGAAAGTTATGACGATGCCATAAGCTGCTTCCTGCGAACCGGTCTGGACGGGCTGATCATGGAAGATATGCTCATCGAGCGGGACGAAAACAAGGCCCCTCTGGATCCCGGTGATTGGGAATCCCATACCATGGAGCGGGTCAATCAGACCTATAACCGGCTGATCGAGAAATACTGCAACCCGCTGGATTACGTCGAACTGGCCACCAGGCTCAACCGCGACGGCGGTTGAGCTCCGCCGCCAGGGGCTCCAGGAAATCGCTGTAATGCGCGGCGCGCCCGACCGAGGCATTGTAGATGGGCTCGCGCACCTGCCATTTGGATGCGGTGCGCACCACGCGGTCTGATTGGTGGAAATCCAGGCAGCCCGCCTCCCAATCCAGACCGAAAAACTCAATTATGGCCCGGCTTTCCTGTTCCGGACCGGCAATCAGTGCCTCGTAATCCACCTCCAACATGGGCAGTGGAAGCACGCCCCGCCAATGGTCCATAAGGCTTTGGTAGTTCCTGAAATAATGTCCGATTTGGGCCAGATCGGTGGTCCAGGCCAAAGGATCGGTGAACAGATTGAAATAGCAGGACAGGCCGGTATCCATCCCATCCCGCCGGCAATGGATGATGCGGGCATCTGGAAACATGAGGGCGATCAGGCCCAGATGGAGGTAATTGAAAGGCATCTTGTCGATGATGCGCCCGGCGGTTCCGTCAAGCTTTTCCAGCCGCTCCAGATGGGCTTCGGCATGTGATTTGATCTCACTCTCATCCAAGCCACCCAATTTCCGGCTGAGAGCCTGAATCCAATTCAACTCCCCTGCCCCGTGCACGGCTGAATGGCTGGCGGCGATCTGTTCCACCAGACTGGTGCCGGAGCGCGGCATGCCGATGATGAATACGGGCTTCTCGCCAGGCAGCCCGGAACCCGTGCGCGCCTTGAAGAAATCTTCATTAAAGGTTCCGGCGGTAGTGCATATTAAATCCTCATGGGCGGAAGGGTCGTATTCAAAACCGGTGCGGGCCAAATCCGCCCGGCGCAATTCATTGCTCTGCCGGTAATGTTCAAAGGATTTGGCCCAGCCGCTTTCCGCTTCGGCCTGCCGGGCCAATATGTAATGAAGCTTCATGCGTTCCTCGCCGGGCATAACATCGCGCGCAAGGAGGGCTTCCAGATGGGCAATAGCCGGGGCATCGAAGGTAAAGTGCCTTGCGCCACCCAGATTGTAATAGGCCTCGACGAAATCCTCGTCGGCCCGGATCGCGGCCTGGAAGGCATCGCCCGCCTCCCCCGTCCGCCCAGCGTTCAGTAAAGTAAGCCCCAAACCGTTATGAGCCGCCGCCGAGGCCGTATCCAGACGCAAGGCAATCTGAAAGATTTCGAGGGACTCGCCGGTCCGTTCCATCAGGCTCAGAACGCCGCCAAGATTTATGTGCGCGTTGAGATGATCGGGCTGGACCGCCAAGGCTTCGCCGTAAGCCGCCCGGGCGCCTTCAAAATCACTCTTTTCACGCAAAACATTGCCCAGATTGATCCAGCCGTCCAGATTCCTGGGATGGATCTTTAGGGCCTGCCGGCAGGTGGTTTCGGCCTCATCCAGACGCCCGGCCCGGCGTAACAGGGCTCCCCGCCCGGCATGGGCGGAAACCAGGTTGGGATCGGCCTGGGTGGCCGCTTCATAGGCCGCCAGGGCTTCGCCATCACGCCCCAGTCCCCCAAGCAGGCGCCCCATATTGTTATGGGCCGCTGCATTGGCCGGGGCGGCCTGGATGGCTTGGCGTAATATTTCCTCGGCTTCCTCGTTTTTATCCTGTTGGGCCAGGACCATTCCCAGATTGTTCATGGCTTCGGCATTGGCCGGATTCAACTCCAGGGCCCGCCGGCAGGCAGCCTCGGCCAAATCCACCCGGCCCAGGGCCTGTTGCACGATGGCCAGATTGCCATGAAATACAGGCTGGTCCGGATCGGCCTTAATGGCCCGCTGGATCAGCTTCAGGGCTTGTTCGTTATGGCCGCTTTGATGGGCGATGAGGCCCAGCAGATGAAGCGCATCCCCGTTATCCGGCTGTGCCTCAAGAATGCACCGGTAAATGCTTTCCGCCTCGCTCAGGCGCCCTGCCTGATGGTGGGCCAGACCGGCCCCAAGATCAGCTTCCTCAGCCATCTCCCAGCTCCTGGCCAAGTTGGCCGCTCACCTCCCCGATCACCTTGCCCCATTCGCCGACGTTAAGCTGACGAAACAGGCGCAAGGACGGGTAAAATGGTGCGCTTTCGGCACTCGCCCCCCAATACCAGAGCGGCGTTGAATTGAGCATCACCCAGCAATCCACCCCCAGCGCGCCAGCGAAATGGACGGTCAGGTTGGACGTGCTGATCACCAGATCAAGGGCGGCGATGAGGGCAGCCAGCCCTTCCAGATCATCATGACGGTCCAGACCTGGCGGGGTATGGATATTCGCAGGTGCCCGGGCAAGCTCTTCTTCGGTCTCACCATATTGCAGGTTGACGAAGATTGCTTCCCGCGCAGCCAGAATGGGATCCCACTGTTCAAGGGGCAGGCTTTTCCGGCTCCCGGTCCGCACGTTGGCGCTGCGCCAAGAAATCCCGATGAAAGGTCCGCCGCCCAGAGTTTTGAGCCACTGGCGGAACTCCCGAGTGCGATCCGGATCGGCTTTGAGAGTGCGCCGAGAACCGGGAAACGGGTCTACCAAAGGCGCCAGATCGATCATGGAAATCTGGTGGGTCACATCCTGGGCCATGCATCTGTCAGGTGGCGGGTCCGACATGCCGATAACTTCGCAACCGGGCAGAGACCTGTCCAGCAAAGGCGCCAGACGGGCATCGCATTCCACCAGAATACCGGCCTTGCCTTGGGCCGCCGATTCAATGAAACCGGAACAGAGAATCTGATCGCCGATCCCCTGTTCGCCATGGATCAAAAGCGTCCCGCCGGGCAAGCGCGCGCCGTCCCACTGGGGGTGTGGAAAAGGCGATGGGCCTGCCTCGCTGCCCGCCGCCCGCCAGCCCCATTGGGCCAGCCCCTTTTCGTAATCGCCCATCAGCATGAGGGCGACGCAAAGATTCCAATGGGCCCCGGCAAAATCACCCCGCAAAGTGACCGCCTTGCCGTAGGCGGCGATGGCCCCTTCAAGGTCTCCAAGGCCCCGGAGCCCCTGCCCTAACTCGTTCAAAATATCGGGATCATTTTCATGTTTTTCAATAAGTTGTGTTAATATATTAACAGATTGATCAAAATCATATTGGGCCCGCAGCCGGGTCGCCAGATTGAGCCCGGCGGCACGGTTGTGAGGCTCCAGATCAAGGGCCGCCCGGTAGGCCGCTTCGGCCCCCACCCCGTCCCCCTGGGCGCCCAGAAGATTGCCCAGATCGAGATGGGCATTGGGGGTTTTTGGGTCCAGGAATATGGATTTGCGGATCAGTTTTTCACCGGCCAATCCGTTGCCCACCTGCCCCGCCAGCAGGCCCAAAAGATGCAGCGCATCGGGCGCATCCGGGTCGTCTTCAAGGACCGCCCGGTACAAGCTTTCCGCCTCGCCCAGACGCCCGGCCCGGTGATGGGTCTGGGCTTCTTCGAGCTTGGCCTCCGTGCTCACCCGGCCCGGGCCTCCTGGATGGCGCGCCAAACCCGCTCGGGGCTCGCCGGCATTTCGATATGATGCACGTCCAGATCCTCCAGCGCATTGGTAATGGCGTTTATGTAGACGGCCAAGGCAGGCGTCGTGCCCCCCTCGCCGCCGGCCTTGACGCCAAGCTCGTTGGCTTTCATGGGCACTTCGTTGATTTCGACGGCGAAGGCGGGCACATCCGCTGCCCGGGGCATGCCGTAATCCATGAAGGAGCCGCTCAGGAACTGGCCACTTTCGGGGTCCCAGACGCATAGCTCGCTCATGGCTTCTCCCAGCCCCTGGACGATGCCGCCATGGGTCTGGGCATCGACGATCATGGGATTGATGGCCCGGCCCACATCATCGATTGCCGAATAGCGCACCAGATCAACGCCACCGGTTTCCTCATCCACCTCCACCTCGCAGACATGGCAGCCATTGGGAAAGGCCGGAATGCGGATGGTCTCATCGGCAGTGGCGGCCAAAGGCCCTTTGAGGTCTTCGGGCAGATCATCACGTGTTTCGGCCGCTTTCGCCACTTCGAACAGGCCCAGCGCCCGGTCCGTACCGGCCACCCGGAAGCTGCCTTCGCTATATTCAAGGTCGCTTTCGGCGGCTTCCAGCACATGGGCCGCGATGCGTTGACCTTTATCCATGATCTCGGCGGCCGCCTTGACCATGACGATGCCCGCCATGCGCATGGAGCGCCCCGAATGGGAACCGCCGCCCGCTTTCACGATGTCCGTATCCCCCTGGATCAGATTGACCGCCTCGAAGGGCGCGCCCAGCTTTTCAGCAACCACCTGGGAGAAGCTGGTTTCATGACCCTGACCGCTGGATAATGTGCCGATGACCACATCCACCAGCCCTTCCGGGCGCACCCGCATATCGGACCGTTCGCGGGGGAAGCCGGTGGAAGTCTCCACATAGGACGCGATGCCCAATCCCCGGCGCAGCCCCTTGGCCTGGGTCTTGGCCTTCCTGGCGGCAAAGCCATCCCAATCCGCCAGAGCCATGGCTTTGTCCATATTCTGCTCAAAATTGCCGCTGTCATAGCTCATGCCCGTGGAATTGACATAAGGCATGGTGGCGGGATCGATCATGTTGCGCCGGCGGAATTCCACCGGGTCCAGGCCCATTTCGCGGGCCACTTTCTCCACCAGCCGTTCCAGGGCGAAAATGGTTTCTGGCCGCCCGGCGCTGCGGTAGGGGTTGGTGGGCGGCGTATTGGAAAGAACGCCCCTGGCCCGCACATGGGCAACGGGAATATTATAAGTGCCGCTGATGATCCCGATGCCCTTGGCCAGGGGAACAAGTGAGATGCTGTGGGACCCGATATTGGAGGTGTTGGTAGCCCTGAGCGCCAAAATATGACCGTCCTTGTCCAGGGCCAGTTCCAGATCACTCACCAGATCCCGGCCCTGATAATCGGACGCAAAGGCTTCGCTCCGGTCACAAGTCCATTTGACCGGCCGGCCCAGGCGCCTGGCGGCCCAGGTAACCAATATGAATTCGGGGAATATGGAATTGCGCGTGCCGAAATTGCCCCCCACATCGCGGGCCACCACGCGGACCCTGTCTTGTTCCACGCCAAAGACCTCGGCCAGTTCCCGCTTTTGGCGGATCACATTGCCTGATCCGGCGAACAGGGTATAACGCTGGGTCTCGCTATCGAAATCACCGACGGCGGCGCGGGGCTCCATGGGCACGCCGGTGACCCGGGCGATATGCATTTCCATGCGGACACGGTGGGCAGCGGCGGCAAAGGCCACCCCGGTCGCCGCCGGATCGCCCACATCCGCATCCATCACCAAATTGCTGCCATGTTCTTCATAAATGATAGGCGCGCCGGGCGTTAGGGCGGCCCTAGAGTCGGTCACGGCGGGCAGGATTTCATATTCCACTTCCACCCGTTCGGCGGCGTCCTTGGCCTGGGCGACGCTTTCGGCCAGGACGAAGGCGACCCCTTCGCCGACAAAGCGTGCCTTGTCGGCGGGCAATCCGTAATGAAGCCCCACATACATTTCCGATCCGTCCCGGTTGGCCAACAGGGGATCGGGCGGTGAGGTGGGGATCGGATTGTGGGGGATCGGATTGTGCCCATCCGCCAAAAAATCCTCACCGGTCAGCACATCCAGCACGCCGGGCACGGCAAGGGCCTTGCTTTTATCGACGGATATTATGCGGGCATGGGCGTGGGGGCTCCTGACCACCTGGGCGTAAGCCTGGCCTTCCAGATTGAAATCATCGGAAAAGCATCCCTCCCCGGTCAGCAGGCGCAAATCCTCCTTGCGCCGGACCCGCTTTCCTATGCCCTTATCCATCGGCAGCGTCCTTAAGGGCATATTCGCCGTTCTCCAGACGCTGGACTTTTTCCGCTTCTTTCAAATCAACCAGCTCCAACATGATTTCGCGCCCATCCCGGCTGCCGACGGACTCCATCAGATGGGCGAAATAATGGGGGCCCGATTCCAAAGCCTGTTCCACGGTTTGAAAGCGGGCCTGCTTGGTAAAACTTGGTGCGGCGCAGACGGTGGTCAGCAACTCACCCTGGCGCTCATAGGGCAAGGTCAGATCAAAACCGGCCCGGGATCCATTATCAGGATCGGCACCCTCAAGGGACAAATCCATGCCCACATTGCGCTGCCCGGAAAGGACGATCAGGTCCCGATTCGCCTGAAAACGCGACGCCATGGCCCAATCGCGTTCGTTTGCGGAAAAGATATCCACTTCGGCATCGGTGACAAAGACATGCTTGACCGTCGGCAGGCCCAACAAGGCCTCGACGGCCTTGCGCCCTTCGCCGGGCTCGTTCTGGCGGATCGCGGCATGGAGATGATAGATGCCGTTGGACGACGGCGAAACGAACACGGCCGTCGGCTCACTGACCGTTTGTTTGAGCAGATTCCAGGCCATGGCCTCACCCATGATGGCCCCGAAATTCCCCGCATCCGTGCGCGCCAGCCCCCGGCCCGACCCATGCATGAGGGTCTGGTGCATGACGTCGGAGCGCATGGTGATGGCCGTCAGATTAAAAGTGGGATCGGGATGCATGGGCCCGTAAAAGCCCATATATTCACCGAAGGGACCTTCAAGTTCTTCATAGCCCCGTTCATCGAAATAGCCCTCGAAAACCATTTCCGCATCGGCCGGTACCATCAGATCATTGGTCCGGCAACGGACCAGGGGCACGGGCTCTCCCCTGACCTTGCCGATCAGCCCGGTCTCGTCGCCCGGTAGGCGCAACATGCCGGCGATAAAATCAAAAGGATGGGAGCCGACGGTGAAACTCAAGGGCAGTTTCTCACCCCGCTCGGCGCATTTTATATAGATTTCCTTCAAATCCGATGGTGCGGTCAGATTGACGCCTGCTTCCCGGCGCCCCCTCAGCATAATGCGCCGGCAGCCCAGATTGGTGTCTCCCGTTTCCGGATCGCGCACGAAATCCAGACCGGAAGAAATATATGGCCCGCCATCCAATTCATGCTGAACATGAAAGGGCAGCTTGGAAAAATCCGCATCATCCCCTTCCAGAACCACTTCCTGAACGGGCGCCTCGTCCTGGGAGACTTCGACACTGGCGGCTGGCTGGGCCAGACGGCGGCCCAGTTCGGGGGCCAGTTCGCTTTCCTCGACGCCGAATGCCAGGGCCAGACGCTTGCGCCCGCCCATGACGGTAGCCACCAGTTCGTGGCCATCGGGGCCGGCTTTCCGGAACAGAACCGCCTTATCCGTGGCCTCGATGATACCTGAGAGATCGGCCAGGGCGACGAGCTCGTCATGCACCTCCACCTCGCCCGCTTCGACCAGGCGCTCCACCAGAGGGCGCAAACGGAATTTATCGAAATCTACGTTTGACGGGTCGGCGGGGCTCATGACCGTTCTCCCTGGATGTTATTTGCCGTCGATATTAGGCCGGGCGCGGGGCGCCGTCCAGCGGCGGGGTGGGCCCCAATTGGGGATTCAAAAGCGCGGATGGGCCAAAGGACAGGCAACCCAAGCTCATGGGCATAATCCAGACTGCGGCCTCTTCCGCACAGTGAGCGCACCAGCCGCAAACTGCCCCGGTGCAGAAACCAAAGCCCCCCACTTTCGGGGCTTTGGCCGAGCGCGACTGCGCGAGCGCGCCGAATGGCGCGTAGCCAAGGGGGCGGATGCCCCCGCCCGGCGCTTGAGGGAACCAAAAAAAAACGGCGCCACGCTCAGACGCTGATGGGCGGGCTGATCTTTTCTTCTTTCTGCTTCCTTCTCTCTCGCTGGTAAGAAGAATAGAAAGAAGATTCTGTTTGGTATGAGCCGTACCGGCTCCAGTCTGATTATGTGGGGAGAACCAGAAACCATGAGGAACAAGGTAAAAGAAATGACCCGAGAGGAACTGTACGATCTGGTCTGGTCGGAGCCGATGATAAAAGCGGCAAAACACTTTGCTCTGTCAGACGTGGGTCTTAAGAAAATCTGTCTAAAAAATAATGTGCCGATCCCCGGACGCGGATATTGGCGAAAGCTTGAGACAGGTAAGAAAGTGAAAAAAACACCCTTGCCTACCAAAATCAATGACCCTACGATTTCCATCAATGTCTATGATCAACCACCAAAGCCAGAAGAAGACCTACCGGAGATTATAGTGGAGCAATTAATACCAATCTGCAAAAAGTTTGACACATTAACGTTCTGTTAGGCTG
>CAZBQG010000076.1:0-16908 GCA_964493945.1 uncultured Rhodospirillaceae bacterium
TCTTTCGAAATATCCCTTGATACGTTTGTCGGCATCCGCGATAGGTTTGAAACCAAGCGCCTGCTCCCGGCTCATGGTGACTTTGCCGCCCGCACCATTGAGATAGCGTTCCAGGAAATCACCGGCCAAATGCCAGCCCCGTTTGCGCGCCGCAGTCACATAGTCGCGGTAGACTCGTTCGGTAACATCCAGGCTTTTTTCAAGCATGGGCCGGCTGCTGGGTGGCTTTTTATTTTCAACGCCGGCCTTCATGCCCGGACCGGCGGTTTCCGGCCTATCAAATGCCTCCCTTTCAGGGGAGGGAGGGGGAGGGACGGGTGCCGGGGGCTGGGCAGCGGAAACCGGACGGTTGGGCGGGACCTGGCTCCCGGTTTCCTCATTGGCCACTGGAATCGGAGATGGCCGGACTGCTTCCGGTTTCCGGGATGTATCGTGACTTGGATAAAGAATGCTGGCAGCAGTTGGTTTCTGCGGGTCATTCCGGGTATCTGGGCGGGTGGCGCCGGGCGGTGGCAAATATTGGTCGGGGACATCCATCCCCACCCAGGGCGTACCCTGGTAAGGATAGAGGATGTCCCCGGCGGAGGGTTCCCCCGGTCCGTCCCAGGAACTTGGACGAGGCGGGGGAGGCAGCGGTGCTGCAAGATTTGTCAGTCCGTCACCTGCATCACCGTCATCCATGTTCGGATAAAGGACCTGGGCGGCAGTCAGTTTTTCTTTGATCAGGTCCAAAAAGGATCCCCGCCTGCGACGGGAGTGGGGAGAGAATTACCTAACGCAAGGCAGCGGCGATGTTGCCGCCATCGACGGTGAGCACGGCGCCTGTCGTCTTTTCCGCCTTGGCCAATGAGACGAAGGCCTGGGCCACATCTTCCGCCGTCACTTCCCGGCCCAGAAGATTGCCGCTCATATAGTCTTTTTCGCTCAAAGCCCGCGCCTTGGAGCGGGCCTGGATCATGCTATCCGTCAGCAGTCCCGACCGGATGCGGTCCGCATTGACTGCGTTGGAGCGGATGCCGTCACCCCCGTGATCCACCGCATATTGGCGCATCAAAAATAAGGTGGCCGCCTTGGGCAAACCGTAAGGTCCGAAATCGGCACCCGGATTGACCGCCTGCTTGGAGGCGTTGAACAGCAACACGCCCCCCGTCCCCTGGGCCCGCATGATGCCGACGGCATTTTGCGCAACGCTTTGATGGGCGAAGAAATTAAGCTCGAAGCTTTGCCTGAGAACCTCATCTGAAACCGAGCCTATTTCCCCCTGCCAGGCGCGCCCGGCATTGGAAAGGAGGATATCCACCCCCCCATAATGGGCCGCGATGCGCTCGAAGGCAGCCCTGACGGCACGGGGTTGGGTCACGTCCAAGCCCAGGCCGAACCCGCCAACCTCATCGGCAACCTGCTGGGCACCCTTAGCGTCCCGGTCGAGAACGGCGATTTCGGCCCCCTCGGCGGCAAAAGCCTGGGCACTGGCCCGCCCGATGCCCGATGCGCCGCCGGTAATCACCGCCACCCGCCCGGCCAGGGGCGGCGGGGTCCGGTTACCCAGCTTGGCCTGTTCCAAGGACCAATATTCAATATCGAAAACCTGTTTTTGGCTGAGGGTATGGAATTTTCCTATCCGTTCGGCATCCGTTATGATTTCGATATTGGCCCGCGCCAGATCGGCCGCAATCCTCGCCGCACCCGCCGTTCCGCCCGCGCCGAAAAGTCCAAGCCCCGGCACCAAAATTACCCTGGGATAGGGATCGAGGGGGATTTTTCCCTTGCCTTGGCGTTTATCCTGGCGCTCGAAATAAGCCTGATATTGGCTGGTGAACCGGTCCATAGCCCGCCCGGCAACTTTGCGGAATGCATCTTCACGGCCTTGTTTCGGAAACGGAACGATAAGCGGCTTGGCTTTGGTCCGGATCAAATGATCGGGCGTCGCCGTACCGGCCTGTCCGTAGCGCGCCAAATCCCGGCCATCGGTGAAGGCGCGGATTCCCTTATCCGTCCGGAAATCCAGGATCATGGGAATATCCGCCCCCACCAGCCCCCGCAAAATGGGGGCCAGGGTGGCCACACGGATGGGGCGGCGGGGCAGGCGGGCGGCGGCGAAGACCTTCTTTTTGCCCCGCTTGATGAATTTCTCGGCCATGCTGACCAGATTCACCATTCGGCCGTAGGATTCCCGCGCCGTTCCACCAAATGTTACGATACCGTGCTGAAGCAGAATCAACCCTTCAACTTCGGGATTTGCCTCATAAAGCCGGGCGGCGCTCCGGGCCAGATCGAAGCCTGGGCGGAAATACGGCACGATCGCCACCCGGGGGCCGAACAGGTGGCCGCAGATGGCCCGCCCGTCCGCCTGATCGGTCAGGGCGAGCACGGCGTTTGCATGGGTGTGATCGATGAATTTATGGGGCAGGAAGGCGTGCAGCAAAGTCTCCACCGACGGGACCGGCGCAGCCCTGGTGATTGCCGCGCCTTCCAAAGCCTGGATCATTTGCCCGTTGCTCAAAGTCTTGAGCCCCCGTAAGCCGGCCAAGGGCGCCAGGCTGAGGGCGGGCATTCCGGCGGCATCTATGGTAGCCAAATCCATCCCGCTGCCCTTGATTAGCAGGCCCGGAATTTTTTTGCCACTTCCGTCCCTGAGCAAAGTCTTGACCGATGTGTTGCCCCCGCCATGCAACACCAGACGGGGATCAGAGCCCAACAGGCGCGAGGTATAAATCCGCCTTGCCAGATCGGCCCCGGCCCAGGCGTGACGGCGCTGAAAGGCAGCCGAATCTTTTTTGGAATACAGGTTTTTCATGGTGGTGGAGTTTGCCGGATTGGCGCGCCCGGCGAAAGGGGGCAGGACTTAAATCGTGTAATCGTCCAGACGGCCATTGATTTCCGGACTGTCGGGGGCATAGCGGTAGGCCCGGAAGACCGCATTGGTGCCGGCGGTGGGACTGGGATCGTCGGCGCTGGCGAAATGGGGCGAGATATATTCCCACACGATATTGCCGGCCTCAGTCACCTCGAAGATGCGCCCCCATTGCCCTTCGCAAATCAGTGTGTTGCCGCTGTCCAGGCGCTGGGCGCCGCTGATGAAGGTTGAGTTAAATGTATGCAGGGGCCGGCCCTTATATTCCCAGATCACCTCGTCCGAGTCCTTGTTGAATTCCACCACCGTGGAGCCCCTGGTTTTCGGTGCATGGGCGCCGTTGACGAAGAGCAGGATATTGCCATTTGGCAGCATCTGCACATCGTGCTGATGGCCCAGCATGGGGTCACATTTCTCCCAGGCGAACTTGCCGCTGGCGCGGTCGATGATGGCGATCAGATGGTTATGACGCCAACTGACCATCATGTCCCCGTTTTCCAGGGGAAAGACCGTGTTGGGATGGGCAAATTCGGCGCGTGGGCAAATCGGGCAAATGGGATAGTCCTCGATCCTCATATGTTCCTCGGCATGCCACTCCCATACCGTTTCGCCCGCGGGCGTTACCTCGCGCAGGTAATCGCCCCAGATGCCGTCCTCATGTTCCGATCCGGGGACGCCCCCCTTGACCCGCCCGGCGGCTTCTGCGGAGAGCAACTCCCAGCCCAGATAGACCGTGTTGCCGTTGGCGCAGCGGCGAAAATCGTGATGCTGATAATGATCTACATATTCCCAGGCCAGATTGCCATCCCAATCCAATTCCTGGATCCGGCCCCCCTGGGCGGAGAGCCCCTTGGGCCCGGTTTCGGTCTTCACGGCGGCCAAAAGATTGCCACTGGGCAGAAGATAGCCGTAATTGCCGGTGGGCGCGTCCAGGTTCCAGCGATGCACCACCTCGCCACGCATGCCCATCAGGTAGGCCACGGGTATCTGCAACGGCGAGAAAAGCGTAAAGCCCGGCGTCGCCCGTGCCCGGTCATATTCGGTCAAGCCGACTTTACCGTAACGCATGATGGACCCCCCGCCTGGTTCGCTTTCAGTCTTCCTTTTCTTCGCCCTCGGTCAGGTCGAATTCCAGGATGGCCATATGGAAGGCGTAGGAGATCTCGTCATCTTCCTCGTCGCGGTAGATGACCCCGATGTGTTCGCCATCCACGCTGACCTCCACCGACCCGTCGGTCTGGGCGCGGTCCTTCAGCGATATCTTGTCATTGGCGAATTTTCTGCGCAGATATTTCTGAACGCTGCTGATCTCGATTTCGTCCACGGTCGCTTCCCCAAATAATGTCTCAATTGCCGGCCCATGTTCCCATAATAAACCTGCCCGATCAATCGCGCTCTGTCCCGCCAAAGGCGCCATACACATATTGGGCCCAACCCCTGAGGCCCCGGACTGCCTCCCCGCCCATCAGCCAATCATGGATGGGAACGAAAAAACCGCTCTTCGGGCGGTTTAATATTTCCTGGGGTAAGGGGCGGGCGGGGCTTCGGGCCATCATTTGCTTATCGGCGCCGAGCCCGGCCAGCCGACAAAATAACTCCCCGTCCACCAGGGGCGTCCTGATTTCCAGGGAATGAGCCATGCCCGCCCAATCGGCATCGCGCAAAAGCTGGTTGCCCATATACCAACTGGTTTCCATTACGCTCACCTTGTCCCGGGGCCGGGTCAGGCCACTGATATCTTCTTCCAGGCGGATCAGGGGGGCCAGGGCGCGCCAGCCCTCCCCGGCCATATCCGGATCCATGAGGTGGGGCAGCTCCCAAGGCATGTACAGGCCCCGGCGCAAAAGATAGGCCCCGCCATAGCTGGTGCCATATTCGAGCAATCCGGCATATTTGGGCGAGGTGAAGTGTTTGATCAAAGATGCCGTGACAAAGCGCACTCCACGACCCAGCCCGCTTAAGCCCGGCACCCCGCCCAGCAGGCCGGCCAGGGTTGGAATTTGGCGGAAACTGTCGTAGCCGGCGAAAAGTTCGTCCCCGCCAAGGCCCGACAAGGCCACCTTGAGCCCCCGCCGGGCAGCTGCCTTGGCCACGAAATAGCTGTTGACCCCGTCGATGCTGGGCTGGTCCATGGCCGAAAGTAAAGATGCCAGATCCTGTTTGAAATCGGCCCCGGCGACGCGCCGGGTCTCATGATCCGTTTGATAAATTTCCGCCAGGCGCTGGGCCAGGGGCGCTTCGTCCCGAGGCGTGCCTTTGAATTCATCGAAGGCCAGGGTGACGGTTTGCAAATCCTTGGCACCCGCCTCGCTGGCCAGAGCCGTCAGGGCCGCCGAATCCAGGCCCGCCGAGAGAAACAATCCTACCGGTACATCGGCCACCAGATGATGGCTGACGCTGTCGGTGAGGGCGGTAGCCAAAAGCTCACGGGTTTCATCCGGGGGTGGCGGCGGGCCGGCTTCGGCCAGAATTTTTTGGGGCGAAAAATAACGCACCTCCCGCCGCTGCCCGTCTTCGTCCAGCCATAGATGGCTGCCCGCCGGCAGGGATTTGATCTGGGTATGGAGCGTATGGGGCTCGGGTATATACCCAAACAAAAAGAAACCCACATGGCCGGCGGGACCGGGGCTGAGCGTCAGACCGCCGCCGGCAATCAGTGCCTTGACCTGGGAGGCGGCGCGCAACTGTTTGCCGTCATCGGCGAAATAGAGTGGCTTGATGCCGAAAGGATCGCGGGCCATGAACAGGCCCCGGCGCCCTTCATCCCAGATGGCAAAGGCGAACATGCCCCTGAGGCGGTACACCATATCCGGCCCATATGCATCATATAAATGGAGCAAAACCTCCGTATCCGATTGGGTGCGGAAGCGGCGGCCATCATTTTCCAGCTCCTGGCGCAGCGCCCGGAAATTATAGATTTCGCCGTTATAGGAGATGATCAGGTGGGATTTACTTTCGCCTTCCAGCTCCATGGGCTGACCGGCACCCGGTCCGGGATCGATGATGGCCAGACGGCGATGGACCAGCCCGGCCCGGCCCCGGGCATCGATCCACATCCCGTCACCGTCCGGGCCCCTGGGAAGCATGGCAGCACCCATGCGCGCCAACTCGCCGCTGTCGGGAGCGGGCGCGCATGGGGAATATGAGAATATGGCACCAATTCCGCACATGGTGGGTTGATATATCCCATCGCGCCCGCCGCGTCCTCAACTTTCGATTTGCCTGAACCTTTGCATAGCGCTTTGAAATCAGAGTAAAAGAAGCCCATGAAGCAAATCGTGCAAAGTGCCCGCACGGGTGAGCTGGGCGTGCGGGACGTGCCCCAGCCGGTTGCGGGCAAGGGCGAGCTGCTGGTCCGGACATCGGCCTCCCTGATTTCCACCGGTACCGAACGCATGGTGGTGGATTTCGCCCGCAAAACATTGGCCGGCAAGGCGCGCGCCAGACCCGATCTGGTCAAGAAAGTCATGGGCAAGGTCAAAAGCGACGGGCTGGCCGCTACCATGCGGGCCGTGCTGACCCGCCTGGATGAGCCATTGCCGCTGGGCTATTCGGCGGCCGGGGAAGTGATTGCCGTCGGCGCCGGGCTGGAAACCCGCTTCCGGGTGGGTGAGCGGGTGGCCATGGCCGGGGCGGGCATCGCCAATCACGCCGAGGTGAATGCCGTGCCGGCCAATCTGGCCGCCTCCATACCCCAGTCCGTCAGCGACGAGGAAGCCTGTTTCGCAACACTCGGCGCCATAGCGCTGCACGCCGTGCGCAATCTGGAACACGGGCTTGGAGATGTGGTGGCGGTGATCGGTGCCGGGCTGGTGGGACAGATCGCCGTGCAGCTGCTGAGGCTTGGGGGCGCCCGGGTGGTGGCCCTGGATTACGACACGGACCGCCTGGCGCTGGCAGAAAAAATGGGCGCCGAGATGACCCTGGATCTAGCCCAGCCGGGCACCAGCGATGCCGTTCATGCCATGACCCGTGGACTGGGCTGCGATGGTATTTTGCTGGCGGCGGCAAGTGATACGGCGGAGCCTTTCCAGACCGCTGCTGAGATCGCCCGCGACCGGGCGCGGATCAGCATGGTAGGGCTTTCGGGCACTGAATTTTCCTATGCCGATTTCATGAAAAAGGAATTGTCCATCGTGGTTTCGCGCTCCTACGGACCGGGCCGCTATGATGGGGATTATGAAGGGCGGGGCGTCAAATACCCGCCGGGGTTTGTGCGCTGGACTGAAACCGAAAACCTGGGAGAACTGTTGCGCCTGATGACGCCGGACCGGGATACCAGGCTTGATCCGGCCAGCCTGATTACCCACCGCTTCCCCATTGCTGACGCTGAAGCGGCCTATGAGATGGTCATCGGGCGCACCGAGCCCCATCTGGGTGTGGTCCTGACTTATCCCGGAACAAGCCAGGCGGGAACGCCGCCTCCCCCCACCATCTCCAGCGGGAAAAAAGATATCTGCAATCTGGGGCTTATCGGGGCGGGCAATTTTGCTAGCGCCGTCCTGCTTCCCCAATTGGCCAAACTGAAAAACCTGGAACTCAACACCATCGTCACCAGGCGCGGCCTGTCGGCGGAACATCATCAGCAGAAATTCGGCTTCGCCCGGGCGGAAACGGATATTTCGGCGGTGATGGAGAACGAAGCAATCAACGCCGTGCTCATCGCCACCCGCCATGACAGCCACGCTGATCTGACCGCCCAGGCGCTGGGCGCCGGCAAATGCATCTACGTGGAAAAGCCTTTGGGCCTGACCGTGGATGAAATCCAAGCCGTGCGTCAGGCCCGCGCCGGGTCTGATGGCTTCTTACAGGTCGGCTTCAACCGCCGTTTTGCCCCCCTGGCCCGGCGCGCCCACCAGGCTCTGGCCAAAATCACCGGGCCCAAATTCATGGTGCTGCGGATCAATGCGGGCCGGCTGGAAGCAGGAAGCTGGATCAATTCGGAAAGCGAAGGCGGCGGGCGCATCCTGGGCGAAGTCTGCCATTTCGTCGATCTGGCCCGCTTTTTTTCAGGATCGCCGATTACGTCCGTGCAGGCCGACGGATCTGGCGGTGGCGATGACGTATCGGTAACCCTGCGCTTCGCCGATGGCAGCCTGGCAAACATCGCTTATACAGGGCTGGGCGATGTGGCGTACCCGAAAGAGCGGTTTGAAATTTTTGCTGGCGGCACGGTTCTGGCCCTGGATAATTTCCGCCATCTGGCCATTTCCACGGACGGGTCCGAAACCCGCCATGCCGGGCGGGGCCAGGACAAGGGCCATGGCGCGGCACTTTCCGCTTTCGCCAAGGCGGTCAGGTCGGGCGGGCCGGCACCCATTGACGAGGACGAAATCTTCGAGAGTTCCCTGGCCACCCTGGCCATCCTCCAATCCCTGCAATCGAGCACCAGGATCGATTTGTGATGAATGATAATAATGATCTTCTGGCCGCCCTTGAGAGTTTGCAGGGAGCCAAGGTGCTCTGTCTGGGCGACGTGATGCTGGACAGCTTCCAGCGGGGCCAGGTGACGCGCATATCGCCCGAAGCCCCCATCCCCGTATTCAGTTTCGAAAGCGAGGAAATCATGCTGGGCGGGGCCGGCAATGTGATGCGCAATCTGGCGGGGCTTGGCGCCAGCGTCTCATTTGTCTCGGCCATCGGCGATGATGAGGCAGGCCGGGAAGTACGGGCGCTGACCCAGGCCGAGAAAACCACCAGCGCCCGGATCATCAGCGACGAAGACCGCCGCACTTCGATCAAGACGCGCTATGTCGCAGGCACCCAACAGATGATGCGGGCCGACCGAGAAAGTCTCCATCCCCTGGCGCCCGGTCTTCGGGACAGCGTATTGAAAGCGGCCGGGGAAGCCATGGAGGATTGCGCCGCCGTGGTGGTTTCGGATTACGGCAAGGGGTTTTTCGCCAATGGCCTTGCCGCCCGGGTGATCGAAATGGCCAATGATAAGAACTTGCCGGTTATCGTTGATCCACAAGGCAGCGATTACGCCATCTATGCCGGCGCCACCCTGGTTACCCCCAACCGCAAGGAATTGTCCGATGCGACCCGCCTGCCCGCCACGGATGACGGCCAGGTGGAGGCCGCCGCCCGCGCGCTCATTCAGGCGCATGGCTTTGGCCATGTGCTGGCCACCCGCAGCGCCCAGGGCATGAGCCTGATCCGGGCCGGGGGCGAGGTGCATCATCTGGCGGCCGATGCGCAGGAAGTGTTTGACGTTTCCGGCGCCGGCGACACGGTGGTTGCCGTGCTGGCCGCATCCATGGCGGCGGGCATGGCTCTGCCCCAGGCGGCGGCGCTGGCCAATCTGGCGGGCGGGCTGGTGGTCGGCAAGCTGGGTACGGCGGTGATCCGCGCGGAAGACCTGGCCCTGCGCCTGCGCCATGATCAGATGGCCAGAAGCGAATCCAAAATCCTGAGCGCCGAGGAGGGCCTTGTCCGCGTCACCGCCTGGCGCCGCCAGGGGCAGAAAATTTGCTTTACCAATGGCTGTTTTGATCTGCTTCATCCCGGCCATCTGTCCCTTCTGGAGCAGGCAAGGGGGGCCGGCGACAGGCTGGTGGTCGGGCTTAACGGGGATCAATCGGTGAAACGCCTGAAGGGCGATAGCCGCCCGGTGCAAGGGGAGGCGGCCCGTGCCCAGGTGCTGGCCTCTCTGGAAGGTGTCGATATGGTAATCATATTCACCGACGACACGCCGGTCCGCCTTATCGAGGCGATCCGCCCTGAATTCTTCGTCAAGGGAGCCGATTACAGGATCGAGGAAATCCCCGAGGCGCGCATCGTCAAGGGCTATGGCGGGAAGGTATTGCTGGCGCAATTGGCTGAGGGTCACTCGACGACGGCAACCATTGAGAGGCTCGCGAAATAGGTTGGGGCAGACCGTACGCCCCCTTAGTGCCGGGCAAGCAGCGTTCCGTAATCTTCCAGCTTATCCTCAATGCCCAAAAGACGCAGGCAGTGCCAGATGGCCGATTGGTTTGAACTGATCACCGGGCGGCCAAGATCGTGCTCCAGCTTTGCCAGGATGGATGCGGTGCGGATGGCCGTGCAGCTCAGGAAATAACCGTCCGCCGTATCGTCCCGCCGCTCCATGATCAGGTCATACCATTCATCGGGCGTGACCTCATACATGCCCGAACCCGTGATTCCCTTGCCCCATTCAGAGGTTACGCCGACGCCCATCTTTTCAAGGAAGTCCACCTCACGGTCATTTGTGGCCTGAATGTAAGGCGTGCGCAGCGCCACCTTGTTGATGCCCAGCGCTTCCAAAGCCAAGAGCACGGCCTTGGAGGTGGCGGATGCCTTGACGCCGGTGGCTTTTGTTATGCGCTCGATAAGTTCATCGTCATAGCCGGGCCGGAAGGTGGTCACCGCCGTGCAATGAAACAGGATCAAATCCACGCCCGCATCGGCCAGCAAGGACGCTGCGCCTTCTACATTGTCGGCCATGGCCAGCAAGCCTTCCGCCGACGAGCCGTCCAATTCCAGGCGGGTTACATGAAAGCGCACCCCTTCGGGGGCGACGGCCGGAAATTCCACCTCTGTGCAGGTATTGACCGAGGGAACAATGAGCCCGATCCGCGCCCGTCCGCCATAATCGATCTTGTTTTCCGCCTGGGTCAGACTATCCATTGCTTTTCCTCCCTCATTTGGTTTGTTGCAGGGCACCCGCCAGACGCCCCTTCACCTCGGCCCAAATTTCATCCAACAAGGCCTTATCCGCCAGTTTGCCTTCCGCCGCCCGGGCGGTCATGGCCCGCCACAGCCTGGCCCTTACATCGGAGCGGAAGGGGCCCGGCAGGGAATAGATAATCTCCATAAAATGCTGCCAGACCTCCGGAGTCCAGACTTTCTCATATTCCAGCCGGTCCGGGCCCAATGTGTGCAGGCTCTCATCTTCTTCTTTTTGGGAGGCGCGCACCCGGCGCAGGGTCCGGCTGGCGGTTTGATCGATCCGCCCGGCCACCAGGACCACGCCATAATCTTTGGCGGCTGCCTCCGGTGAAATCAGATCATTGTCCAGATCGGCCTGCACTTTTTCGAGATCGCGGGCCAATGGATCGCCATAGCCGGCGCCCCCCGGCGTCAGGACCCGCACCACATCGCCGACGGTCACATGTAGGCTGTCGATCTTGCCAATGTCAGAAAAATCCGCCTCGCCGGCCCGCTTCATCAATGCGTGGGCCTTGGCCCCGCAGCCGCCGCCCTTCAGGCCCCAGGGCGCGAAACGGTGGCGTTCCTGGCCGCGCACGGTGATCAGGCATTCGGGCGAGCGCACTTCAAACTCGATGATCTTTCCGAGACCGCCCCGGTAGGTGCCGGGCCCGCCCGAATCGATGCGCAATCCATATTCCCTGACCCGGGCCGCCGCGATACGCTCGACAATCTCGACAGGATTGTTGCGTAGGTTGGAGATATCCACCACGTCCCTGGCATCCACCCCGTCCGCATCCGAGGTGCCGCCCGTGCCGCCCACCAGGGGCTCCAGCACGGTCACCCGAAGTCCGCCGGCCTGCAAATCGGGTTCGGCGAAAATGATCGGCGCCATATAACCGGCGCCCGCCGCCGGCACCACCTGGGGCATGGCCTGGGCCAGCGCCCCGAACAGGGCGTCTTGGACCCTGACTCCCGATGTGGTGCGCAGCCCGATGGCCGCCGGAAATGTGCAATTGAGTACGCTGCCTTCGGGGATGGTGACCGACAGAGGGCGCATCAGCCCGGCATTGACCGGAATGTCCGGATCCAGTGTCAGGAACAGGAACATGATCTTATAGACGATCCAGGGATGGGGCTTGCCCTGGCTGTGGAGATTGAAGGCGGAACGGACCTGCGGATCGGTGCCGGTGAAATCAATTTCCAGGTCCGATCCATTGATGGTGATGGTAACGCAGAATTTGACCGGAATTTCGGAGGCCACATCATCGTCCAGGTAATCTGCGAATTCATAAACCCCGTCGGGCATGTCCTTGATCACGGCCCGGGTCCGGCGCTCCGAATAATCCAGGGCGTCTTCTATGGCCGTTTGCAGGACCTCGCTGCCGTGGCGGGCGAGCAACTGTCCGATACGCGCTTCGCCCAGGCGGACGGCGCTGACCATGGCCCGGATATCTCCCCAATTGTCCTTGGGCACCCGGCAATTGGCAAGGAAAACCCCCAGAAATTCCTCGTTCAGCTCGCCGCCCTTATAGAGCTTTACGGGCGGTATGCGCATGCCTTCCTGGAACACTTCATAGCTGGACGGCGAGAGGGAGCCGGCCACCTTGCCCCCCACATCCGATGAATGGACATAGGCAAAGGTGAAACAGACCAATTCACCATCGACGAATACCGGCATGAGAATATTGATGTCTGGCAGGTGGGATCCGGCACCGCCCGTCGTATAGGGATCGTTGTAGAGCACGATATCGCCCGGCGCGTAATCATCGAAGGCGGCAAGGATTTCGGTGAAATCCAGATTGGCAAACATGGTGATGCCGATGGCCGTGGGAAAGCCGAAAATCTCGCCCTTTTTGGATACCACGGCCACACCCAGATCGGCCGTTTCGTTGACGAATACGGTGTAGCCCGTGCGCTGTACGGCGTAGCCCATTTCCTCTGGTATGGATTTGAACCGCTGGATGAGCATTTCCAGGGTGACCGGATCGGTGCGCATTTCCTTTTCCGCCATCACACATCCCCCTCGAGCATGAGATAGCCCGTCTCATGGACCCGGCAGGTAAAAGCACCGGTAATCAAGGTGGTGGTGTCGAATTGCTCGATCACCGCGGGCCCATTGATGGTCTGGCCAGGCCTGAGTGCGTCCCTGGCCAAAACCCGGGCCTGGCACCAGGCGCCGTCCAGATAGATTTGGCGGGTAACTTCCGCCGCCTCCGGCCCATCTTTAGTTTCGATCTTGCCGGGCGCCGGTTCGGGCAGGCGGCCGATTACCCGGACCCTCAGATTGATCAGTTCCACCGGGGCGTTTGCATCGGAATTCCGATACAGGTTTTCATAGATTTCATGGAAGCTTTGGGCCAGGAGCGAAGTCGAGGCGGGCTCATTTTCACTGATGGGGGTTTCCACATCGAAGGCTTGGCCCACATAGCGGATATCGGCGGCCCGCTCCATGTCGGTGCGGGTTACCTCCGTTCCTTGCTGGGCCAGCCAGGCGCAGCCTTCCTCTTCCAGGCGGCTGTAAATATCTTCGATCTCGCCATCATTCATTTGGGCCAGGGGCCGGCGCACGGTTTCGATATGATCGAATTTGAGATCGGCGATAGCCGCCCCCAGGGCGCAGAGCGTTCCCGGCGTCGGCGGCACAATAATACGTGGGATACGCAGATCTTCGGCCAGGAAACAGGCATGGGTGGTGCCCGCGCCGCCAAAAGCGATGAGGGAATAATCCCTGGGCTCGATGCCCCGCTTGGCCATCAGGGGCAACAGCGCCGTCGACATGTTGGAAGTGGCGATCTTGAGCATGCTCTCCGCGGCCCCCTCCGCCGTGCTGCCCAGGCGCTGGGCGATGGGGTCGATGGCGGTCTGGGCGCAGCCCTTATCCAGCTTCATGGCGCCGCCCAGGAAATTATCCGGATTGAGATACCCACAAGTCAGATAGGCATCGGTGACGGCGGGCTCCGTCCCGCCCAGACCATAACAAGCCGGCCCAGGATCGGCGCCGGCACTTTTGGGGCCGATTTTCAGCAATCCGAATTCGTCGAACCAGGCGATGGAGCCACCCCCGGCGCCCACCGAAAAGACATCGACGGCGGGCATGATCAGGGGGAAATCACCGATGCGGGCTTCAGATGAATGGACCGGCTCGCCACCCCGGATGATGGAAACATCGGCGCTGGTGCCGCCCATGTCTAATGTGATGGCATCGGGCAGACCGGCCTGGCGGGCGACATAGGCAGCCCCCACCACGCCCGCCGCGGGCCCCGAAAGTAAGGTCTTGACCGGGGCTTTGCGGGCCGCTTCGGCGCTCATCACGCCACCGTTGGAAATGGTCACGAACAAATCCTCGCCCAGGCCCAGATCACTCGCTTCGGCGCTGAGCGCCCCCAGATAGCGCCCCATGATGGGCGTCACATAGGCATTGAGCACGGCGATCATGGCCCGTTCATATTCCCTGATTTCAGGCCAGAGCGCGCTGGAGCGCGAACAGGGCAGATCGGGGGCGATCCCGGCTGCCAGCCGTTCGGCTTCAATCTCCAGGGACGGGTTGGCATAGGCATGCAAAAAGCAAATTGCCAGGCTTTCCACCGCCTCGCCTTCGGCGCCGATGAGGCCGGCCATGATGTTTTTGAAATCCGCTTCGTCAAACGGCTCGATCTCCTGGCCCTGATCGCCGATGCGGCCTTGAATTTCACGCACCCGGCCCCGGGGCACCAGCCGTTCGGGCACGGTGTCATGGAGATCGAGAATATTGGGCTTTTGCAGGCGGGCGATTTCCAGTACATCCCGGTTCCCCCTGGATGTGAACAGGGCGACCCTGGCGCCCCGGCGCTCAATAATTGCGTTGAGCCCGATGGTGGTGCCGTGGACGAAGCCGTTGACCGCACTGGGCGTCTCGCCCATGGAGGCCAGCAACTCACCGACGCCGCCGATCACGGCGCGGGAAGGCTCTTGGGGCACGGAGGATACCTTATGGATATGCAGCTCGCCGCTCGCCTCGTCGAGCAGACTGATATCGGTGAAAGTGCCGCCGATATCCACCCCCAACCGAAAAGTCCGTTCGCTCCCCATCCCCGCCTATTTCTCCTTAAATTTTTCTTTAGGCATATTACGGGGCCTCCAACTTGGTTAAAATGCAAAAATGGCTGCCAGGACGGGATTCAGGAATTAATCATGATCATCGATCACCAGCACCATTACGTACCGGCGGAATTCATCAAGGCACCGGCCGGCGACGCCCCGACAGCTGAATATACCGGCGGCAATCCCAGCTATACCTTCAATCCCCTGATCAGCAATCTGGACGCCCATCTGGCCATGATGGATGAGGCCGGCGTTGATGCCAGCGTGCTCACGGCTTCGGCCGGTATGGACAATCCGGATTTGGATCAGTGCCGGCGCATCAATGATGGGATGAAAGAGGCAGAGGAAAAATATCCCGGACGTTATATCGGTATGGCCCATCTGCCGATCAGGGGCGAGGGTGCCCTGGACGAGCTGGCCCGCTGCCGGGACGAGCTTGGCTTCGCCGGCGCCGTCACCACCTCAGAGCCGCAAGGTCTGGGCCTGGATGCGCCGGAGTTGGATGATTATTACAAAGCCGTCTCCGATCTCGGCATGTATCTGTTCGTCCATCCCCTGCTCACCTCGCTGAGCTATACCCAGTTGGACAATGATTATGATCTGCAGCGCTCCGTGGGTCGTGAATTCTCCCTCGCTACAGCAACTGTGCGTCTGATCAATGGTGGCGTCCTGGACCGCTTCCCCGATCTGCTGGTGCAGATATCCCATCTGGCCGGTGGGCTTTCGGCGATCCTGGGCCGGGTGCGCCGCCATCAGGAAAAAGAAGATCTGGGCATTGCGGATCATCCGCGCCACGGCAAGCTGCCGGAAAAGGATTTCATGCATTACATGCGCGAAAGGCTGATTTTCGATACGTCGGGCGTGACCCTGGAAATCAACGCGCTCAAATCGGCATTGCTGGAAATTCCCGCCGGGCGCATCGTCTTCGCCACCGATTATCCGCAAGAACCCAAGCGGGCGGAACAGATCAGCACTTATATCCAGCAGGTGCGCGCACTTGGTCCGGACGGCGAAACAATCCTCAAAAGCGACGACGGCCGGCTGATGCCAGCCGGCCACGTCGCGAAATTGGCCGCGAGTCTGGCGGGGTGAGCCGCCTTATTTCTTCTTTTTCTTCTTCTTGGTGGGGCCGCCTTTTTCACCCATTTCCTTGAATACGGCCTTCAGTTCAGGTGAGACGTTCTTGAAGGTCTTGAGCACATGCAGGCCCGTCTTCAGAGGCGTGAAACTGGCTTTGATGCCGGTCAGCCTGGTCGATGATTTTATAAATGCGGGATCCTCGGCGGTGGCGTAATAGCCCTTGCGCAGGGCATCGACGGCCTCCTTGGGCGAGCCGGGGGCGGCGAATATGCTGAGAGTCATCTGCGCCTCCACCGTGCGGTACCATTTATAGGCTTCCCATTTCGGCCCCGAGGGAAGCTTGCCATGGACTTGTTTATAGACGTCATGGAAACTCTTGAAACCGATCACCGTCGGGTTGTTGACCGGATTGCCCTGGGCGTCGAAGTCGGACTGATACCAGAGCGCCAAGGCCTTGCCTTCCTTGATCAAGGTGTCCTTGAAAAAACGGTTATAGCCTACAAAGCCGCTATGTCCGGCCTGAACCTCCTTGCGCATGATGGCCGGTTTGATCTTGGCCATGCCCCTAAAGCCCGGAATATAGATATATTTCGCGCCGATAATGTCGAGCGCCAGATTGCCCACCAGATCGAGGGCCCGGTCCGCGCTGCGCCCGGCGATCTTGAATTTACCGGTCTTGACGATATCGGCGGAAGTTTTCATGCCCGGGCCGAAATCGGTACGCATGATGGTCGTCTGGGGCATGTGGCTGGCGCCGATAAATTCAAGCTTTTGCGGATCGAAGCGGATGCCCGGCCGCCCGGTAATAACGCCCGCCGCGTTCCACGGACCCAGATTGATGGTCAATCCGTCGGGTCGGCCCTTGTCATAGAGAAAATTAAGCGACTTGACACCACCCCCGCCCGGCATGTTGCGGGGAACGATCTGGGGGTTGCCCGGAATATGCTTGGCGAAGTGATTGGAGAAATTCCTGGCGATCAGGTCGAGCCCGCTGCCACCCGGCACCGGGATCAGAAAATTGACGGTCTTGCCCTTGTAATATTGGGCATTGGCCGGGGCGGCGAGCATGGCGAGCCCGAGCCCGGCTGCGGCGATGGTGGTCATCAGTTTTTGGTGGGTCATTGGTTTTACCTCCTTGTGAACTGATGGACGCTAACAATGTGGCCAGCCCAACACAAGAAGGATTAGGGTCAGGGCTCATTAATTCAGATAGAAGATAACAATAGCGGCAATGCATA
>CAZBQG010000077.1:0-16758 GCA_964493945.1 uncultured Rhodospirillaceae bacterium
ATCCGCGAAGGAGGCCGCACCGTCGGTGCCGGCGTCGTCGCGGAAGTCATAGATTAAAAGGTAATCATTGTCGGCGCCGCTCCTTTGGGCCGGCGCCGTCGTCACGATAGGCTTGGTAAATGGTGGACAGTCAAAACATACGGATACGGCTCAAGGCGTTTGATCACAGGGTTTTGGATCAATCGACCATCGAGATCGTCAATACGGCCAAGCGGACCGGCGCCCAGGTGCGCGGGCCCATCCCGCTGCCCACCAAGATCGAAAAATATACGGTCCTGCGCTCGCCCCATATCGATAAGAAGTCGCGCGAGCAGTTCGAGATCAGGATCCATAAGCGGCTCCTGGATATTCTCGATCCGACGCCGGAAACGGTCGATGCCCTGATGAAGCTGGATCTTGCTTCGGGCGTCGATGTGGAAATCAAGCTTTAGGGGTTGAAGCCATGAGAAGCGGCCTTATCGCACGGAAATTGGGTATGAGTACGGTCTATGGCGAAGACGGAGCCCATTTGCCCGTGACCGTGTTGCAATTGGATAATTGTCAGGTGGTGGCCACCCGTTCGTTCGACACGGACGGCTATACGGCCGTGCAATTGGGCATGGGTGAGGCCAAGGTCAAGAACGTTACCAAACCCATGCGCGGCTATTATGCCAAGGCAAAGGTGGCGCCCAAGAAAAAGCTGGTTGAATTCCGGGTCTCAGACGACGGGCTTATGGATGTGGGGGCCGAGCTGGCCGCCGATCATTTTCTCGATGGGCAATTTGTCGATGTGATCGGAAACTCAAAAGGCAAGGGATTCGCGGGCGGCATGAAACGCCATGGTTTTGCGGGCCTCAGGGCATCGCACGGCGTATCCATCAGCCACCGGGCCCTCGGATCGACCGGGCAATGCCAGGATCCCGGCAAGGTGTTCAAGGGCAAGAAAATGGCGGGCCAGATGGGCAATAGCCAGGTGACCACCCATAATCTGCAAATCGTTTCCACCGACCCGGAGCGTGGGCTGATCCTGGTCAAGGGTGCGGTGCCCGGATCCAAGGGCGGCTATGTCATGGTCCGTGATGCCATCAAGAAAGGCCTGCCCGACGGTGTTCCCATGCCCGGCGCCCTGAAGGGCGGGGCAGCGACACCAGAAGAAGCGCCAGAAGAAGCGCCAGAAGAAGCGCCAGAAGAAGCGCCAGAAGAAGCACCAGAAGAAGCACCCGTAGAAACTTCGGACGAGGCTCCAGCAGAAACACAAGAAGGCACATCAACTCCCGAGGCGGATGCCGAGGGAGAGGTCAAGGCGGATTAAGCGATGAAATGCCCAATCATAAGCCTCGACAATAAAAAAGTCGGGGATCTGGATCTGGACGAACAGGTTTTTGGCGCGCCCGCCAGGCCTGATCTGATGGCTCGCACCGTGCGCTGGCAATTGGCCAAGCGCCGGTCCGGGACCCATAAGGTCAAGACCCGCAAGGAAGTTCAGGCCACTTCGGCCAAACCCTTCCGCCAAAAAGGCACGGGCCGCGCCAGGCAAGGCAGTGTGACGGCCCCACAATTGCGGGGCGGCGGCGTCGCCTTTGGTCCGGTGCTCAAAAGTCACACGCATTCTCTGCCCAAAAAAGTGCGCCGCCAGGCGCTGCTTTCCGCCTTCTCGGTCAAGCAGGCCGGCGGCAAATTGGTCATTCTGGATGCGGCCAAGGCGAAAACCCCCAAGACCGGCGATTTGGCCAAGCAGGTTGAGAAATTGGGTTGGGGCCGGGCCCTGGTGATTGATGGTCCAGAACTGGACGAGAATTTCAGCCGCGCAGCCAGCAACATCATTGGGTTGGATCTGTTGCCCCAGCAGGGTGCCAATGTCTACGACATCCTGAACAGCGATCTGCTGGTTTTGACCAAGGATGCGGTGGAGAAACTGGTGGAGCGTTTGAAATGAGAAAACATGATGGCAGGCCACCGAAGATGGACCGGGCGCGCATGTATGACTTGATCCGCTCGCCCGTGATTACGGAAAAATCGACCATCATCTCGGAACATAATCAGGTCAGCTTCCGGGTGCCTCTCAAGGCAACCAAGCCCGAAATCCGGGCGGCCATCGAGGGATTGTTCGAAGTAAAGGTCACTTCGGTCAACACCATCCGGCAAAACGGCAAGCTCAAAACCTTCCGGGGCCGCAAGGGCAAGCGGCCGGATTTTAAAAAAGCGATCGTTACCCTGGCCGAGGGTGACTCGATAGATATCACCACAGGGGTCTGACGATGACGTTAAAGAATTACAAGCCGACATCGCCGGGCCGCCGCGGGCTGGTCCTGGTTGACCGGTCTGATCTGTGGAAAGGCAAGCCGGAAAAATCCCTGACAGAGGGCCTCAGGGCCAAGGGCGGGCGCAACAATACGGGGCGCATTACGGCCAGGCGCCGTGGTGGCGGTCATAAAAAGCGCTACCGCAAGATCGATTTCAAGCGCCGCAAATTCGATATTCCGGCCACCGTCGAGCGCTTGGAATATGATCCCAACCGCACCGCCTTCATCGCCCTTATCCGCTACGAGGATGGGGAGCTTTCCTACATCCTGGCGCCCCAACGCATGAATTTGGGTGACCAAGTCATCGCTGGCGAGCGGGCCGATATCAAGCCCGGCAATGCCATTCCCCTGCGCAACATCCCTACCGGCACCATCGTCCATAATGTGGAAATGAAAATCGGCGCGGGCGGCAAGATCGCGCGTTCCGCCGGCACTTATGTGCAATTGATCGGCAAGGATCAGGGCTATGCCCAGCTTCGTCTGGGGTCCGGTGAAATCCGCGTGGTCAGGGCCGAATGCATGGCGACCGTGGGTGCGGTGTCCAATCCCGATCAGGCCAACATAAAACTGGCCAAGGCGGGACGCAACCGGTGGCTTGGCAAGCGGCCATCCGTGCGCGGCGTTGCCATGAACCCGGTGGATCATCCCCATGGCGGCGGCGAAGGTAAATCATCGGGCGGGCGCCATCCGGTCACCCCCTGGGGTGTGCCGACCAAAGGCAAACGCACACGATCCAATAAGCGAACCGACAGCCTGATCATGCGTCGGCGGTATAAGAAGTAGGAGAGGAGGAACCGTGGCTCGTTCAGTATGGAAGGGACCCTTCGTCGACAGCTATCTGCTGCGCAAGGCGGAAGATGCGCGCGCGGCAGGGCGCAACGACGTGATCCGGACCTGGTCGCGGCGTTCGACCATCCTGCCTCAATTCGTCGGCCTGACCTTTGGGGTCTATAACGGCCGCAAATTTATTCCGGTATTGGTGTCTGAAAACATGGTTGGCCACAAGCTGGGCGAATTTTCTCCGACCCGCACTTTTTTGGGCCACACCGCGGACCGCAAGTCGAAAAGGGAATAGGGCATGGGCAAGAAATCAAAACCACGCCGCTTCGCCGATAACGAGGCCACGGCCTATGGCCGGCTTTTGCGCACCAGCCCGCAAAAACTCAATCTGGTGGTCAAGGATATCCGGGGCCAGAATTGTGAGGCGGCGTTGAATCATTTGACCTTTTCCAGGCGCCGTATCGCGGGTGAGGTGAAGAAAATTCTGATGTCGGCAATCGCCAATGCGGAAAACAATCAACAGCTCGATGTGGACCGGCTTTATGTGGCCGAGGTATCCGTCGGGCGCGAACTGGTCATGAAGCGCTGGCGCGCCCGGGCGCGTGGCCGCGTTGGGCGGATTATCAAACCACTGAGCAATTTAACACTGGTCATCCGCGAACGTGAGGAGGCTGCCTGATGGGTCAGAAAGTAAATCCCCTTGGTTTCCGTCTAGGCATAAACCGTACCTGGGATTCAAGGTGGTATGCCAATGACGAAACCTACGCGACCATGCTGCATGAAGATTTGGCTTTACGTGATTATCTGACGGGCCGGCTGCAGCAGGCAGGGCTCAGCAAGGTGGTCATCGAGCGGCCCGCGAAAAAGGCGCGAATCACCATCCATACGGCGCGCCCCGGCGTGGTCATCGGCAAAAAGGGCGCCGACATCGAAGTTCTGCGCCAGGAACTTTCCAGCAAGACCGGCGGCGAGGTTCATTTGAACATCGTCGAGATCCGCAAACCCGAAATTGATGCCCAACTGGTCGCTGAAAATATCGCCCAGCAACTTCTGCGCCGCATCGCTTTCCGCCGGGCCATGAAACGGTCCGTGCAGTCGGCCATGCGTTTGGGCGCCAAGGGCATCCGGATCAATTGTGCGGGCCGCCTGGGTGGGGCGGAAATCGCCCGTACCGAATGGTACCGGGAAGGCCAGGTGCCGCTTCATACGTTGCGCGCCGACATTGATTACGGCACGGCCACGGCCAAGACCACCTATGGCGCCTGCGGCGTGAAGGTGTGGATTTTCCGGGGTGAGATTCTCGAACAAGATCCCATGGCGGTGGATAAACGGGCCCTCGAACAGCAGCCCGCGCGCTGATCGGGCCAGGCCAGGTATAAGGCAACAGGCAGATGCTAAATCCAAAACGGACAAAATACCGCAAGGCCCATAAGGGTCGTATTCACGGGGAAGCCAAGGGCGGGACCCAGTTGAATTTCGGTTCTTTCGGGCTGAAGGCGACGACGCCGGCGCGCATGACCGCGCGCCAGATCGAGGCCGCCCGGCGGACCATCACGCGCTACATGAAGCGAAGCGGCCGCGTCTGGATCAGGATTTTCCCCGACGTGCCCGTATCCACCAAGCCGGCCGAAGTGCGCCAAGGCAAGGGCAAGGGCAATCCTGAATATTGGATTTGCCGGGTCAAGCCGGGCCGCATCATGTTCGAGGTTGACGGTGTGTCGGCCGAGGTTGCCAAACGGGCCTTCGAACTGGCCGCGGCCAAGCTGCCCAATCAGACCCGCTTCGTGCAGCGGTTGGGTACGGGGGGAGAATAGAGATGAAGTCCGAGGATATTCGCGCGAAAAGCACAGATGAGCTGACCGAACAATTGGGTGAGCTGAGCAAGGAAGCCTTCAATCTGCGTTTCCAGGTGGCCAGCGGGCAATTGGAAAATACCGCGAGAGTGCGTGAGGTGCGGCGCGATGTGGCGCGCATCAAGACCATTTTGAAACAAAAAAACGATGCCGGGACCTAAGGAGCGGAAGTCATGTCAAAGCGGGTAATGCAAGGCGTCGTGGTCAGCGACAAAATGGAAAAGACGGTGGTGGTCAATGTGGAGCGGCGGTTCAAGCATCCGCTTTACAAGAAGTTCATCCGCCGTTCGAAGAAATATCTGGCCCATGACGAGGCCAATCAATGCAAGGAAGGCGATGTGGTCAATATCCGCGAAAGCCGTCCCTTGTCGAAGCGCAAGAAATGGGAAGTGGTTCCCGCCGGAAGCTGAGGCTCCATGGGGATGCCAGTGAATAGAAGAGTAAGGATTTAACGATGATACAAATGCAAACCACCTTGGAAGTCGCCGATAATTCCGGCGCCCGGAAGGTGCAATGTATCAAGGTGTTGGGTGGCTCGAAGCGTAAAACCGCCTCGGTTGGCGACCTGATCGTGGTTAGCGTCAAGGAAGCCATTCCCAGGGGCCGGGTGAAAAAAGGCGAGCTGCACCGCGCCGTGGTGGTCAGAACGGCCAAGGATATCCGCCGGTCCGATGGCTCGACAATCCGCTTTGACCGCAACGCGGCCGTCTTGATCAGCCCCCAGGCCGAGCCCATCGGCACGCGCATCTTCGGCCCCGTCACCCGTGAATTGCGGGCCAAGAATTACATGAAGATTATTTCCCTTGCCCCCGAGGTGTTGTGATGGCCGCCAAGTATAAAATCCATAAGGGCGACAAGGTCATCGTGCTCAGCGGGCGCGACAAGGGAAAGATCGGCGAAGTGCTGAACATGATTCCCAGCCAGTCCCGCGCCGTCGTGCAGGGCGTCAATATGGTCAAGCGGCATACGGCACCTGGTGGCATGAATGCAGGCGGCATCGTCGAGAAGGAAGGTGCTGTCCATATTTCCAATCTGGCCCATCTGGATCCCAGCGACGACAAGCCGACCCGCATCGGCTATCGCGTTCTGGACGATGGCCGCAAGGTGCGCTACGCCAAACGTTCCGGCGAAGTAATTGATATTTAAGGCTTAACTCATGTCCCGATTGCAGGAATATTACACAGCCACCGTCAAGCCGGCATTGATCGAGGAATTCGCTTACGGCAATGCCATGCAGGCGCCCAAGCTGGAGAAGATCATCATCAATATGGGCGTGGGCGAGGCATCCCAGGACAAGAAAAAAATCGAGAGCGCCCTGGATGAGATGACCTTGATCGCCGGGCAAAAACCGGTGATCACCAAGGCACGCCGGTCCATCGCCTCATATAAGTTGCGCGACGGCATGATCGTCGGCTGCAAGGTGACGCTGCGCGGCGAGCGCATGTATGAGTTTCTCGACCGGTTGGTTACTGTGGCCATGCCCAGGATCAGGGATTTCAGGGGAATTTCGCCAAAGAGCTTCGACGGGCGCGGCAATTTTGCTGTTGGCCTGAAAGAGCAGATCATTTTCCCCGAAATCAATTATGACCGGGTGGAAGAAATCAGAGGCATGGATGTGGTGATCTGCACCAGCGCCAGGACAGACGGGGAAGCCCGGGCCCTGCTTAAGGGTTTCAACGTGCCCTTTACCGAATAGACGGAACTCAGGAGTCAATGGATGGCTAAAAAAAGTGTCTTGGAGAGGAATAGAAAGCGGATGCGCATGTCCAAAAAATATGCGTCCAAGCGGGCCCAGCTTAAAAAGCTGGCGCGTGACCGGGGAATGTCGCCCGAGGACCGCTTTAATGCTCAGCTTAAGCTGGCCCAATTGCCGCGCAATTCGTCGCCGTCGCGTATCCGGCTGCGCTGTGAGTTGAGCGGCAGGGGCAGGGGCAATTACCGTAAATTCCGCCTTTCACGCATCGCTTTGCGTGATCTTGCATCGCTGGGACAAATTCCCGGCATGGTCAAATCGAGTTGGTAACGGGAGAATTTGGATGTCAATGAGTGACCCCGTTGCGGACCTTCTTACCCGCATTAGAAATGGCCAAATGGCGCGCATGGGCAGCGTCACCACGCCGGCCTCCAATTTCCGCGAAAACGTCCTGGCCGTGCTCAAGCGCGAAGGCTATATCCGGGACTATGCACGCTACAATGTGCGGACCGGCATCGATGAAATAAAGATAGAGCTGAAATACTACGAAGGTGAGCCTGTGATCCGGGAAATCAACCGGATTTCCCGGCCAGGCTGCCGGGTGTTTTCCAAGATCAAGGATTTGCCCAGGGTCTATAACGGGCTTGGTATTTCCATCCTGTCGACGCCCCGTGGCGTCATGTCGGATGCGGAGGCACGCGCCGCCAATGTTGGCGGCGAAGTCTTGTGTCAGGTATTTTGATCGGGTTTCGGGAGGTTTTGTAATATGTCACGCGTGGGACAAATCCCGGTCGAAGTGCCGGATGGCGTGAAAGTGGAGCTGGCCGGCCGTGACTTGTCGGTGAAGGGCAAGCTGGGTGAGTTGAGCCTGACCCTTTCCGATTTGGTCGAGGCCAATCTGGATGGTGACAAGCTGTGGGTCAAACCGGTCGATGATTCCAACGATGCCCAAAAATTATGGGGCACCTTTCGTTCTCTGGCCAACAATATGGTCACCGGCGTTTCGGAAGGTTTCAAACGTGAACTGGCCATCGTCGGCGTTGGCTACAGGGTCGCAGTCGAGGGCAAGGAACTGGTGCTTCAATTGGGTTTCAGCCATGAGGTCCGCCATCCCATTCCGGCAGGTATCAAGATCGATTGCCCGTCCCAGACGGAAATCGTTATCGGCGGCGCAGACAAACAGCAAGTCGGCAGTGTGGCCGCCAAAATAAGGTCCTACCGTCCGCCCGAGCCCTATAAAGGCAAAGGGATCAAGTACAAAGACGAAAGCATTTTGCGCAAGGAAGGCAAGAAGAAGTAAGTCATGAGTAAGTCCAAGGAACTTTTCAAACGCCGCACCCAACGGACGCGCAACAAGGTCAAGCGCAACAATGCGGGCCGCCCAAGGCTTTCCGTATTCCGCTCGATCAAACACATCTATGCCCAGGTTATCGATGACGAAAAGGGCGTCACCGTGGTGGCCGCCTCGTCCCTCGATAAGGAATTGAAGGGCAAGGTCAAAAACGGCGCGGGCAAGGAGGCCGCCGGCGAAGTCGGCAAACTGATCGCCCAGCGCGCGGCCAAGGCAGGGGTCGAAAAAGTCGTCTTTGACCGGGGTGGGTACATTTTTCATGGCCGGGTGAAGGCCCTGGCCGACGCCGCCCGCGAGGGCGGGCTGTCTTTCTAGGAGAGGGGGAATATGGCTCAATCACCGCAAGGCGGCAGGCGCGGCAACAGAAATGAACATGCCTCGCGCGAAGAACCGGAACTGCTGGATAAGCTGGTCAGCATCAACCGGGTCGCCAAGGTCGTCAAGGGTGGCCGGCGTTTCGGTTTTGCCGCCCTGGTCGTGGTCGGCGACGGCCGTGGCCGGGTCGGTTATGGCAACGGCAAGGCGCGCGAAGTGCCGGAAGCCATCCGCAAGGCATCCGAAAGCGCCAAGCGCTTCATGATCCGCGTTCCTTTGCGTGAAGGGCGCACCCTGCATCACGATATTCAAGGGCGTTTCGGGGCGGGCCGCGTGGTCATCCGCTCGGCCCCTCCGGGCACCGGGATCATCGCTGGCGGCCCCATGCGCGCCGTATTCGAAACCTTGGGCGTGCAGGATGTGGTGGCCAAATCGGTCGGTAGCTCCAATCCTCATAATATGGTCAAGGCGACCATGGAGGCTCTGGAAAAACTTACCTCGCCCCGCATGATCGCGGTCAAGCGCGGCAAGAAGGTGGGCGAGATCATCGGCCGCCGCGGCGCCCAGGCCGACGCGGCGGCCAAGGAATAAGCCCATGGCGGATAAAAAGAAAACCCTTACGGTGCGCCAGACCGGCAGTGCCATTGGGCGGCAGAAAAAACAGCGGGCCACACTGCTCGGGCTGGGGCTGAACAAAATAGGAAGAAGCAAGATCTTGGAGGACACGCCCGCCACCCGCGGCATGATCAACAAGGTGAAACATCTGGTTCAGGTGGTAGAGGAAGGCTAAGCGCGCCTCGTCACTTTAGCGCGCCTCGCCACTGGGGCCGGGACTGGCCGGAAGGTTGAAGTAAAATGAAGCTCAACGAAATTCGCGATAATCCAAAGGCGCGCCATGCGCGCACCCGCATCGGCCGGGGCAACGGATCGGGCAAGGGGACCACGGCCGGCCGGGGCATGAAAGGCCAGAAGTCCCGGAGCGGCGTATCTCTTTTAGGGTTCGAAGGCGGCCAGATGCCCTTGTACCGGCGCACGCCAAAGCGCGGTTTCAAGAATATTTTTGCCAAGCAATATGACATAGTAAATCTGGGCCGGCTGCAAAAAGCGGTGGATGACAAAAGGCTGGACGCCAAGGCCGTGGTTAACGCCGAAACATTGCGGGCTGCGGGTCTGACCGGCAAGGCCGCCGATGGTGTCAGGCTTTTGGGCAAGGGCGAGATCAAGGCCAAGCTGACCATTGAAGTGACCGGAGCATCCAAATCGGCCATAGCCGCAGTCGAGAAAGCGGGTGGCACGGTGGCCGTCAGTCAGGTGAAGGCCGGGGAAAAGACGGAAAGTAAGAAGAAAAAGAAGACAGCAAAGAAGGTCGGGGAAGAGCCCCAAGAGAAATCCGAGGAAAAGGGTAAGGAAAAATCCGAGGAAAAGCCTGAAGAGTCTGCGGACTAGTTGGCCATAACAAACAGGTGAAACCATGGCATCAGCAGCCGAGAAATTAGCCGCTAACGTCAATTTCGGGGCCTTCGGCAAGGCCACGGAGCTGAAGAAACGCCTTTGGTTCACCCTGGGGGCGCTGATTGTTTACAGGCTCGGCACCTATATTCCTCTGCCGGGAATCGATCCCGGCGTGTTGAGCGATATTTTCGAACAACAACGGGGCGGACTGTTGGACATGTTCGACATGTTCGCTGGCGGTGCCCTGGAGCGCATGACCATATTCGCGCTCAATATCATGCCCTATATTTCGGCGGCGATCATCATGCAGTTGCTGACCGCCATGTCGCCCAACCTGAACAAATTAAAGAAGGAAGGCGCCCAGGGCCGCAAAAAGATCAATCAATATACCCGCTATGGGACGGTTGTGATCGCAGCACTGCAGGCCTATGGCATCTCCGTCGGCCTGGAAGGCGTGACCAGCCAAGCCGGCTCTGCCGTCTTGGATCCAGGGCTAACCTTCCGCATCACCACGGTTATTTCTTTGGTTGGCGGCACGGTCTTTCTCATGTGGCTGGGCGAACAGATCACCGAGCGGGGCGTCGGCAACGGAATATCCCTGATCATTTTCGCGGGAATCGTGGCCAATTTGCCTGGTGCCCTGGGCGGAACGCTGGAACTGGGCCGGACAGGCGCGCTGTCCGCAGGGCTGATCATTTTGCTGTTTATCATGGCCGTTGCCGTGATTTATTTCATCGTCTTTGTCGAACGGGCCCAGCGGCGCATCATCGTGCAATATCCCAAGCGGCAAAAGGGCAACAAGATGTTTGGCGGCGAAAGCTCGCACCTGCCCCTGAAGGTCAATGTTTCGGGCGTAATTCCGCTGATTTTCGCAAGCTCCCTTTTGCTCGCACCGATTACCATCATCTCCTTTTCGGCCCAGCAGGGGCCGGAATGGCTGTCCACGGTCGGAGCCTATCTGGGGCGCGGCCAGCCGGTCTATCTGCTGGTCTATGTGACGCTCATCGTATTCTTTGCCTTTTTCTATATGAGCGTGGTCTTCAATCCGGAAGAAACGGCCGACAATCTGAAGAAATATGGCGGCTTCGTCCCCGGCATCCGGCCCGGCAAGAATACGGCCGAATATCTGGATTACGTTCTCACCCGGCTGACCGTGGTGGGTGCCGTATATCTGGCGGCCATCGCCATTTTGCCCGAAATGCTGATATCCCGGTTTTCGGTGCCCTTCTTTTTCGGCGGCACTTCGTTGCTGATCGTCGTTTCGGTCACCATGGATACGGTGGCCCAGGTGCAATCCCACCTCATTGCCCATCAATATGAAGGGCTGATCAAGAAATCCAGGTTGCGGGGAAGAAACGGTTGAATTTGATATTACTAGGGCCGCCGGGCGCCGGAAAGGGCACCCAGGCGAAGCGTCTGGAGGAGCGCTTCGGACTGGTGCAGCTATCGACTGGCGACATGCTGCGCGAAGAAGTCAAGGCGGGGACCAAATTGGGGGCGACGGCCAAAAAAATCATGGATGCGGGTGAACTGGTTCCGGATGAACTGATCATCAATATGATTTCGGCCCGCATGGACGGTGGAAACGGCGCCAAGGGCGTTATCCTGGACGGTTTTCCAAGGACCGAGGCCCAGGCGGAAGCGCTGGATTCCATGCTGGCCGATAAGGGCCTGGCCCTGGATCACGTCATCCAGATGGAGGTGGACGAGGAAGCCATCGTCAAACGCATTACGGGGCGCTATTCCTGCGCAAAATGCGGTTCGGGATATCATGACGAATTCCAAAAGCCGGCCACCGAAGGAGTCTGCGACAGTTGTGGCGGGGCGGATTTCAACCGGCGCTCGGACGATAACGAAGAAGCGGTACGCACCCGGCTGGGTGCCTATCATGAACAAACAAGGCCCATTTTACCATTTTACGAGAAAAAGGGCGTTCTTGAGGCGGTCGACGGCATGGTCTCGATTGACGCTGTTTTTCATCAGATCGAGGAGAAACTGGAGTAATCCTAACGAGTTGACTTGACGGGCTAAAAGCCTATAATCGCGCCTCTTTGGGACCACCTCCATGACTTTTTGCAACTTTTTAACGGCTAAGGAGAACCGGCTTTGGCTCGAATTGCTGGCGTAAATATACCGACGGGGAAACGGGTTGAGATCGCCTTGACCTATATCTTCGGTATCGGCCGTACCAGTGCGCGGCTGATTTGCGAAAAATCAGAAATTCCCAAGGAACGGCGGGTCCATGAAATGACCGACGATGAAGTCGCGCGCATCCGCGAGATCATCGATAGGGATTATCAGGTGGAAGGTGATTTGCGGCGGGAAACTTCCATGAATATCAAACGCTTGATGGATCTTGGCACCTATCGCGGTTTGCGTCACCGGCACGGATTGCCGGTGAACGGTCAGCGGACTCATACAAATGCCCGCACCCGCAAGGGGCCGGCCCGGGCGATTGCCGGGAAGAAAAAAGTTCTCAAGGCATAATAACTGGCTTCGCTTCGGCAAAAGCCGGGCGATGGATAGAGGTTGCAGATGGCAAAAGCAGCGGCGCAGCGCCCAAAACGGCGCGAAAGAAAGAACATTACCTCGGGTATCGCGCATGTAAGTGCGACGTTCAACAATACCATGATCACCATTGCCGACGCCCAGGGCAACGCCATTGCCTGGTCCTCGGCCGGAAGCCAGGGTTTCCGGGGGTCTCGCAAATCCACACCCTATGCGGCCCAGGTGGCCGCCGAGGATGCCGGGCGCAAGGCCATGGAACATGGGATGCGGACTTTGGAAATTCAGGTAAAGGGACCGGGTTCGGGCCGTGAATCTGCGCTCCGGGCCTTGCAGGCGGTGGGCTTCACCATTACCTCGATCCGTGATGTCACGCCCATACCCCATAACGGATGCCGGCCACGCAAGCGGCGGCGCGTCTGATCGATTTGCTACGCCAGTGGGCCGGTCTGGTCCGGCACGATTTGGCGAATTTGAACATTATTGTTTTCACCCTTGAGTGAGGCACGCTCGTGATCCAAAAAAATTGGCAGGAATTAATCAAACCCGGGAAGCTCGATGTTGTACAAGGCAGCGTTCCGGAACGTCGCGCGACGATTGTCGCTGAGCCACTTGAACGTGGCTTCGGATTGACCCTGGGCAATGCGCTGCGCCGCATATTGCTGTCGTCTTTGCAGGGTGCCGCCGTTACGGCCATCCAGATTGACGGCGTGCTCCATGAATTTTCATCCATTCCGGGCGTTCATGAAGATGTGACGGACATTGTCCTGAACATTAAATCCATGGCCCTTCGCATGCATAGCGAAGGCACCAAAAGGATCTCGCTGGACGCCACCGGCCCAGGTCAGGTGACGGCGGAAATGATCGATCTTGGTCATGACGTGGAGGTGATGGACCCTGAACTGGTCATTTGCACCTTGGATGACGGCGCCCGGATCCGGCTGGAAATGACTGTGGAAAACGGCAAAGGCTATATGCCCGCCGTGCAAAACCGGCCGGAAGAAAGCCCCATCGGGCTGGTCCCCGTCGACAGTGTCTTTTCGCCCGTGAGCAAGGTGGCTTACAAGGTTGAAAATTCCCGCGTCGGGCAGGTGACGGATTATGACAAGCTTTCTCTGGATGTGACTACCAACGGTACGGTCATGCCCGAGGACGCCGTGGCCCTGGCAGCCCGCATTCTACAGGAACAATTGCAGCTCTTCATCAATTTCGAGGAACCGCAAGCGGCGCGCTCGGACGAAGAGAAGGACGATCTTCCCTTCAACAAGAATCTGCTGCGCAAGGTCGAGGAATTGGAACTGTCGGTGCGTTCGGCAAATTGTCTGAAGAACGACAATATCATCTATATCGGCGATCTGGTTCTCAAAAGCGAACAGGAAATGCTGCGCACGCCTAATTTTGGGCGCAAATCCTTAAACGAGATCAAGGAAGTGCTCAGCCAGATGGGCCTGTATCTGGGCATGGAAATTCAGAATTGGCCGCCGGAAAATATTGAAGAATTGGCCAAAAGGCTGGAAGAGCCCTTCTAGTAACGGGCTAGGATAAGAGAATTTTAAGCATTTAGGACCAAGATCAATGCGACATCGTATGAGCGGCCGCAAATTGAACCGCACCAGTTCCCACCGCAAGGCCATGTTCTCCAACATGACCGCCTCCTTGCTGCGCCATGAGCAGATTTCTACAACCTTGCCCAAGGCCAAGGAGCTGCGCCGCATGGTCGACCGCATGATCACCCTTGGCAAACGCGGCACCCTGGCCACCCGGCGCCAGGCCCATTCCTTTTTGCGTGACGACGAGGTGGTAAAGAAACTTTTCGATGTTCTGGCCGAGCGCTATAAGGAACGTCAGGGCGGCTATTGCCGCGTTCTCGCCGCCGGTTTCCGATATGGTGACAGCGCACCCATGGCGGTGATCGAGCTGGTGGACCGCGATCCGGGAGCCAAGGGCGTCCTGGACAAGGAACGCCATGCCGCCGAAGTGGAGGCCGCCGGCGAGGAGTTGGACCCGGAAGCCATGCCCGCCTAGATCACGGAATTTGACCGGGAAAAAGGCAGCGCCGAGCGCTGCCTTTTTTTGTTTCGGGGTGCTAGACTTGGCCGCTATGGGAGTCTTTGTAACCAAAAAGCCGCCCTTTATGGCGATGCTGTTACTCTTTGTTTTGGCCGGAATGACGGGCGAAACCATGGCGCAGCGCAAGATTCCCGGGTCCCGGCCCCAAATCCAGCTATCATTCGCGCCCCTGGTCAAGCGTGCCGCACCCGCTGTGGTCAATATCTTCACCCGTAAAACCGTGCTCACCCGGCAAGTGTCGCCGCTCTTCGATGATCCTTTCTTCCGGCGCTTTTTCGGTGAAAATTTTTCCTTCGGAGGAGGGCGGCGCAAGAAGGTTCAAAATTCCCTGGGGTCGGGCGTTCTCGTCAATTCCCGCGGCCGGGTGGTGACCAACCATCATGTCATCGAAGGTGCTGACGAAATTCGCGTGGTTCTGGCCGACCGGCGGGAATTCGAGGCAAAGATCGTCGGCACGGATGAGCGTACGGACCTGGCCGTGCTCAGCATCAATGCAAGGGGCGAAAAACTTCCCTTCCTCCGTTTTCGCGATTCAGATGAATTGGAGGTTGGCGATCTGGTCTTGGCCATCGGCAATCCCTTCGGCGTCGGCCAGACGGTGACCAGCGGTATCGTTTCGGCCCTGGCCCGTTCGCAAGTGGGCATCAGTGATCTCAATTTTTTTATTCAGACCGACGCGGCCATCAATCCGGGAAATTCGGGCGGCGCTCTGGTCGGCATGGATGGCCGGCTGGCGGGCATCAATTCGGCGATCTTTTCAAGGGGCGGGGGATCCATCGGCATTGGCTTCGCCATCCCTTCCAACATGGTGCGCTCGGTCATCTCGGGGATTTCGGGAACGGGGAAAGTAGTGCGGCCCTGGTTTGGCGGGGTCAGTCAGGCGGTAGGTGCGGATATGGCAGCCTCACTAGGTATGCGCCGCCCGGGAGGGGTGTTGATCAATGACCTCTATCCCGGCGGCCCGGCCCAGCGGGCGGGGCTGCGGCGCGGTGATGTTGTGCTGGAAATCGGCGGCAGGGAGGTCAATGGGCCCGAAGCGCTGCGCTACCGAATGGCTACTCACCGTCTGGGGGCGAGGGTGACGTTGAAAATTCTCCGCCGGGGCGGAACCCGCAATCTGACCCTACCCATCGAGGCGCCGCCTGAGAAGCCTGCCCGCAACACCACCCAATTGGGCGGAGCCCATCCTTTGCGTGGTGCCAGCATCGCCAATCTGTCACCGGCTTTGGCCACGGAAGTGGGCATGAGCCCGCTGCGCCGGGGGGTGATCTTGCTGGCTGTGGGGCGCGGCTCCCAGGCCGGGCGTCTGGGCTTTAAGCCCGGCGATATATTGGTCAAGCTTAATGGCCAGGAGGTGCCGACTGTACGCATCGCCCGGAACATCCTGGCCAGGCGTGCCAGGCGGTGGCGCATTTCCATTGAGCGCGGGGGGAAAACCCTCTCCATGACGGTCAATCAGTGAGCACGCTGTTTGAGAACCAGGCGCCCAGGCCCCTGGCTGACCGTTTGCGCCCGGTTAAGCTGGATCAGGTGTTGGGCCAGGATCAGCTTTTGGCACCCGCCAGCCCGCTGGGTCTAATGCTGGCCGCGGGCCGGATTGCGTCGGTGATCCTGTGGGGGCCGCCGGGGACGGGCAAGACAACCATCGCCCGCCTGCTGGCCGACGAGACCGATCTTCATTTCGAACTTCTCTCGGCCGTTTTTTCAGGCGTGGCTGATTTGCGCAAACTGTTCGAAGCCGCCCGCGAGCGCCGCGCCATGGGCAAGGGCACGCTTTTGTTTGTCGATGAAATCCACCGCTTCAACCGTACCCAGCAGGATGGGTTTTTGCCCTATGTGGAAGACGGCACTATCATTCTGGTAGGTGCGACCACGGAAAATCCTTCCTTCGAATTGAATGGTGCCCTGTTGTCACGCTGCCAGGTTTTGGTTCTCAACCGGCTGGATGATGCCGCCCTAGAATCGCTTTTGGGCCGGGCCGAGGAGGAAGTGGGCAAGGAACTCCCTCTCTTGCCCGTTGCACGAATGGCACTCCGTGCCATGGCCGATGGGGATGGGCGTTATTTGCTCAATATGGCTGAGGAAATTCTGGCTCTTGTTGATCCCGAACCGTTGGACGGTGCGGGATTGGCCCGCGTGGTGGGAAAACGGGCTCCGCTGTATGACAAGTCTCAGGAAGGGCATTTCAATCTGATCAGCGCGCTTCACAAAAGCATGCGCGGCTCGGACACGGACGCGGCGCTCTATTGGCTGGCCCGCATGTTGGCCGGCGGAGAGGAGCCCCGTTATATCGCGCGCCGCCTGGTGCGCTTTTCTGTGGAGGATGTGGGGCTGGCCGATCCTCAAGCCTTGCCCCAATCCATCGCCGCCTGGCAGGCCTATGAACGGCTGGGCTCTCCTGAAGGGGAGCTGGTGTATGCGGCGGTGACAAATTAGACCACGGAAGCGGGGGATTTT
>CAZBQG010000078.1:0-16627 GCA_964493945.1 uncultured Rhodospirillaceae bacterium
GGGATGAAAAGACAGGGAAACTTTTTCTGGCCCGTGACAGGATCGGTATAAAGCCGGTCTATTTCACCAAACGGTCCGGGGATTTTCTGTTCGCTTCCGAGATCAAATCCCTGTTCGCCGATGGCTCCGCCCGGCCCGAAGCGGCACCCGCCGCCCTTTATCATTACCTCACATATCTGACGACGCCCGCACCTATGACCATGTTCGACGGGGTCTATAAATTGCCCGCCGGGCTTTTCATGGAAATCGACATACGGGGAAAAATGAAGGCCACCCGCTATTGGGATGCGGTTCCGGGCAAGGGAATAGCCCCGGATGAAACCCGCAACCTGTCATCAAGCGCGCTGGAGGATTTCTACACTTCGGCCATCCGCCGCCATCTGGGTGAGGCCATCGAAAAGCGCATGATGTCGGACGTGCCTTATGGAGCGTTCCTGTCAGGCGGCGTGGATTCATCGGTCAATGTCGCCCTGATGAGCCGTTTCACGGATCAACCGGTCAACACCTTCACCGTCGGCTTCAAAGATCACCAACATCTCAATGAGCTGGACGAGGCCAGGCGCGTCGCCAAGCTTTTCAAGACCAATCATCATGAGGTATTGGTCAACGAAGCGGATATGGCGGATTATCTTGGCAACCTGGTCCAACAGCAGGATGAGCCACTGGCGGATTGGGTTTGTATTCCTTTGTTTTTCGTATCCAAACTGGCCAAGGATTCGGGCATCAAGGTGGTCCAGGTGGGCGAAGGATCGGATGAACAATTTTGTGGCTATAACGGCTATATGAAATATCTGGAACTGCACAGGCGCTATTATAAACCCTTCCAGAAATTTTTCCCCAAGCCCCTGCAACGTTCCATATCCGGATTGGCGGCAGGCGTGGCCAGGCTTTGGCCCGCCGGAGAACTATACGCCGACGCCGTGCACCGTGCCGCCCAGGAGCGCGAGCCATTCTGGAGTGGCGCCATCGGGTTTTGGGAATCACAAAAGGCGCCTCTTTTGCCAGGCTTCAGCCGTCAAACCCCAAGCGGCGCGGAGGAACTGATTGAGGCCGGTCTGTTGCCGCCCAGCTATCTGGAGCCAGACAGCTACCAGGTGGCGGCATCCTATCTTGAGCCCTTCGATCAGGCCTACCCCGGGCGCGACCAATTGACCCGCATGATCCATAACGAGTTCCGCCTCAGGCTGCCCGAGCTTTTGTTGATGCGGGTCGACAAGATTACCATGGCCAATTCCCTGGAAGCCCGGATTCCCTTCCTGGATCACCATCTGGTGGACTTCACCATGGACACGCCCATGGAAGCGAAAATCAGGAACGGTGTAACCAAGCATCTTTTGAAAAAGGCCGTCCGCGAAATTATTCCGGACGATATCATCTACCGCAAAAAAATGGGCTTCTCGGCCCCCATGGCCCAGTGGTTGCGGGGCGATTTCGGCGCTCAGGCCAAGGAGAACATCCTGGGCTCTCCCTTGTTGGAAAAGATGGGGTTCGACAAATCCCACATCGGAACAATGATCGACGGCCACCGGGGTGGCAGAAGGGATACCTCCTTGCCGGTCTGGGTGCTGCATAATCTGACCGCCTGGCACGGCCATTGGGTAGGGAGCTGAGAAACCATCCCATGACGGATATGGACAGGCTCTTCAAGCCCTTCCCCAAGACCCGCCCTCCCTTGAGCCCGGAAATGAAGCACCTGCACAAGGCGGAGCTGTTGACCAACCGGGAGCGCCGCACTGTCTTGGCCAAATTTTCAAATTTTCTGGAAAGCTGGATGCACCGGAGGACCGCCTCCGACGGGATGGGGATGGGTGGCGGATCCATTCTGGAGATCGGCGGCGGAACCCTCAACCATCTCCGCTTCGAACCGGGCGGGGTTCCCTATGACGTGATCGAGCCCTTTTCCGGACCCTACGCGGACAAGCCACAAAAAAAGAAGGTCTGGAATTTCTTTGAAGATATGGGCAATATCGATCCGGCGGAGAGATACCAGCGGATTGCGGACAGAAGGCGGGGCCGTGAAGAAGCCATCCACCAGCCCCGTGGCTGCCAGAACTGATTGTATGGACGCCGTCGCCCCGGTCACCGGACTGTTGGTCAGGATGCGTCTTTCGGCATTTGGATGGCGCCGGGCGATGATGCTGAGGGCAGGAATGCTCACGACCCCATCCCCCAGGCTTCCCCGCCTAAAAATTAGAACCTTGTCTGCCATGAAAAGACGATCACAATGAGTGTTTATTTGTGCAGCTTGGTATAAGTTTCGTGGCTCTCTTATACATGTGGTGGAGACATAATTGAAACACGGTTTTCTAAGAAGCGGCCGTTTTCGTGTATTGATCAACGGAATTCACGCGAAAAGCGGGGGTGGCGTAACCTATCTGCGCAACATGTTGCCTTTGCTCGCGGCCAATGAGGACCTTGAGCTGCATCTGTTTATCCACAGAGACCAATTCTCCTTATTTGGTTTTGTCGATGAACGGATCAGGATTCATGTTCTGGAATTCCCCAATGGGTTTTTTTCCAACCTTCTTTGGGAACAATTCGCCCTGCCCATTCTGGCCAGGGTGATGACCGTGGATGTAACCTTTTCGCCCGCGAATTACGGCCCCCTCCTGGCACCGGCGCCGATCATTGTCTTGCGCAATTCCCTGGCTGTGGTCGGGCGCGAAACCAGATTCGTAAAGCGGGTCTACTGGGTTGGTCTGGCCTTGATGACGGCGCTCTCCATCGTCAGCTGTAAGAAGGCCATCGCCGTTTCAAATTACGCCCGGAAGGCCCTTACGTTTGGCATAGGCGGGAGACTGCAAAAGCGGGTATCAGTCATTTATCACGGCGTTCAGGATATTTTTTCCGCGCCCCCCCCGGATGATGAGCGGGAAGATTTTCTGCTGGCTGTTTCCGATATTTATGTGCAGAAAAATCTGCATACCCTGATTCAGGCATTGGTGGACGTCAAAACCGAGATTCCGGATATTTCGCTGAAAATAGCCGGGCGCGCCATCGATCCGGGATATCTTGACGAAATAAAGGCGACAGTGAAATGGGCCGGCCTTGAAAACAGTGTGAGTTTTTTGGGTGAATGTTCGACCGATGAGCTGAGCGATCTATACCGCAAATGCAGGATTTTCGTTTTCCCCTCGACCGTCGAGACTTTTGGAAATCCCCTGGTTGAGGCCATGGCCAGCGGCGCGCCGATCATCACGTCAAATACCGCCGCCATGCCCGAAATTGTCGAGGATGCGGCCTTGCTTTTTGATCCTCTGGATACGACGGAAATTGCCCGGCGGATCATCGATCTTTACAAGGATCAAACAGCCCGCATCAAATTGGGCAAGGCCGCCCTGGAACGGGCCAAATACTTTTCCTGGCAAAAAACGGCTGAAGCGACCGCCGAGACAATAAGATCCGTCGCGGCGGGACCAAAGCCAGAATTGATCAAGCAAAATATGTAGTCCAAATTATGACCACCAAATTACTTTATCTGGTCAGCCACCCTATCCAGTATCAGGCCCCCCTGCTGCGCCGTATCGCCGAGGATCCGGAAATTGATCTGAGGGTGATCTTCGAATCAGATTTCTCCAAGGATGCATATCATGACCAAGGGTTCGGCACCCAGATCGCCTGGGATGTTCCCTTGCTGAAAGGATATGAAAGTTCCTTGCTGGTTGCTGTGGATTTGGCTTCCGAATTAGAAAATTGCGATGCCCTCTGGGTGCATGGATGGCAAAGCAAGACCATGCGCAGGGCGATTCCACTGGCCAAAAAGAAGAACAAACCGGTCCTCATGAGGGGCGAGAATTGGGACGGCGCCATGCCCGACGGGTGGGGCCTCAGGGGTTGGTTGAAGCGGCTCTATCTGAAGAGGATATTCGGCAATTGCGCAGGGTTCTAGCCATTGGGCAAGCCAACCGGCGCTATTATCTGGCCAGGGGTGTGCCCGAAACGCGCATCTTTGAGATGCCTTACGCCGTGGATAATGAATTTTTTGGCAAACTTGCCGATGGGGCGGATTTATCACTGCTGCGCCAGGATTTGGGCCTGCCGCCAAATGGGAAAACCGTACTCTTTGCCGGGAAGTTTTCGAGGCGGAAAAGACCGGATTTATTGCTTTCGGCCTGGCTGGAAGCAGATTGGGCGCCGGGCGGAAGACCCGCCTTGTTGATGGTGGGTGATGGTGAAATGAGGCGGGAATTGGAAAAGCGAGCGCCTGAGGATGTCCATTTTCCGGGCTTTGTTAATCAATCCCACCTGCCCGCCCTTTATGCCCTGGCCGACCTGTTCGTTCTGCCTTCCGGGCGGGAGCCCTGGGGCCTGGCGGTCAATGAAGCCATGGCCTGTGGCACCCCGGCCATTGCCACGGACCAATGTGGCGCGGCATTTGATTTGATCGATGAGAAGACCGGCTGGATCGTCGAAGCCGATGACGGGCGGGCGCTGGCCAATATTCTGCCCGCGGCCCTTGCCCAATCGGCCGAGCGCGGCAAAGCCACCCGCCAGCGCATCGCCACCTGGAATTTTGAGGCCGATCTGGCCGGCCTCAAGAACGCCTTGAGGGCCGTCGCATAATGGGTCTCAAGATACTCTTTGCCGGACAAACGGTGCCCGGATCCAGAACCCTGCAACGTATCAGGACCTTGCGCGAACTAGGCCACGGTGTGGAGGTGATTTCCACCAACATCCAGGGCGCCACCTATAAAGACAAGCCCGGCATCGCTACCCGCATCCGCTACCGTCTGGGTTTACCCGCCGACCCGGCCCGGGCCAACGCAACCATTATGGAGAGGGGCGGAGCGGAAAAATATGATGTCGTCTGGCTGGACCGGGCGGTGGAAATCCATGCCGCCACCCTTCGTTCGGTCAAGTCCGCCAATCCCGATACGAAGATTGTCTGGTACGCCGAGGATGACATGATGAACCCCCTTCACCGGTCCCGGTGGATTGGGGCGGCACTTTCCCTTTTTGATCTGTGGGTAACCACCAAATCCTTCAATGCGGCGCCTGAAGAATTGCCCTCCCTTGGGGTGCGCCGCATTTTGTTCGTCAATAATTCCTTCGATCCGGAAATCCATCGCCCGCAAACAATAAGCGAACAGGATCAAAAAATGTTTGGCGCCGATGTAGGGTTTGTCGGCAGCTTCGAGGAACCACGGACCCGGAGCATGCGCTACCTCGCCGAACATGGCATCAATATCCGAATCTGGGGCAATGGCTGGGATCAGGTGAGCAAGGCCCCAGCTTCCATGAAAATTGAAAATCGGCCAGTATATAACGAAGATTACGGCAAGGTTGTTTGTTCAACTTCGGTCAATCTTTGTTTTCTGCGCCGGGGTAACCGTGATTTGCAGACCTGCAGATCAATGGAAATTCCGGCCTTCGGCGGACTCATGATGCATGAGAGGAACGGGGAGATCACAGAACTCTTCTGCGAAGACGAAGAGGCGGTCTTTTTTGATACGGATGAAGAACTCCTGAGCAAATGCAGAAAGTGGCTTGCCGATCATGAAGCGCGCGACCGGGTGGGACGAGCCACCAGAGAGGCGGTCATCGCCGGCGGACACAGCCATCCGGAAAGATTGGGCGAAATTTTGACGGCGGCATTGGACGGGGCATGGAAATGAAAATCCTGGTCAATGCCTTGTCGGCTAGAAAAGGGGGGATCGTCACCTATACGAGCAACCTTCAGGAAGCCCTAGTGGCCCGGGGTCTGGATTCGATCATCGCCGTGCCCCGGGGTTTCGAAAGCAAATCCAGCGGCTCCCAAATCTATTTCGATGTGGCCGATTACAGCCCGCCCTATCGATTTCTTTGGGAACAGACTTCCTGGCGGCGCATTGTCAAGCAGGTCAATCCGGATATTTTGTTTTCCTCGACCAATTTCGGCCTGCTTTACAGTCCCGTCCCCCAGATATTGCTGCTTCGTGAAGGAGGACTGTTTGATCCGTTTTACCTGGCGAATTTGGCCGCCGAACAGGGCGTTGCCTTTGCCCTAAGCCGCAATCTGCGCCGCCGCCTGATGTTGGTATCGGCCAGGCGCGCCGATCAGATCATTGCGCCGACCGAAGCCATGCGCAATATGGTTGCCCAATGGTCGCCCCAATTGACCGGTAAATGTTCGGTCAATCCATACGGCACATTGGCCGATAAATTCTTACCCGGCGATGAAAAGCGCGCCTGGCGTTCCGACGGGGTTCTCAGGATACTTTATGTTTCAGTCTATTACCCACACAAGATGCCCAGCCTGGTTTGTCGGCTGGTAGATCAATTGAACAAGGATGGCATCCCCAGCCATGCCACCATAACCATGTCGCCCCATGAATTCAGCGAAATGAAAGGCGGGGCCTTCGATCTGGAAATTGCCACCGATGCCGCCAACCGCGGCACCGTGACCTTGGGGCGCCATGATTACCGCTCGCTTCCCGACCTTTACCGGTCTCATGATGTTTTTGTGTTTCCCTCAGTATCGGAAACTTTCGGCCATCCCATGGCCGAAGCCATGAGTACTGGATTGCCGGTGGTCGCCTCGGACACCGCCACCAATAAGGAAATTTGCGGCGAAGCCGGTTTGTTTTTCAAACCCTTCTCCGTCAGCCAACTGACCGCCCTGATCCATCAGTTGGACAATGAACCCCAATTGCGTAAACACATGGCCGAACAGGGACGGGACCGCGTGATAAAGAATTTCGGATGGGAAGATCATGTGGACCGGCTGGTTGAATCCTTTGAACAATTGATCAAAAAATGAACCCAATTCCTATCAGCGTGGTCAGCGGCAATTATGACCGCATCCAGGCTATAAAGGCGGGCCAGGTACCCATCGAAGGCTGTGAGGTTACCTATATCAATTCCAGCCCAGCCCAGACCTTTCACCGGCTTTTTACGGACCATGAATTCGACGTATCAGAAATGTCCTTCAGCACCTACATGCGGGCCCGGTCGAAGGGCGGTTGGCCTTACCTTGCGGTGCCTGTATTTCTGTCGCGGGTCTTCCCCCACAGCTCCATCTATATCCGCACCGGATCAGGGATCGAACAGCCGGAGGATCTTAAGGGCCGCAGGATCGGTATTCCCAATTATCATTTCACCCGTGGGCTATGCGTGCGGGGCATGTTGCAAGATGAGTATGGATTGCGCCCCGAAGATTGTCTCTGGCGCATCGGAGGGGTGGATGAGCCGGGGGGGCTCCAATATCTGCCCATGCCCGCGCCCAAAGGTGTGGAGGCGATTTCCATCGATCCAGGTAAATATCTGGGTGCCATGCCGGTGGAAGGCGAAATAGACGCAATCATCACCTATACGGACCCTCGGGTTTTCACCGAGAAGCATCCCAACATCGCCCGCCTGTTCCCCGATTTCAGGCCGGCCGAACAGGACTATTTCGCCAAAACCGGTATATTCCCGATCATGCATGTGCTGGGCATCCGCGAAAGCCTGCTGGAAGCCCATCCCTGGATCGCGAACAATATCGTGGCGGCATTCGAGGAAGCTAAATCCCTCTGTATGCCGAGCCTCGTCGATCTGGATGCGCTGGCCGTCAGTCTGCCCTGGCTGGTGGCCGAGGCTGAGGCGACCATGGCCCTCATGGGCGAAGATTTCTGGCCCTATGGCGTGGAGAAGAATAAAAAAACAATCCAGGCCCAAATCCGGTGGTCCCACGAACAAGGCATATCGGACCGGATTTTCCAGATAGAGGATTTGTTTTATCCTACCAAATCCTGCTAGTGAGTTGCTCGCCGCGCCTATCTTCTTCAACTTTTTTCAAGATTGTGATCAATGCTCTCTCCATATCTCATAATAGACTGCACGGGAACCATGGGTTGGTTAACCGGGCGCATCCTGGGCGACCTTGGCGCCAACCTGATCAAGATCGAAAATCCGGGTACCGATATCACCAATCCGGACTGGCTGGCCCTGAATGTAAACAAGCGGGTGATGTTCCTGGATATGGAAGGCGGTAATGGATATGCACGCTTGGATGAATTGCTGAGCGAAGCGGATTTCCTTTTGGAAACGGCTCCGGCGGGAAGCAAATTGAGGGAATACTTCGACTATAAAAGATTCTCCAAAATTAATCCCCGCCTCATCCATGTCTCCATCACGCCCTTTGGCCTGACCGGACCCCGGGCCGATTGGCAGGCATCGGACATGGAAATCATGGCCGCCGGCGGCGCCATGTCCCTGGCCGGGAAGCCGGGGGAGACGCCGCTACGTGTATCGGTTCCCCAATCCTATTCCTGGGCCAGTTCCCACGCCTCCTTCGGTGCCCTGACGGCACTTGCCCACCGCACCCGGACAGGGGTTGGCCAACAGGTGGATGTGTCAGCGCAGGCTTCGGTCATTTCGGCCCTGGCCCATGCGCCAACCTATCCGGAGATCACCGGCACCAATCCGACCCGGAGCGGCGAATTCATTCCCGGACGTTCCCTTACCGGCGCCCGCTTCCGGGTGTTTTGGAAATGCGCCGACGGATATATCAATTTCATCTTTTACGGAGGCAATGCGGGACGCCGGACCAATGAACAACTGGTTGCCTGGATGGTTGAGCGGGGCGCCGAATTGGGCCCCTTGGGCGATATAGATTGGTCGAATTTCGATATGAAGGAGCTTAACCAGGAAGAAATCCTGAAATTGGAGGAACCGCTCACCTTATTTTTCGCTGACCTGACCAAGGCGGAATTCCTGGGGGAAGCCTCGGTCCGGGAAATGCTGGGCTATCCGGTTTCCACAGTGGCGGATATCCTTGAGGACCCCCAATTGGCGGCCCGGGATTATTGGCAAAAGCCTAAGGCATCAGAAGGCGATACAAGGTTATTTTGTGGAAGCTTCGTCATGGTCAACGGCAAACGCCCGGCGGTCACGGCGCAAGGTATCGCCGATGATGGGGAAATAAGGCGCCTGATGGAAAGCCTAGTTTCGGGGCAGAAAAATCTCCCCGCCCCCTCGCCGGCAAACAATGATCTGGCCCTGGATGGCGTCAAGATCGTCGAATTCGGCGGCTATGCGGCGGGGCCTCAGATCGGCAAAAATCTGGCTAATTTCGGTGCCACCGTGGTGCATGTGGAATCCTTCTCCCGGCCGGACGGTTTCCGTGTCGAATACCCGCCCTACAAGGACGGCAAGCCTGGGGTCAACCGGGCCGCCATGTTCAATTTCTTCAACGATTCAAAACACGGGGTCACCCTGGACCTGAAAAAAGAAGAAGGAAAGGAACTGGCCCGCCGGCTTTTGACCTGGGCCGACATGGTGATCGAAAATATGCGCCCCGGCGTGATGGAGCGCCTGGGTCTGGGCTATGAGCGGATGAAGGCGGTCAATCCCGGGCTGGTCATGTTATCCACTTGCAATATGGGACAGACGGGACCCCGCGCCAACACACCCGGATTTGGCTCCCAATTATCCGCCCTGGCCGGATTTTGCGGGCTGACTGGGTTTCCAGAAGGCCCCCCCACCCTTTTGTTTGGCCCTTATATCGATTTCATCGCCTCGACCATGGGCACCACTGCTGCCCTTGCCGGGTTGGACAGCCAACGACGGAACGGCACGGGCAGTTGGATCGATCTGTCCCAATATGAAAGTGGGCTCCATTTTATCGCTGGCGCCTTACTGGAAGCCGAAACCACCGGCAATATCCGGGCCCGGGCCGGCAATTGGGACGCCATGGCCGCGCCGCACAATACCTATCACTGCCAGGGTGATGAATGGCTGGCGCTTTCATGCTGGTCGGACGGGGAATTTTCCAGTTTGGCCGAAACCATGGGCCTTACCGGGGACCAGCGTTTTTCATCACCGGTGGCACGCCGCACCAACGCGGCCCAATTGGATGAACTGATCAGCACCTGGTGCGAAGGCAAGGGATCGGATGCAACTGCGGCAAGTTTACAAGAGGCGGGCATCCATGCTTATCCGGTCAATACCATCGCCGATCTGTTCACCGATCCCCAGCTTGCCCATTTCGGCATATGGCAAAAGCGGGTCCATTCCGTGGTCGGCGAACATCATTATTGCAACCCGCCATTTACTCTGTCGGCCACCCCCGGCGATATCCTGGGCCCGGCACCCTGCCTTGGCGAGCATAACGAAATTGTTTTCAAGGAATTCCTGGGGATATCGGATGAGGATTACAAGGATTTGGATAATCTGGGTGCCTTCGATTGAGGCTGGGGACTAGAAAAATTTATGGATACGCCCCGGTTTAATGGGCTAATATAATTTTTTCGTCAAAGGGAGGAAAAACCATGAGAAAAAGCTTATTCGCATTTGTTGGATTGATGATCCTGACCGCTTTTCCGGTGCAGGCACAAAAATATAATCTGACCCTTACGGGCGCCAGCCCGGGCGGGTTGTGGTCACGCATCGGCGGCGGCGTGGATGCCGCGGTCGCTGCTGCCTATCCCGGCTCGACGGTTACCTATCAGACTTCCAGTGGTGGGCTTGCCAATATCCCCCTGGTGGCCAGCGGCAAGGTGCCCATGGGTCTGGCGACGGATGGCGAGCTGACCCTCGCCTGGACCGGACAGAAACCCTATAAGGCGCCGATCAAAAACGTACGCACCTTGGTCCGTGTCTATACGCCCGCCGCTCGTTTTCAGGCCACTCATCTTTTGCTCAGCAAATCCTTTGCCGATAAGCATGGCATCAAAAGCTTCGCCGATATCGTCAAGAAAAAAGCGCCCATCCGGGTCGCGGTCAACCGGCGCGGAAATATGGATGGGGATGTCAGCCTGATGGTCATGAACCTGATGGGCGCCACCCAGGCCAATATCAAAAGCTGGGGCGGCCAGATGGTGCGGGCCGCATCGAAGGAAATGGTTTCGCTGATCCTGGACCGCCGCATCGATCTGGCGAATTTCGGAATTGCCTTCAATCATCCGAGAGTCCGCGAAATCGCCAAGGGTGTGAAGCCCGTCTTGCTCGATATCCCGGCGGGCGTGGCTGCGAAGACGGCCAAGAAACTGGGTGGGCAAACTTGCACCATCAAGCCAGGCGAATATAAATGGACACCCAATGGCGCCAATTCCATTTGCATCGGCGCCGTCGTGGTGGTCAGCGCCGCCATGAACGCCAAGACCGCCTATGCCCTGGCCAAGGGTATCTGGGGCAAGATCGAGGTGTTCAAAAACAAATCACATCGCCTGATCAAGAAAACGGCGACGCCAAAGACCATGGCGACGCCCGCCGTTGCGCCCTTCCATCCGGGCGCGGCCAAGTATCTTAAGGAAGCGGGGCTCCTTTAAGACTTAGGTGATACCGGGGGTGAGGCACGGGCCTCGCCCCCGATTTTCCAAAGGAGAAGAGATGGCCTTGCAAGGCCTCTTATCGGCGAAAACCTGGTTTTCCGTCGGCGCAAGGCGGCGCCCCGAAGGTTGGTATTTCTGGGTTTTTTCCCCTTTCGCCGTAGCCGTCGCCATATTCGTGATCAGTGCCGCAACGGCGATCATCATCGCGCCCTGGACCCTGGGCGTGCTCTTTTTTTCGGGCATGATGGCGCTGGCCTTTCTCACCACCGGCGCCTTTGATCATTCGGATGTGGAACATCCATCCTGGCTGGATTGGACTCTGGCCGTGGCCAGCGTCGCAGTCGGCATCTATTTCGCCACCCAGACGGCCGAGATAGAACAGCGCATAGTCCTTCTCGACACCCTGACAACCTGGAATATCATCTTCGCGACACTGGTATTTTTATTGACCATCGAAGTAACCCGCCGGGCCACGGGGTTGGGCCTGACGGCGCTTGTTCTGGTCTTTGTCGCCTATAACCTTTTTGGCCACCATCTGGGCGGTGTTCTGCAACACGGCTTGATCACCTATAATCATTTCATCGAAATCACCGTCTTCACCACCGACGGCATTTTCGGCCTGCCGATCCGGGTTGCTGCCACTTACGCATTCCTTTTCGTGCTGTTCGGCACTTTGTTGCAGGCCTGCGGCGGAGGGGAATTCTTTTTTGATTTCGCAGCCGCCCTCAGCGGGCGCAAGGCGGGCGGCCCGGCCAAAGTGGCCGTCCTGTCATCGGGCCTATACGGCATGGTATCGGGCAGCCCCACCTCCGACGTGGTGACCACCGGCTCCATCACCATCCCGATCATGAAACGGCTCGGCTATAAGGGATCCCACGCCGGAGCTATCGAAGTGGCGGCTTCCACCGGCGGATCATTGGTGCCCCCGGTCCTGGGCACGGCGGCCTTTATCATGGTCGATTTCACCGGAATTGAGTATCGCGACATCGCCATCGCGGCCCTCATGCCGGCCATTCTTTATTATATTTCCATCTACGCCCAGGTGCATTTCAGCTCCCTCAGGCACGGATTTCTGGGATTGGACGAAAGCCTCATCCCCCGCATGCTTCCCACATTGCGGAAGGGTGGATTGTTTTTCATTCCCCTGGCCGCCCTGACCATTGCCTTGTTGCAGGGATACACGCCAACCATGGTGGCCGCGTTTGGCTCCATCGCGGTTCTGATCGTCGCCACCTTGCGCGCCGCCACGCGCATCGGCCCGGTGACGGTTATCAAGGTTTTGAGCGAAACCTGTTACCGCATGGTGCCGGTGGCCGGCGCCTGCGCCGCCGCCGGGTTGATCATCGGCGGCATCACCATGACCGGCCTGGCCGGAAAATTCGCCCATCTGGTTTACGGCATCACCGATGCGCAGATGTTTCCCACACTTTTGATCACCGCCGCCCTCACCGTTGTCCTGGGTCTGGGCATGCCGACGCCCAGCGCCTATATCCTGGGTGCGGCCATGATGGGGCCCATCCTGGCCGAGTTGCAGGTACCCACACTGTCGGCCCATATGTTTATCTTGTATTACGCCGTCATGTCGGCCCTGACGCCGCCGGTTGCCGTGGCGGCCTATGCCGCGTCGTCCATCGCCGAGGACAACCCGCTCCATATCGCCTTGCTGGCGGTGAAATTCGCCCTGGCCGCCTTCATCATCCCCTTTGCCTTCGTCTATGGTCCCGAACTGTTGATGATCGGATCACCCCTCAAGATCATCTTTTCCATGGTCACCGCCGCCACCGGTTTGATTTTATTGGCCGCCGCCATCGAGGCATATCTCAACGAGCCCCTGTCGAATTGGCGGAGAATTCTTATAGCCCTGGGTGGGATTGGCCTGATCATGCCTTTCACGGAGACGGCGGCAGGCGGCGGCGCCCTCATCGCCATCGCCTTTGTACCGGCAATAATCAATAAGGCCCAAAATCGCTAGGCTCAACGTTCCCGGAAGGCCTGGGGCCTGGCGCTGAGGAACGAATCCAGCAGATAATCCAGAACGGTCCGCTCGCCCGTATTGATGCTGGCCACCACCTGCATTCCGGGGAACAGATCGTAACGCACGGCGCCCCTCCGGAAATGATTCCGGTTGGTTTCGATGCGCACTTTGTAAAATGGCAAACCATCCTTCGTCAGAATGGTATCGGGGCTTACATTGTCCACTTCCCCAATCAGGCTGTCGAAACGCATGGCATCGGCGGATGATAATCTGATAACCGTCTTCTGGCCCTTTCGGACATAACCGATATCCTGGGTAAGGAGTTTGGCCTCGATCACCAACCGGTCCCCCGCCGGCACGATATCGATAACCTTGGCGCCGGGGCGGAGCACGCCGCCGATGGTCGCCACATACAAGGTTTTGGTGGTCACATCCACCGGTGCGCGCAACACCGTTCGTTTCAGACTGTCTTCATATTTGGCCAGCCGGGGAACCATTTCTTCCAATTGACGACGGGCAGATTCCAGTTCGGTGCGGGCTTCCTCGATGAGGGAGGTTCGGATATTGGCCAATTTTGTCTGGACCTCTTTCAGTACGGACCGGGCCCGCTGGATGGCCACCGCATCTTCTTCCACCAGACCCTTCAGGTGGCTCGATTCCTTTAAAAGATCCAGATGCTTGTAGCGGTTGGTCAGGTCGGTTTTCAGCAAATCCTCACTGATCTTCACCTGTTCGTTCAAATATTTGAGGGTCTTTTTCCGGTTCCGGTCGCGCGCCCTGATTTCGCGGATATCCTGGCGTTTCTGAGTGATGATTTCGTTTTGGGCGGCGATTTGGCTGCCCAGACGGTTACGCCGGCTTTTGAAAGTCCGGATCGCTTCATCGATCAAGGATGGATTGGCGCGCGTCAGTTCCGCCGGGAACACCGCTTCATTGGATTGGGACGCGTCGGCCTCAAGATGAATGACCTTGATCCTGAGGCGGACAAAGCGGTCCTTCAATTCTATGACATCGGCGCCGATGGCCGTCGATTCCATATCGGCCAGGGCCTGACCCGAGGTGACCCGATCGCCTTCTTTTATGTAAATGCGCCGGACGATCCCGCCTTCCAGATGCTGTACCGTCTTGACCTTGGAGCTGGGCACCACCTCGCCGACGGCCATGCTAACGATATCCAATCTGCCCGTATATGCCCAAAGCAGGAAGGCCGCGCATAAGACTGTGCAAAACAGAAGAAATAAATGGGTGGCTCGGAATATTTCATCCTTTTCCATCACCACGTCATGGGTCTCCTGGGCCATATCTTTACGCCTCCTCGCGCTCATCCACACCCGGAACCACATCAGGGGCCGGGGCATTGGGCTTGATGGTAACCTTTGGAATGGGTTTGGAGGTCAGATCGATGTGGTGACTGGCGCCGCTGATAATATTTGGATCGGACGATAATACGACGACCGTCCGGCTATTTTTTTTATGATCGTTGATCACGGCGGACATGACGGCGCATCCTTCCATATCCATCCCCTCGGTGGGCTCGTCCAGAATAACCAGCCGGCCGTCGGAGGTAAGCGCCCGGGCCAGCGCGAGCCGGCGCCGGATCCCCAAGGCAAGGGAGCGGCCGTTATCCATAATTGGCGTTTCGATCCCCTGGGGCAATTCGTCGATGAAGGGCCGCAAGCCCGCCGCCTCCACCACTTGGTTCAGCCTTTCACTTTCAAGATCGGGATTGAGCAGCCGGATATTTTCGCCGATGGTGGCATTGATGAAGGAAGGCTCCTGGGCCAGATAGATGATCTGGCGCCGCCACCATTCGGGCAGGACCTGACGTAAATCCAGCCCATCGACCAGAATCTGGCCCTGGTTCGGCTCGATCAGCCCAACCAGAAGGCGGGCCAGGGTGGTCTTGCCCTGGCCGTTGCCGCCGCTGATTGTCACCAGAGAGCCCGATGCGGCGTTCAGCGACAGGCTTTCGAACAAAGGCAGGCTGGCATTGGGATGGGCGAAAGCCAGATCCTTCAGCTCCAGGCCGCCTTTGTAGTCACGCTTGGCCGATCCCCGGTCCAATTCACGGGGCAGGCGGGAAAATTCCGCCAACATGCTCATGGATTGACGGGCCTTGACGAACACCTCACCCAATTGGGCGAAACGTGATATGGGCTGGATGGCGCGGGCTGCTATAATATTGGCACCGATAAGTGCGCCCACATCCATCTCGCCCTGCACCGCGAATATGGCGCCGACCGATATGACGGCGATCCCCATCAATGCCGTAATCACCTGGGTCAGGGACTGAACGAAGCCCTGGCGGGAGACTATTTTCCGGTAGAGGTTCTGGATGGAATTTATTTTTCTATCCCAGCCATGGCGCAGGAAGGCCTGCGCATTGAAGGCACGGACCGTATCAATTTCCTGCAAGGCGGTACCCAAAAGGGCGCTTCGGTCTCTGCCTTCAGCGACCATTCGGCCCGACATGCCCCTGAGCGTCCCCATGATCAGCAAGCCTGCAAAAAAGGCGAGTGTGGAAAAGATGGCCGTGATGCCGGCAAGTTCGGGGCTTAATAAAAACAAGACCCCGATAAACATGATGGCGAAAGGAACATCGACAACGGCTGCCAGATTGGTGGCGCTATAGGCGCTCCGGATATTGTCAGCGCCTTCCAGGATTTCCCGGCGGTGGCTGGGTGGAATCCGTTCCAGTACGGGCGCCTTGAGGGCGGTGAGGACGGCGAACCCGGCGTTGGATATTTCCTGGTCCGGGCGGATGCTCAAGCCACGAGCCAATTCGATCCGCACCAGGCGGAGGAAAAATTCCATGACCACCGCGATCAAGGCCCCCGTGACCAGCGTCGCCAATGTAGCATCCACCCCATAGGCGACATAGCGGTTCAACACCTGAATGACGAACAAGGGCATGGCCAGGGCCAGAACATTGACGATCAGGGAGGCCACCAGAAGTTCGGTGGCCAGGACCGGCCTCGCCCAAAAGCGTGACAGTAAATCCTTCATACCTTAATTGGCCATCCCGGCGCGCGTTGGTTAAAGAATGTCAAAGACAGATTCTGGAGGCCGCCCCACCGCCGCGCGTCCATTCGCCAGCACAATTGGACGCTCGATAAGAATGGGGTTCTCAGTCATGGCATTGATCAGCACCTCGCTGCCCAGATCCTGGTTATCCAGCCCCAATTCCCCGTAGGGCGCCTCTTTCTTGCGCATGAGATCGCGGGCGCCCGACCCAGCAGATCCAAAAATTTTGCAGAGTTCCCGCATCCGGCGGCGTCTTCAAATATTCGATGATGTTCGGCTCAATGCCGCGCTCGTTCAGCAGCTCCAGCGGTTTGCGCGATTTGGAGCATTTCGGATTATGATAAGAGTTATGGCTGAATCTGGTGTTTGAACATTTGAAAAGAAGCGGCGTATCAGG
>CAZBQG010000079.1:0-13101 GCA_964493945.1 uncultured Rhodospirillaceae bacterium
TCACAAACCACGCCCAAAAGCAATTCCTTCACACGCTCCTTCGCGGGGGGTGACGAGGAGCGGCAGCCCCCTTAAGCGTCAGGCTCAAACACCGGGTAATTATAGTCTTCGTTGATCTCATCCCAGGTGAGGCGCAGATTCATGCCTATCTTTATGTCGTCAACCTCGCAATTGACGATGGTGGTCATGATGCGCGGACCCTCTTCCAACTGGATGGAACCGATGACATAGGGTTCCTGGCCGTGGAAAGCGGGCGGCCCCCGGCGGGTGACGGTATAGCTGTAGAGCGTCGCCTTGCCCGTTGCTTCACGCCATTCCAGACCCTGCCCACCGGTATAGATGGAGGTGGGGCGGGGGAAGAACTGATATTTGCCAGATTTGGTGCAATATTGGATCATAAATTTCTTTTCCTTGGCCCCATCCCAAAAGGGTTGGGAGAAATTTCTGGGCTCCGGCACCGGACGATTCAGTTTGGGCGTCTCGTTCATTTTTTCTCTCCTTCCTTCAGCCGGCTTCCATGATCATCACGGTCGAGCAGCTCCAGTTGCGCAAATAGGGAATAGCTCCGATACCCGTGGTCATGGCGTTGCTGGCCCCCTTGATCTGACGCTCGCCCGCCTCGCCCATCAGTTGGCGCACGGTCTCGACCAGGTTGGTTCCACCACCGGCAAGGCCCGCCTGGCCCGCTGAAATTTGCCCGCCACTGGTGTTCAGCGGCAGATCACCCGTATGGGTCAAATCCGTATCGCGGACGAACTTTCCCCCCTCGCCACGCTTGCAAAAGCCGATATTTTCCATCTGCAGCATGACGGCGATGATGAAATCATCATAGGGCTGGAACATGTCGATATCCTTGGGCGTCATGCCAGCCTGTTTCAGCGCCTTGGGCCCGGCCAGGCAGTGCCCGGTCTCCAGGATGTCGTTATAGTTATTGCTGACGCCGTGATTGTCGCGCTCGCCGAACCCGATGGGATGGACGATGCGCTTGGCGCCCATTGCCTTGGCCTTCTCGGTGGTAGTGATCAAAAGGGCATTGGCCCCGTCGCAGGGCATGACGCAATCCAAAAGCCGCACCGGATCGGAAATCATGCGCGATTCCATGTAATCCTGCACGGTGATGGGCACCCGGAATTTCTCAAAGGCATTGTCATTGAGCACCGCATGGCCACGCTGGGCCACGGCAATTTGTCCCAGTGCCCCATAATCCAGACCATATTCCTCCTCATAGCGGTTCATGATGAAACCGAAGGCACCGGGCGGGCCCATCAGCCCTACGGGATTGGCAAATTCCGGCTGCCACCCTTGAGGGTTGGAGTAGGTCACGCTGGACTGGGCGTCGGCGGCCAGCACCACGGCCGTTTCGCACTGACCGTCGCGGATGGCGGAAATGGCCCTGGCCACGGCACCAATGGGCGAGGAGCCGCCGATATCGACCTGCTGGCACCAGTTCAATTCCAAGCCAAGATAATCGGACACGACCACCGACCAAAAGGGCGTGGAGAGGGCGGACATGGCATTGCAGACTGCAAAGCCGTCGATTTCTTCCTTTTCGACGCCGGCATTTTCCAACACATTGGCAAAGGCCTCGCCGGCCAAATCCAGCACAGCGCGGCCGGTCTTAAGGTCGATCTTAGTTTCCGAATAACCGATAATCGCGATATCTCTTTTGGGCACTTGCTTACCCCTTTCCTATTTTCCCTTGAATTCAGGTTTACGTTTTTCTCCGAAGGCCTTGAGGCCTTCGCCCCGGTCTTCGCTGAAATTGAGTGTGAAGGACATGTCCCGCTCATTGGCCAGACCCTGGGCCAGGGACATGTCGGCGCCCCGGTTGATGGCCGCTTTGGAATACATCACCGCCAAAGGCGCAACATTGGCGATATCGGCGGCGATTTCGCGGGCCTTGGCCAGCGATTCGCCGGCCGGCGTGACATGATTGACGATGCGCAATTCCTTGGCCTCGGCGCCGCTGATATGGCGCCCGGTCCAGATCAGTTCCTTGGTCAGATTCTTGCCGATCAGGCGGGTCATGGTCTGGGTTCCGCCGCCGCCCGGAATGATGCCGAGGCGCGCTTCGGGCAGGCCCATCTTGGCTTCCTCATCGGCGATGATGATGTCGCCCAACAGCGCCATTTCCAGCCCGCCGCCCAGGGCATAGCCTTCGATGGCCGAAATGATGGGTTTGGTGTAATCGGGGAGCGAGAGGAAAAGCTGGCTCAGCTTCATAGTGTAGCGGTTCATGCGGGCATCGTGGAAATAGCCCTCCTCGCCTACCTTGAAGTCCGACGTATCGACGCCCGCGCAGAAACCGCGCTCGGTGCTTTTCAGGATCACCGCCTTGACGTCAGGGTCTGCCTCAGCCTCACGCAGGGCGTCACTTATATCCTCCGCCGTCTGCATGCGCATGGCGTTGCGCTTCTCCGGGCGGTTGATGGAAATTTCAGTCCAGCCCTCGACGCGCTCGACGATGATGTCTTCATAGGCCATGCGGGTTTCCTCCTTTTGGATGCTTTTATTCCGGATCCAAGATTTACTCCGTCACCGGACGAAGAGAAACACCCTTTTTTAAGCGGCCCACCCTTTAATGCTCCCCAGCATATCTGTAGAATGTGCCTCACACAATGAATGCAGAGGAAAACCCCATGGCGGGCGAGAAAATAATGCAAGACAAGGTGGCCGTGGTGACCGGCGGCGGGCGCGGCGTAGGAAGGGGCATTGCGATGCTCTTGGCCAAAGAAGGCGCCAAGGTTGTGGTCAATGATCTGGGCGCCAGCCTGGGGGGCGAGGGCGAGGATACCGGCCCGGCCCAGGAAGTGGCCAGTGAAATCCAGGCCGCCGGCGGCGAAGCGGTGGCCAGCACGGACAGCGTCACCGAACATGCCAACGCCGAAAAGATCATCCAGGCGGCGCTGGACAATTTCGGGCGGATCGATGTGGTGGTCAATAATGCGGGCATTTTGCGGGACGCGCTGTTCCACAAAATGACCGAAGAGGAATGGGATCAGGTGATCTCCGTTCACTTAAAAGGGTCTTTCAATGTGGCCCATGTGGCGGCACCCCATTTCCGCACCCAGGAATCCGGCACCTATGTGCATATGACTTCCATCAGCGGCCTTTTGGGCAATCTGGGTCAGGCCAATTATTCGGCGGCCAAGCTGGGGATCGTCGGGCTTTCCCGCTCCATCGCCATCGATATGGCGCGCTATAATGTGCGCTCCAACTGCATGAGCCCGTCGGGCTTCACCCGCATGATCGAATCCATCCCCATCAAGAGCGACGAGCAGGCCAGGGAGTTTGAGCGGCGCAAGAAACTCATGAGCCCGGACATGAACGCCCCCCTGGCGGTCTATCTGGCCAGCGATCTGGCGAAAGACGTCACCGGACAGATTTTCGCCACCCAGGGCAACCGCTATTTCCTGTTCAACCAGACAAGGCCCATCGCCATGGAATGCCAGGACGACTGGACCCCGGCCCAGGTGGGCGAGGCGCTCATTGCCGCCCATAAGGATGAGCTGACGCCCCTTGAGACCATCCCCGACATCATGCCGCCGCTCTAGCCATGCAACGGGCGGACAATGAACTGATCTGCCGGGTCGAGCCGGACACGCCCATGGGGGATGTGTTCCGGCGTTATTGGACGCCCATCGCCGTCGCCGAACAATTGGACAAGCCCGATGGTGATCCGGTGCGGGTGCGGTTCGCGGGCGCCGATTATGTGGCCTTCAGGGATTCGGACGGCAAGCTTGGGCTTTTGGATGAGCTTTGCTGTCACCGGGGAGCGTCACTGGCCCTTGGGCGCAATGAGGAGGGCGGATTGCGCTGCCTTTATCACGGCTGGAAGCTCGCCACGGACGGCGCACTTTTGGAGGCCCCCAACCATCCCGATGGCAAACTGCGTGAATTGGTCAAGGCACCGGCCTATCCCATCCGCCAGGCGGGGGCCACCATCTGGGGCTATTTCGGCCCGCCGGAAAAGGAGCCCCCCTTCCCCGATTACCCATTCATGAGCCAGCCGGAAGAGGAAATTTATACGGCCCGCTATGATCTGAATTGCAACTACCTGCAACTGATCGAAGGCGGGTTCGACAGCTCCCATGTGGGCATATTGCATTCCGATATGGCGCGCCCCGGCTGGAAGACCAACAATTTCACGCAGGCCGACGATACCAACAATCCGGGCGCCCTGGCGGTGGATGATCTCAATCCCGAACTGAGCATGGAACGGACCGATTTCGGCTTTCATTACGCGGCGCTGCGCAAGGCGGAAAACGGAGCCAAAAGCGTGCGCATCGTGCCCTTCATCATGCCTTCGGTGCGCATCATTCCGGCCCGCGAACGCATGGCCTGGATCTTCGAGGTGCCGAGAGATTCGGAACATACCTCCACCTATCTTGTGGCCCACGGGGCTTATACGTCTGACAAGGTCCGCAACCGGCATATGTCGGGTGTGGATGATCCCAACCTCTGGTCGGAAGAAGATTTCAAGTGGCGGGGAAGCTGGGAGAATAATTTCGGCCAGGACCGGTCATTGATGAACGAAAGCTGGACCGGCATGAGGGGCCTGGAACAGGAAGACGCCGCCATGACTTTGTCCATGGGGCCCATCTATGACCGTACACTGGAACATCTGGTGGCCGCCGACGGGGCGGTGGTGGAAATGCGTCGGGTCTTGCTGGATGCGGCCAGAGGCATGGCGGAGGGCAAAGACCCCCTGGGTCTGCCCAGTCTGGCCGGGGTCGCAGCCGTGGTTGATACGGATATTCAGCCGGGTGGGCGCTGGCAGGATTTGGCGCCCGGCAATAAAGCGGCGGTTTAATCCCCCGCTCACCTTGTGACGATTTCCGGGCCCATCAACAAAGTGGGCAGCCATTTGGATATCCAGGGCACATAAGTCACCAGGATCAAAAAGACGAACATGATGCTGACGAAAGGCAGGGCCGCCTTGACCACGCGCATCACCGACATATGGGCGACACCCGCCGTGACGAACAGGTTGAGCCCCACCGGCGGCGTGATCATGCCGATTTCCATATTCACCACCATGATGATGCCAAGATGGATGGGATCGATGCCCAACTGCATGGCGATGGGAAAGACCAGGGGGGCGACGATAACCAAAAGGCCCGACGGTTCCATGAACTGACCGCCGATCAACAAGATGATATTGACCACGATCAAAAACACGATCCAGTCGAACCCGGCGCCGAGCATGGCTTCAGTCAGCATCTGGGGGATGCGTTCCTCGGTCAGCACATGTTTCAGGATCAAGGCATTGGCGATAATAAACATGAGCGTGATGGTCAGTTTGCCGGCCTCGAAGAGGGATTCCTTGGTGTCGGGATGCCAAAAAACCGACACCGTGCGCCAAATGACCGGTCCGCCCCGGTGCTCCGTCTCGCTGAAGGGTCCCATATCCCGGTAAACGAAATTCGAGATAAGAAACGCATAAACGGCGGCGACGGCGGCGGCTTCGGTAGGCGTGAAAATTCCACCGTAAATTCCGCCCAAAATGATAACGATCAGCAACAGACCCCAGCCCGCATCCCGGCCCGAATGGAAAATCTCCTTCCATCCGGCCCAATCCTGCGAGGGCAGGCCTTTATAGCGGGCCATGACGTAAATGCCCGCCATCAGCATCAGCCCGGCGATCAGGCCGGGCAGGACGCCGCCCAGGAACATGCGCCCGACCGATACCTCGGTGGCGGCGGCATAGACTACCATGACGATGGAGGGCGGGATGAGAATGCCCAGCGTGCCCGCATTGCAAATCACGCCGGCGGCGAATTCCTCGTCATAGCCTACTTCGCGCATGCCGGCGATGACGATGGAACCGATGGCCACTACGGTGGCCGGCGAGGAGCCCGAAAGGGCCGCGAACATCATGCAGGCCAGAACCGATGCGATGGCCATGCCGCCCCGCACATGTCCGACCGCTGCAATGGCAAAGCGGATGATCCGCCGGGCCACGCCGCCCGTCGACATGAAGGTGGAGGCCAGAATGAAAAAGGGAATGGCCAGCAGGGTAAAATGGCCCTGGAAGGCAGAAAAGAGCGTTTGCGCCACCGATGCCAGGGAGCCGTCGGAAAAGGCCACCAGGAACAAGACGCTGGAAAGGCCAAGGGCCACAGCAATGGGCACGCCCAAAAACAACAGGACGATGATCAGGGCAAAGAGAAAGATGACGACCATGGTTCAGCCATCTCCCTCTTTGGAGGCATCGGGAGAAGAGGTGTCCAGGCTTTGGTCCCCTTCTTCCAATTCATGGCTGACGATGATCACGTCGATTTCGCCTTTGAGCACCCGCCATCCCACCTGCAGAAAGCGGAAGGTCAGCAGGGCCACGCCAAGGGGCAGGGCGAAATAGGGAATGAAACGGGGAAGCTTTTCGTAGGCTTCGTCCTCGTTCAGCCAGGCCGACAGAAACTGGAGAAAATCGGGCATGGGAATGTCTTCGGTTTCCAGAAAGGCCCGCTTGGTGACGAAGGGATACCAGTAATCCCAACTGCCCTTGAGCAACAAAAGGCAAAACAGAATGGAAGCGGAAACCGCGATCAGCGCGACGATCCGGCGATGCGGTTTGGACAGCATATTGACCGCCACATCCACACCCAGATGGAGGCTCCGCTTGACGCAATAGGAAACCCCCAGAAGCACCAGCCAGGCAAAAAGAAAGACCGTCGTCTCCAAGGCCCAGAGCAGATTGTCATTGAATACATAACGGGTAATCACATTGACAAATGTGATCAGGGTCATGACCCCCAAAATGACGGCGATCATCGTTTCCTCGAACTGATCGACGGCCCGCCCCCACGTGTTTTTGGGTCCCTCGTTGATTTGAACCTCCCCGCTTTTTTTCTTACCCGCCAAACTGCCCCACCCGGGCCAAAGCCCGGACGGGGTTTTGGCAATGGGTGCTTAGCTGCCCGCGTTGGCGGCTTGCGCGGAAGAGATGAGTTCCGCACCGATATTCTTTTCGAACTTCTTCCAGACCGGCTTGAGGCTTGAAACCCAGGCGGCCCGCTGCTTATCGGTCAGCTTGCGGACCTTGCCGCCGGCCGCGATGACTTTCGCCCGGTTGGCCTGATTGACCTTGAAGGCTTCCTAGTTGCGGGTGGCGGTGACTTCCTTGATGATCGTCGTCAACTGCCCCTTGACGCCCCCCGGCAGGCCCTTCCACCATTCGGTCGAGGTCACCACCAGATAATCGATGATGCCATGGTTGGTTTCAGTTACGCCGTCCTGCACCTCGAAGAACTTCTTGCCATAAATATTGGACCAGGTGTTTTCCTGACCATCGATGACCTTGGTCTGCAAGGCGCCATAGACTTCCTTGAAGGACATTTTCTGCGGATTGGATTTGAGCTGACGGAACTGGGCGACCAGCACGTCGGACGCCTGCACCCTGAATTTAAGGCCCTTGGCGTCAGACGGCTTGATCAGAGGGCGGTTGGCCGACATCTGCTTCATGCCGTTATGCCAGAAGGCCAGACCCTTGAGGCCTTTGCGCCGCATGGAATTTTTCAGCTTCTCGCCGGCTTTCGAATTCTGGAAACGGTCCACCGCATCAATGTCCTTGAACATGAAGGGCAGATCGAAAATGCGGAATTTCTTGGTGAACTTTTCGAACTTGGACAAAGACGGCGCCGCCAGATGGACGTCACCATTGAGCATGGCTTCCAGAACCTTGTTGTCGTCATAAAGTGTGGAGTTGGGAAGACTTCCATGCAGGCCTTGCCGTTCATTTCCGCATTCACCCGTTTTTCCAGAAGGGTCGCGGCAATTCCTTTGGGGTGTTTGTCCGTATTGGTCACATGACTGAATTTAATTTTGATTTCCCCCTTATCGCATTTGGCGGATGCGGGAGAGGCCGAAATCAACAGCGCTACGCCTGCGCTGGCTGCCAAAAGAGCTCTACACATAGTTTTATTTCCGTGATGATTGTTTCAGTTCTGATCGTGTCTGATTTTAAAGAGCAACAGAATCCCCGTGACTGTCAACCATGGAATTGGTGCGGGTATCTGGAAATTTGACCCCAATGCCGGCCCCTGGATGGCAGCCCGGACCTGGCGGACGGCATCATGCTGGATTGGATTCGCGGTAAATTCAATTTGGTGCAATAATCCCGGGAGAAAAGGTTTCTATAAACGCATTTTGCCAAGGAGGCATGGAAGATGGCCCGCTATTCGATCTCACAACCCGTAACCCAGGTTGAAGCGCCCCGGCTGCTGACCGGCCAGGGATGCTATACCGATGACATCACCTTGCCACGCCAAGCCCATGCTGTATTCCTGCGCTCGCCCCATGCCCATGCCGATATCGTTAGCCTGGACAAGACCGAGGCCGAGAAGATGCCCGGCGTTTTGGCCATATTGACCGGCGAGGATTATGACAATGACAGGCTGGGCAATGTGATGGGCCCATCGCCCCTGAAGCGCCGTGACGGCCAACCCATGTTCCGCCCGCCGCGCCCGGCCCTGACCCGGGATAGGGTGCGCCATATCGGCCAGTCGGTAGCCATGGTCATCGCCGAGACCATCAATCAGGCAAAGGACGCGGCCGAGGCCATCAATGTGGATTTCGCCCCTCTGCCCGCCCAATTGTCCACCGAGGCCGCCAACCAGCCGGGAACGCCCGCCCTATGGGAAGATTGCCCGGACAATGAATTCTGTTTCGCCGAGGCTGGCGACAGCGCCGCCGTCGAAGAACTGTTGGCCAAGGCGCCGCACGTGGTGAATGAAAAATTCATCGTCAACCGGGTCACCGCCAACGCCATGGAGCCCCGCGCCGTGGCCGCCGAATATGACAAAGGGCGGGATCATTACGCGATCCATGCCTGCATGCAGCGCCCCTATGTGTGGCGCACCATGATGACCAAGCATCTGTTTCATATCCCGGAAAATCAAATGTCCCTGACGGCGGGCGATGTGGGCGGTAGCTTCGGCATGAAGGGCGGGCTTTACCCGGAAGTGCCTCTGGTGGCCTGGGCCGCCAAGCGAGTCGGCCGCCCGGTCAAATGGAATTGCGAGCGCTCGGAAGGCCATATGGCCGACGATCAGGCCCGCGACATCGTCTTCGAGACCCGCCTGGGCCTGGATGATGACGGCAAATTCCAGGCCCTGGACATGGCCGCCCAGAACAATGCGGGCGCCTATCTGACCATGCTGGCCTCGGTCCCACCGCCAGGTCTCGCCAATTCGGTGGTCGGCGTCTATGCGACGCCCGCCGTGCATGGCCAATGCCAGGCGGTGATGACCAACACGGTGCCCGTTTCCAATTACCGCTCGCCGGGCAAAACGCCATCTTCTTATGCCATGGAACGGATCATCGACATTGCGGCGCAAAAGATCGGCATGGATCCCGCCGAAATCCGCCGGCGCAATCTTATTCCCGCCGATGCCATGCCCTATTCCCTGCCCGTCGGCGGCGCCTATGATTGCGGCGAGTTTGAAAAGGTCCTGGATAAATGCCTGACCATGGCCGATTACGATAACCGGGAGACGCGCAGAAAAGAGGCCAAGGCGCGGGGCAAGCTTTTGGGCATCGGCCTTTCCACCACCGTCGATCCTTCCGCCGGGCCGTCGCCGGAAACCGCCGAGATGCGGTTTGATCCGGGGGGAAATCTGACCGTTCTGGTGGGCTCCACGGCGGGCGGGCAAAGTCACGCCACTATCTATACCCAGATCGTTTCCGATAAGCTGGGCGTGGAGGCGGAAGATGTGCGGGTGATCGAGGGCGATACGGAAAAATTGTCCTGGGGCACGGGCACGGGGGCCGCCCGGACGGCCACCATCGGCGGCACCGCCGTCTTCAAGGCCACCGAAAAGGTCATCGAAAAAGGCCGGCGCATCACGGCACATTTATTGGAAGCCGCCCCCGCCGATATCGAATTCGAGGACGCCACCTATACCGTTTCGGGGACCGACAAATCCATACCGTTCGGCGAAGTGGCCCAATCGGCCTTCGTGCCTTCTAAAATACCGCCCGGCGAGGAAATGGGGCTGTTCGAGACCGCCACCTGGACCTCCGAAGTCTTCAACATTCCCAACAGCGCCCATGTTTGTGAGGTGGAAATTGATCCCGAGACCGGCACGGTCGAGATCGTCAATTACACCGCCGTCCATGATGTGGGTGTGGAGTTGAACCCGCCCCTGGTCAACAGCCAGGTCTATGGCGGCATCGCTCAGGGCGCCGGTCAGGCTTTGATGGAGAATATAAATTACGATGACAGCGGCCAGTTGCTTTCGGGCTCCTTCATGGATTACGCCATGCCCAGGGCCGATAATTTCATCCAGTTCCAGGTGGGCAATCATCCAGTGCCAACCACCACCAATCCCTTGGGCGTCAAGGGCGCGGGCGAATGCGGCACGGTGGGCGGCCTTGCCGCCGTAATGAACGCTGTCAATGATGCGCTGGCACCCTTGGGCATCCGCGATCTGCCCATGCCGGCAACATCGGAAAAAGTCTGGCGCGCCATCCGCGGCGCCGGTTAATCATTTAAAGGGGGAGACATATCATGGCCAATCATATCGACGTTCATCATCATTTCTATCCGCCCGAATTCATCAAGGCGGTGGTCGAATTCAGCGGCGGCTTCAACCTGCCCGCCGTCAAGGCCTGGACGCCCGGAGCCAGCCTGGAACAGATGGATGAGAACGGCGTCAGCACGTCGATGCTGTCCCTATGGTCCATACCCGGTGTGTGGATGGGCGCCGACGAGGCGAGCATGCGCCGCTGGGCCCGTCTGGTCAATGATTACGCCGCCGACATGAAGCGCGATCATCCGGGCCGCTTCGGCCTTTTTTCCGCCCTGCCCATGCCCGATGTGGGGGGCAGCCTGGAAGAGATCGAATATGCCTTCGATGTGCTGGGGGCCGACGGCGTCGCCATGATGACCAATTTTGGCGACAAATGGCCGGGCGAGCCGGAATACCGGCCTGTGTTTGAAGAGCTGAATAAACGGGGGGCGGTGGTCTATTTCCATCCCGTGGCGCCCACTTGCTGCGCCGGCGCCTTGGTGCCGGGCATTCAGGAATCCTGGGGCGAGGTGGTCTTCGATACGGGCCGCGCCGTACTCAGCCTTTTGTTCAGTGGCGCCTTTACCGAATTCACCAACATCAAATGGATATTTTCCCATTCCGGCGGCACGGTGCCGGTCATCGCCCAGCGCACCGCCACTCTGGCCCAGCATTCACCCAAGCTAAAGGAAATCGCGCCCCAGGGCATCGATTATGAATTGACCCGGCTTTATTACGAAACGGCCAACGGCTATCACGCCCCCAATATGGCGGCCCTTTTGGCCTATGTGCCCATTACCCAGATCTTGTTCGGCACGGATTACCCCTATCTGACCGTGGCCGATAACGCCGTAGGGCTGGCCAAGGCCGTGACTGGTGCCGATCTGCAGGCCATCCAGTGCGGCAATGCGCACCGCCTGTTCCCAAGGCTGGCCGACTGAGGAAACATAAGGAAAAGGATTTGGCTTTTCAGTATTTCGATACCCGGATTGAAAACCGGGTGGGCTGGCTGGTGCAGAACTATCCGCCGGTGAACGCCTTTGGCTGGGACATGCTCCAGAAAATGGAGCAGGGCTTCATCAAGATGATCGAGGACCCTGAAGTGCAGGTCATGGTCTTCGCCAGCACCTTGGATAAATTTTTCTGCGTCGGCGGCGACCTCAACGCCTTCGTCGATATCGGTGAAGAGGGCATGGAGCGCTGGGTAACCATCTGCCACCGCATGGTCCGGCTTTTGCGCGCATCCCCCAAGCCCCTGATGGCGGCGATCAACGGCGTTGCCGTCGGTGGCAGGCTTGAGGTCACCTGGCATTTCGATTTCCGCTTCGCTGCTGCTGCTGCCCGGCTGGGACAGCCGGAAATCGCCATCTCCTTTCTGCCCCCGGTAGGGACCACCTTGGCCCTGGCCCATCTTCTGGGCCGCTCGGGGGTGCTCCGGTTTTGTATGACGAGGCGCTCCATTCGGCGGAAAGCGCCAAGGAAATGGGGCTGGTGGATGAGGTTTTCCCGGCGGACGAGCTTCATGCCAAGGTCCAGGAATATGCCGAGGAACTGACCACCAAACCGGCCAATGCCCTGGCCTCGGTCCGGCGCTGCATCATGGAAGGCACCGCCGGCAGCTTCGAGGAAGGGTTGGCCATCGAAAAGGCGGAAGCCGTCCGCCTCGCCGGTTCGGCCAATTTCGACGAGGGCATCAGCGCCTTTCTGGAAAAGCGCGACCCGATCTGGGAGCGGGGAAAAGGGTTGGAGCCTGCCTCAATATTGCCATATTGGTTGGCTAGAAGATAAAATACGAATTTGCCACCGGAGATTGAAGGGTCAGAGGCGCTTAAAAATGTTGAGACCTGTAGCAGCCGCGTTGTTTTTTGTTCTGGCCCTTTCCGCCAGCCCGGCCGGAGCCCAGAAAAAACCGGAAATCAACCGCATTACCCAGACCGATGCCACCAGCAACTGCATCGGTGATCCCAGGACGCCGCTCCGTGCGGCAGAAACCTATCTTGCCTGCACGGTGAGGCGGGACCGGTCCCTTTGCGATGCGGTCAATATTCCAAAAGATTTTTTCTTTAGTCCTCCCAAACCCGATGCGGAATATTTGGAATTCATCATTGAGATACGTTACCAAAACCGGCCAAAAAAATTCTCCGGAAGCCCGAAGGGGCCAGCTCGCCATAATGTGGGTACCGTCGAGTTTCACCTGCAAATAAAAAATTATTTCTATGATCCAGCCCAGCAGGCGAAAAGCAAGTGGTACGGCTATCTCATCGAGACCCAAAAAACTGGCGAGCGATGGAATGTTATTTCTTGGGCCGCCGAAATGCCTGAATTCGTCGAGTGAACCTTTCTCCAATTAGATTGATCGTAGCGAAGCTTGGCGTTCTTGGGAAACCAGAAATCAGAACCCTATATGCCTCTACTTTGTGATCCAAGGGGTTTGTCCGCATCCACCTCGGGCACCTCCTGGAAGGGCTTAATATCCGGGGAATTGTCCATATCCGGATAGAGAATTTTGGCCGGATTAGGCTCCCGGTAGCGGTATTTGCCAGCAGGTTTATGTTTGGTCATTATAAGCATCCTTTCTATTTTAGGAAAT
>CAZBQG010000079.1:13111-16578 GCA_964493945.1 uncultured Rhodospirillaceae bacterium
AATCAATGAAAATAGCTGAGAGCAAACCGTCCCCCAAAGCTTTCATAAAGGGCTGTCCCGCTCAAAATTTGACCATAATGAACCAATAAAGCCTTACCCCGATGGATGCAGCCAGGAGCGGGGCGTTGGTTTTGATCAATATGGGGTTTTCGGAGTTACCCGCAAATATAAGGCCAGATGCGTTTCGTATTGGCCGGCACGAAGGAGCCGTCGCCTTTCATATAAGGGACCGGAACGCGCTTTTGGTTGTCCGGCAGTTCGGCCAGGGTTTGGGATTTGTAGGGCGGCCCGGTACGGTAGAAGGCGTTGGGGTCCAGCCAGTAGCTGTCCTTGGGAATGACATAAATTCCGTCATTGGACCATTCGGGGTGGGTGCTTTGGACGATGGCGAAATGCAGGGCATCGCGGCGGATGCGCCGGCCCATTTTGCCGGTATTGCTGGTCTTGCCGATTTCATCGCCCATCTTGACCTTGGCGCCGAAGGCCAAGGGCGACATTTCGCGCAAATGGGTATATTGGGAATAGGTCCAGAAACTCAAACCGGTCTCAGCGGGCGTGTGGCGGAGCATGATCTCAATGCCCTTGCGGTTTCCGTCATTCATGAATTTTCCAACCACGGTGCCGGCGGCGATGGCCCGGATAGGCGTGCCTCTTGGCTGGGGAATATCGATCCCCTTATGCATGGCCGGCCAGGGACGTTTGTGGGAATAGTCGATGGCCCACTTTTCGCTGTCGATTTCCGGGCATTTGGCTCCACCGATGAAGGCGGGCACCAGACCGGTTTCCACCGCACCCCGCGCCTTTTGCACCTTGACGGCAGCCCCCATCCTGCCCTTTGTGGCCTTGCCCACCATCATGCGGACATCTTCCGATATCTCACCGGGCGGCACATAGCCTTTAAGACTTGTGCATTGGGTGCAGGGCTGGGGCGGCTTTTTGATTTCTTCGGTGGGGCTGTCGTCCCCCCCACGGTCACGCCCGCGGCGCCCGGACCTTCGACCCCGCTTGCGGCGGCGGTCATCGAACTGGGCAACCTCCATGTCCCGTAGCTGAGACGAAGCAACAGGGCCGGCTTCGGCCCGGGACTGGCTCCCGGGTAAAACCAGACCCGTGAAAAGGATCAGCAGTAAGGGAATTAAACGCCTCATATCAGCATGTCCTTTCATAGTTTTTCCCAGGGCCGGAAACCCACGGGCATGGCGCAAAGTATAGCCCGGTTCAGAGCCCAAGATAACCAATCTCTCACTCGCTATTGAGAATGATCCTTATTGTTTGTTAAGATTGATCTATCATCCAATTTGGGGAAAGTGTAATGACCTCCATGAGTGAAAGTGAAATACTGACCCGGACCGATGCCGGCACACCCATGGGCGAAGTCATGCGGCGCTATTGGCTGCCGGCGCTCAAATCCTCCGAGCTGACCGCCGATGGCGATCCCGTACGCCTGGTGCTGTTGGGCGAGCAACTGATCGCCTTTCGTGATACTTCGGGCCGCGTCGGGATCATGGATCACCGCTGCCCGCACCGTTGCGCGTCGTTCTTCTTTGGGCGCAACGAGGATGGGGGCATGCGCTGCGTCTATCACGGCTGGAAATTCGATGTGGATGGCAATTGCACGGATATGGCCAATGTGCCGCCCCACCAGGATTTCAAACACAAGGTAAGCGCCAAGGCATATAAGGTGGCGGAACGGAGCGGCATCGTCTGGGTCTATATGGGCGAAGCCCAAGACGCCCCAGAGCTTCCCCAGATCGCCGCCACATTGATCGCCGAGGAAGAGGCCGAAATTTCCTTCGTCATGCGCGAATGCAATTGGCTGCAGGCTTTGGAAGGGGATATCGACACATCGCACCTTGAATTTCTTCATTACGGTGCCGCCGGTGACGGGGATTTCGAGCCCAACGACCCGACGCGCTTCGGGGTCATCCACCGCGATCCCGAATATCAGGTGGAGGACAGCGAGTTGGGGACCTTCTATGGCGCCTACCGCCCTGCCGAAGAGGGCATGACCTATTGGCGTATCGCCCATTTCCTGTTTCCCTGCTGGACCCTGGCGCCGTTCCGCGCTTTCGCCCATTACCGCATGGCCCGGGCCTGGGTGCCCATGGACGACACCCATACCATGTTCGTCATGATCCGCCCAAAAGAAGGGCCCAGCGCCACGCCGCCGGCCGATAATCTGTTGCCCAACACGTCCGATTGGTTTGGCCGCTGGCGCTGCGCCCAGAATTTCCAGAACGATTACGGGATCGACCGCGACAGCCAGCGCAGTGAAAGCTACACCGGCGTTGAGGGCATCCATCAGCAGGACCAGGCCGTGACTGAAAGCATGGGGGTCATCACCGATCACAGCTTCGAGCATCTGGCGCCCAGCGACCGCATGATCATAACCACCCGCAAGCGGCTTTTGGGCGCAGCCCGGGCCCTGGCCGAAAAAGGCACGCCGCCGCCGGCTTCAACGACGCCCGAAGCCTACGCCCAGGTACGCGCCGGCTTTTTCCTCAGCCCCGAGGAGCGCGGCTGGCCCGAAGTCTACAAGCTGGAACTGGACGCAGTTGCCGGCGCCCAGGATTGATGAACTACTTCCAGTCGAACTCCGTCATATGGATGATGGTGTCGCTGGTCAGATGGGGTTTCAACTGCACGTCCCAGCTATAAGCGAACACCGTCGGCAAGGTGCCCAGCGGCAACAGGAAGCGGCCGTCGTTGAGGCTGTTGAAGACTTGGTTATAGAGTTTCTTGCGCGCCGCCAGATCGTGGATGCCGCGGGCCTGGGTCGCCATTTCCTGAGATTTGAATCACCCGTATGGTTGCGCCGTTTGTTAACGATGAAGATGCCCATGGTCCCGTCCACATCGGGCATGGAGCCGGACGGATAGATGCTGGTCAGGGACTGGATTTTTCCGTCGCGGAATGCCTTGCGCATGGCTAGGGTACGCACCACCTTGAGCTCTGCCTTGATGCCCACCTTGCGCAGATAGCCGATGATCGCCTGGGCCACGTCACGCATATCGTTGTGCGTCATGACTTCCAGGGAAAAGCCCTTGGGCAGGCCCGCTTCGGCCAGGAGTTTTTTGGCTTTGGCCGGATCGTAGCTGACCGGTTTGCTGGTGTGGGTACAGCCGATCACTTCCGGCACACACAAGGCTTGCATGGGGAATGAGGCCTCGCCGTCGGGCATGACGGTCTTGCGGATTTCATCGCGGTCGATGGCCCGGAACATGGCTTCGCGCACCTTGGGGTTCTTCAGTTCCTGTTTGCCGCTGCGCCCGATGGCATCGACCAGGAAATAACCCAGCGTGGCGCTGCCCACCGCCTTGACGGTGATGTTTTTGCGTTTCTTGAGGGACACCGCATTGTTGGTGTCCACGTTGCGCACCACATCCACGTCACCGGTCAGCAGTTTGGCGAGCTAGGGTCAGGGCTCATTAATTCAGATAGAAGATAACAATAGCGGCAATGCATAT
>CAZBQG010000080.1:0-16518 GCA_964493945.1 uncultured Rhodospirillaceae bacterium
ACCCCTAACGAAGTTCGAAAAGAACCTAATGGTGCACCAGCAATTGGAATCTAGGGTCTGCAATTGGAATCTAGGGGGTCCCCGGAACTTCCAATTAATCTGTCCGTTAAAGCCGGGTTAGCTCACAATACATAATTATCCAAAATTCCGGAAATTCAGTGAACACAATACCTATCTCCAGAGGATAATAAAATACTGTTGTCTAATTGTAAAAAAAAGCGGCATACGGTCCTGAACACTTTACGGGCGGACAGGACTCCCCGTCCCCGCCAACTCCCGGAAAGCAGAGAGGTTCTTCCTGTTTGCTGGCAAGGGGAGGAAAGAAAAGAGCCTGCCCTGAATTATCACCTCTCCGCAACGCAACTCAGGACGTCCGGGTCAACAATTCCCACAGGCGCGAAGCGCTGAGGACAACTGTTGAGGTGGTGGCGGGAATCCCATCATCGTGCTCGGCCGGGACACGGTCCCGGCCATGCCAAGTAGAGTCTTTCTTCTTTTCTTTCATGATTGATCGCTTACGCCCTTTGCCCGGGGCTTGATGAACCAAAAGACGGCGAAGCCCCAGATGATCCAGAGTATTTCCCTGGCCCGGCGCACCAGCCCGGCGGCCAGGCCCAGGGTGGGTGAGCCGGTGATGGCCGCACCTACCAGCAGAAACGCGCCTTCCTGGGCGCCGATGCTGGCCGGGATGAAGAAGCTTCCGGCACGCACCAGTTGGGCCGCCGTCTCCAGGACCCAGGCCTCGGCCATGGTGATGGGATGGCCCAGGAAAATCATGGTGTAATAGATTTCCACCACGCCGATGACCCAATTGAGCCAGGCCAGGCCAAGGGCCAGGGCGAAGCGTGGGCCGTGGGCGGAATAGAAGCCGGCCAGCCGTTCATCCATCCGCTGGATCTGGTCCAAAACCTTGGCCAGGCCCCGGAACAGGCGTCCGCCGGCAAGCTTCCCGCTGGTCCAGGAGGTAAGGCGGAAACGCTGCACGGCGAAAAAACCCATGACGCCGACGCCGAAGGCCCCCAGCCCCAATCCGGCCACCAATTTGTAGGATTCCGGCAGGGCGGGGGAGCCCAGGACGAAAATCATGCCGAGCGCCAGAAACAGAACAAGCGCTATGACATTGATGGTTTTGGCCAAAATCAGCGATGCAATGCCTTCGCCGTAATCCACGCCGTAACATTGTTTGAGCAGGAACGCCTTCACCGGCTCGCCACCCAGGGACGCGCCGGGGGTGGCATTGTTGAAGGCTTCGCCCGCCAGGCGGGCCTGGAACAAGCGGTAGAGCCAGCGGGGGCTTTGGGGCAGGCTGGGCAGGGTTAGGTGCCAGGTCATGGTGTCCACCAGGAAGGCGGCGAAATAAAGGGCCAGTAAAAACCCCATGCCCCATCCCACCTGGATGAGAAGCAAAGCGAGTTCCCCAAGATCGGTCTGCCAGACGATCAGGCCCAGCAGGGCAACGCCAATGATCAGAAACGCGATTTTCATCTTTCAGCCCTGAAACCGCCGGGCGGCGGAAAAAAACAAAGCCATCCAATAGGCCTGGGCGCCCACCGCCCCCAGGGGCAACAATACCCAAAGCCAATCCAGCAGGGCCAGCACCAGAACGATGAAACAAAAATCCCAGCGGGCGATTTCGCGAAAGGCGTAGAGGACCCATTCCCGCCGGTTTTCAGGTTTGGTAGAGCTTTCTTCTCCGCCGTCATCATCCGGAGTTTTTGAAAAAAGACCGATAAGGAGGGCGGCAACATAATTGATGGTACCGCCCAGGGCGCCGGCCATGCCCAAAAACAGCCACAAATCCTCGCTGCGGGTTTGGGCCATGCCGAAACCCAGCGCCAGGAAGAAAAGACTGTTGACCAGCCAGTCGGTTAGATTGTCGAATTGGCGTCCAATTTTTGAAGCCTGGTTTTTGAGCCGGGCGATCTCACCGTCCGTATTGTCCAGGACATAGCTGAGCAAAAACAACAATGCGCCCGCCAGGTTGGTTCCATAATCACCCAGGGTGAACAGGGCGCAGGCCGCGAGCCCACTGATGAGCGACGCCGCCGTTATCTGATTGGCGCTGACCGGATAGGGCGCGAGGCGCGGTGTCAGCCAAGCTGAAAAATGGCGGATCAGGGGGAACGTGCTTCTCATATGGGTCTCATGGGGCGCCTCGAAGCCGGCCAGGTTGCCATCAGGGCCGGCAATACCAGAAGGGTTGAGATGAGCACCAGAATGATGGCGATGGTCAACAGCAATCCCATGCTTGCCGTCCCCGGATGAGACGACAGGGCGATGGAACCAAAGGAGCCAATGGTGGTCAGGGCGCTGAAGGTGACGGCGCGGGGCGTGGAGCTGGCCAGCACGGCCTGGGTATCTCCGCCCGCCCTTTCCCGGGAGACGAAATGAACGCCGCCGGCCACACCCAGTCCGAAAAGCAAAGGCAGCACGATCACATTGGCAAAATTGAAGGGAAGATCGAAAATGAGCCCGGCCGCCACCGTCAACAGTCCGGCCAGGACCAGTGGTGCGAAGATCAGCAAAATTTCGCGCAGGCGGGCAAACAAAAGGGCCAGCACCAGGGTTATGGCTAGCAAGGTCAGCAGGCCCGCTTGAAAGAAAGACGCAAGCACGGCTTGCCCGGCCTCCAAAATGACCACCGGCGCGCCGGTTGCCTGGGGGGCATGGGCGCGGACTGCCCGGACGAACTGGGCTAGAGAATTGCGGTCGCGCAAATCCTCTTTGGGGTGGACTTCAAGCCTTGCCCTGCCATCTTCCGCCACTTGGCGCCGGATAAGCCCCGGGGGCAGTGTCTTCAGGGTGATTTCCTCCGCATCCAGGGATTGGCGCAGGGCCAGAAGCCGGCCCGGCAATCCGGTCAGCAGGCGGGTTTCCAGCGTCGTCAACGCTACGGGTTTGGCGGTAAAATCCTTGAGCGTCTTGGCAAGCGCGCTGGCCCCGTCGAGTTTGCCCATCAGGTCCCGGATGGATTTGGCCCTGGCCTCGTCCGTGGGTGGCGGCGCCCGGTTCCCATCGGCCAGGGCGGGGGCCAGGAAAAAAGCCGCGCTCTCGATCATTTCCAGTTTGCGCGCCTGATTTTTGGGAATGAATTGGGCCAGACTGGTGGTGCCGTCCACCTCGGGCAGGCCGGAAAGTTTTTTGGCTATGGCTTCGGCCTGGGCAGGTCCGGGGGTCAGGACGGTAATGGAATAGGGCCCCTGGCTACGGTCCTCCATCAGATCAAACAGGGTGGCGACCGATTCCGTGCTCCGGTCTTTCAGGTTCAGGGGATCGAAATCAAACCGGGCCTGAGGCAGGGCGATGGCCGCCGCCAAACCCGCCAGGGCGGCCAGTCCCAGAATGGCCCGGCGGTGTTGGCCGGCCATGGCTTTTAAATCGAAAAAATGTGCAGCAGGGCGCGTGGCATTGCCGGGGCCAGGGGGAAGAAGGGCGATCATGGCGGGCAGCAGGGTCAGATTGCAAAAAAGCGCAATCCCCATCCCGGTGCCGGCGATCACCCCCAATTCGGCCAGACCCAGATAATCGGTGGGCAGAAAAGAAAAGAATCCGATCCCGGCTGCCAGGGCGGTGAGGGACAAAGCACCGCCGATCTTTTCCGCCGCACCCCGCAAGGCCGCCGGCGTTCCGGCCTCTGCCTGGATTTCTTCTTTGTAGCGGAGGCAGAAATGAATGCCGAAATCCACGCTAAGCCCGATAAAAAGCACGGCGAAAGCGACGGAAATCAAATTAAACGTGCCGATCACGGCGATGGCGAATGTGGCCGTCCAGATCAGCCCGGCAATGAGTGTAACCAGCGTCGCCAGCACCAGCCGGGGAGAGCGCAATCCCCACAATAATAGCCCCAGCACCAGGGTCAGCGACACCAACCCTGCCAGCCCCAGCCCGTCCACGACGCTGGCCAGTTCCTCATGGGCCAGGGCGACCGATCCGGTCAGCCGCATGCGCACCCCGAAATTTTCGGAGAGGCGCAAATCGCGAGCGATGGCGCGGAGCTTCTCCATGCTTTCTTCGCCGGGTCTGAGGGATGCGAAATCCAGGCGGGGTTTGAGAACCATGATGCGCCGCGCGGTCTTTTGGGAGGGTTCCTTGCCCTGCATCAGGCGTTGCCAGGAAAGCCGCCCGGGCCGGCCTTCCATCTGGGCCCGGAGGGTAGTGGTAATGGCATCCAGCATGGCGTCCAATTGGGGCAGTTTGGCCTGATCTTTTGTTTCCAATGCCTGGCCCAGAAGCTCAAACAGGCGGGGTAAGGATGCATCGCGCCAAAGCGTACCCAGAAAGGGCTGGGCCCGGGCCAGGCTGGCGGTCAGATCCTCCAGTTCTTCCACATCCATATATAAAAGCCCGTTGGTCCTGAAAAAATCCAGCCCGGCGGGATCGAACAAGGGGCCGAAAATTTGCGGCTGCTGGCGGATGCGGGCGGCCAGCGCCTGGGCCCCATCATCCAGAAGATCGGGGTTGGTGCCTTCCAGCACTACCACCAGATTGTCTGAAAATTGCGGGAATGCCTTGCTCAGTTCATTGGAATTTTGGCGAAAGGGCAGATCGGGCGAAAGCATATCCGTGGTGTCGGTGTTGATCTTCAGATTGTCTAGAACGTAATTGCCGCCCCAAAGCACCGCCAGACCGCCCAGCACGAGCACAAGCGCCGCCCATCGGCGGGCCATATCGACCCAGGCCGCTACGCCGCCTCGGAACCAAATTGCTGCTTTTTCGATCAATGCCGGTGCCCTCGCATCTGGGTCGGCTTATAGCTTTTCACTGTCCCCCGGTACAGGTTTGTCTTTGGGCCGAACCTAATATATTGCTTTGGCTGGAGGATCGCGGGGCCATGCCGAAACTGAATGTTGCGGGAACGGATATCTATTATGGGGAAGTGGGGTCGGGCCCGCCGGTCATTCTTTTGCATTGTTCGTCCTCCACCATGGCCCAGTGGCGGGCCTTGTGGGAATTGCTGGAAGGTGATTTCAAGCTCTTGGCGCCTGATCTGCTGGGCTATGGCGGAACGGCGGAATGGGTGGGCAATCCGGGCGAATTATTAAGGGATGAAGCCGCCTTGGTTTCGGCGCTGGCCGATCACGCCGGCGGAAAATTTCATCTGGTCGGGCATTCTTTTGGCGGGGCCGTGGTGCTGCGTCTGGCCATGGAGCAGCCGGGCAGGCTTTTGAGCCTGACCCTGATTGAGCCCATGGCCTGCTGGCTTCTTGATCCCCATGATCCGGCGGATCATTACGCCGAAATCAAAGGGGTGGCGGATACCTACCGGGAGTGTTTCGAAGCCGGTGACAAGGAAGGCGCGGTTAAGCCCTATATTGAATATTGGAACGGCGCGGGCACCTGGGAGAGTTTGAGCGAAGATTTCCAAAATTACGTTTTGCGCACGGCGGAAAAGACGCTGAATGAGTTTACCGCCATATTCGATCCGGCCAACCAAATCGGTGATTTGGAAAAACTTGATATTCCAACCCTGGTCATGCGGGGCGGAGAGACCCATCCTCCGACCCGGAGAATGACCGAAATAATCCTGGATGCCATGCCCAGGGCCCAGGGTGCGGTCATCGACGGCGCCGGGCATATGTCGCCCCTGACACACACCGAACAGGTGAATGGGGAAATTGAGCGCCATCTAAAAAGCTTTTGATCACTCTCTGGTGGCGGTACCCTCCGGACTGAAATGGGAAAAGTAAAAAATATTCTGTTCATTATGGCCGATCAGCTGCGGGCCGATTATCTGGGCTGTTACGGCCATCCCCATATGCGGACCCCAGTGATTGATGCCCTGGCCAAACGGGGCGTGATGTTTTCCCGGGCCTATTGCCAATCGCCGGTTTGTGTTCCGTCCCGCATGTCCTTTTATACGGGGCGTTATGTGTTCAGCCATGGCAGCACCTGGAACGACGTCCCGGTGAAGCTAAGCGAATTGACCTTGGGCGATTATCTGACGCCGCTGGGCAGCCGGGTGGCCATCGTCGGCGAAATCCACTTCACGCCCGACCGGGAAGGCATGACCCGCGCCGGTGTGGAGCCCGGCAGCGACAAAGAAGCCTTTTTAACCCAAGGCGGGTTCGAGCCCTGGGAGCGGGACGACCAGCTTCATCCCGATCAATCGACCGACCCCAATCTGGCTTACAATGTCTATCTGCGGGCCAATGGTTATGAAGGCGACAATCCCTGGCACAGCCATGTCAATTCGGCCTTGGGCGAAGATGGCGAGATATTGTCGGGTTGGCATATGCGCAATGCCCATCTGCCGGCCCGCGTAATAGAAGAGCATTCCGAGACGGCCTATCTGACAAACCGGGCCATGGAATTCATCGACGATGCGGGTGATCAGCCCTGGTGCCTGCATCTCAGCTACATGAAACCCCATTGGCCCTATATGGCGCCCGCGCCCTATCATCAGGCCTATGGCGACAATCAGGTCCTCGCCGCCAACCGAACCGATGCCGAAAAAGAAAATCCCCATCCGGTGGTCGCCGCCTTCATGAACCATGATGACAGTGTCAGTTTCGGGCCCGAAGCGCAGCGCCGTCACGTCATTCCCACCTATATGGGGCTGATCCAGCAATTGGATGACCAGCTGGGCCGCCTGTTTGCGTTCCTGGATGAAAAAGGCCAGACGGATGAAACCTTGATTGTGCTGACCAGCGATCATGGCGGCTATTTGGGGGATCATTGGCTGGGCGAGAAATATCTGTTTCATGAAGAATCCGTGCGCATCCCCATGATCATCGTCGATCCTTCACCCGAGGCCGACGCAAGCCGGGGCACAATTTCCCATGATCTGGTGGAAGGGATTGATCTTTTACCCACCTTCCTGGATGCCTTGGGCCAGCCGCCCCAGCCCCACCGCCTGGAAGGCCGGTCCTTGTTGCCATTGCTGCGGGGCGATGTTCCTGAGGATTGGCGCGACGCCGTATTTTGCGAACATGATTACGGGGTCATGCAGGCGCGTTTGGAATTGGGGCTGGGGCCCTCCGATGCCAGGTCATATATGGTCCGGACCGGGTGCTGGAAATATGTCTTTTTCGAAGGCTTCGAGCCCCAATTGTTCGATCTGGAAAACGACCCGCGTGAACAAAGCGATCTGGGCACTGATCCAAAGCACGAGGAAACCCGGCGCGAGATGCATGAACGATTGTTCCATTGGATGCGCCACCGCGCCATCCGCCCGACGGAATCGGACGAGCATATGGACCAACGCACGGCCAGCGCCCGCAAGCGCGGCATCTTGATCGAAATCTGGTAAGTTGACACCATGAAAAACCCACCCTGGGATCAACGTCTGGCGCGTATTTGCGTGCGCCCGCTGAGGCGCACATGGGTCCGGCCAAATCACATCACCAGCCTGACGCTTTTTCTGGCCCTGGTTGCCGATGCCCTCTTCGCTATTGGTGGCGGGGAATGGGATAATTGGGCCGCCGGTATTTTCGTTCTGGGCCGCTTTCTGGATCATTTCGACGGCGAGTTGGCCCGCTTGCAAGGCAAATCCTCCCGCTTTGGCTATTATTTTGACTATGCCGCCGGCGGTATCGGTTATGCCGGCCTGTTCACCGGGCTGGGCATAGGTCATATGGCCGGACCCTTGGGGGGGTTGGCATTGGTTTTGGGGATGGCGGGGGCGGGTTCTGCCTTGTTGTCGCTCTTCACCAATCTGGCCATCGACAGGAAGATGTTCGCGGGCGATAAAGATGAAGGCCAGGCGGTGGGCTATCCAGGTTTCGCCGGTTTCGAACTGGAAGACGGCATCTATCTTTTGGCGCCCATAACTTGGGCGGGATATCTGACCCCGTTTTTTGTTGCCGCCGGCATCGGCGCCTCGGTCTATTTCGCCTGGTCTATGATGCGGCTCGTCTTCCTCAAAACAGACTGATCAGATTGATCGAACGGACGAACGGGAACATTTGGCCGATCAGGGGCAAGGGCCAGGGTTCCCGCCCCTTGATGCGCATATAGCCGACCATGAAGAAAAACAGCGCCGGCAGCAGCCCGATCAGAAAACCCAGCGGCAAAAATCCGAGCCGGGCCGGCCGCTCCGCCGTTGGACAAAAAAATCAGCAACTCCCTTCCAATACTGGCCGGAAAAACCCCCTAGGTATCCAAGCGGAAAAATTCTAACATTGAAATGCTGTAAATCAGCCTTTTCCAGGCAGGTCTTGGCCAATATTTGAAACACTCCCACCAGAGAACATCGATGAATATTACAGATTCAAGATCAACCCTAGCGCGTGAGACACCCGAGGCGCCAGCCGTTTTGACAACCGAAGCAACCCTTAATTACCGCGAATTGGATCAGGCCGTCTCGTGGGTGGCTCGATCCTATTTGGAGGAAGGGTTGAAACCGGGCGACATCGTCGGGATTCAATTGGGAAACCAAATCCAACACATGATCGCCTTCCTCGCCCGCCTGGGGGCGGGTCAGTTCGCGTTTCATTCGAAGGACCCGTTGCCCGTTCGCCAGGAACAGGTTCGTTTGCTGGAAATCGCCGCAATCATCGCCGATGGGTCCGGGCGGAGCGGGTTCGAAGCGCCCATCATCGCGCCACCTTCGGATAGTCTTGGTGACTACAAGGAACTGGGGCCCCAGGAATTCGCCGCCTCGGAGGACGGCGAACTACCCTTATAGTTGCACCAAACTTCAGGCACGGAATCCGGACTTGCCAAGGTGGGGGGCTTGAACCATGTGAATGCGCTTAAGCGTCTGCCGCGCCTGATCATGGATGGACCCGGAAGCCGGTTTTATTCGATCACCCACATCAGTTTTCAAGGTGCGAAGCGGGACATGTACCGGTGCTTCACCTATGGGTCCTGCTTGGCGTTTTTCGAGGCCACTACGGCCCATTCCCTCGTGGAATTCATCGGGCGGCATGACAATAACTATGTGGGCGGTTCACCGGTCCATGCGTCCACCCTGCTCCGGGAGGCGAAGGAAAATTCCTATTTGCTTCCAGGCGTCAAGGCTTTGCGCATGAGCACGACCCAGGTACCAGATACCCTGCGCCGGGACATACAGGAACGCCTCACCCCCAACCTGCATATCATGTATGGCATGACGGAGATCGGCTGGGCCACCGTCGCCGATCCCGAGGCGGTGAGAAACATTCCAGGTGTGGTCGGCAAGCCATTGCCCGGCGTACAAGTGGATGTGGTCAATGAAGAGGGCGAAACCCTGCCTCCGGGTCACACCGGTCGCATAAGGGCAAAGGGTCCCGGCATGTTGAAAGGTTTTATCGGCGAACCGGCGGGCACGGCGGAAGCCTTCAAGGGTGATTGGTTTTATTCGGGTGATCTGGGCGAACTCACTGCCGATGGCCAGCTCATTCATCATGGGCGGGCCGATGACATGATGATCTTCGACGGGATCAATATTTATCCGGTGGAGATTGAGAACGCCCTGTTGCACCATCCGGCGGTCGCTGAGGTATCGGCGTTTTCTATCCGCTCAGTGGAACGCGGCGATATCCCGGTAGCCGCGGTCGAGATCAAATCGAAGGTATCGGAGGATGAGTTGCGTTCGCACTGCCGCTCATGGCTTGGTGCGCATACCCCTCGCCGCCTGATGATTGTTCCCAAAATCCCAAGAAACGACGTTGGAAAAATATTGAAGAACGAATTGGTGAGCCTGTTTCATCGCTGGATTAATCAGCGGCGATAGGTAAATTATCCCAAACCCCTTGCCGCCGGCCAGCCAAAGCCGCTACAAATTGATCCTGGTCAATGAAGCCGGAGCCGGTTTGGGTTACCGAGCGTCATTCGAGTTCAATGGAGATGAGCCCCATGCCGTTGCAAGCAGATGAGATCGAGACCTTCAAGCGCCAGGGCTTCGTCGTGGTGCCTGGTTTTTTCGAGAGTGCGGAAATGTCGGCCCTGTCCTCCTGGCTGGACGAAATGCGCGACAAGGCACCGGGCGAGGGCGAAGAAGCCAGATTTTATGAGAGAAGCTCGCTCACCGGGGAAAATATGCTGGTGCGTGTGGAAAATGTCTTTGGCGGGCTGAACCCGGGACCCCGGGAGCTGATGATTTCGTCAAAAACAAGCTCCTGCCTGGCCCAGCTTTTTGGCGAGGAGCCTCTGCTGTTCAAGGAAAAGATCAATTACAAGATGTCCGGCTGCCGGCCCGACAAGTTGCATCAGGATCAGGCCGCCGGCTGGAACAGTTACTGTGATTTCTTTATCACCATGGGCATCGTGGTCGATCCCAACCGCCTGGACAACGCGGCGCTGAGCTTCATGACTTCCGGAAATTACCAAAAAGGGCTGATGAATAATGAGTGGATGCCCCTGACCGAGGATGATCCGCCCTACGAGCCGCAAGACGAATATGCCCTGCTGGAGGCCGATCCCGGCGATGTGGTCTTTTTCGATTGCTACGTGCCCCATGGCTCGCCGGCCAATACCAGCTACCGGGCCCGGCGCAATATCTTTCTCACCTTCAACAAGGCATCCGATGGCGATATGCGGGATGCCTATTACGCCGACAAGGCGGAAACCTATCCGCCCAACGAGGCCGAAGACGCACGCGAGGAGGCCTCATATCGGGTGTGACGGATCGGACCAAAAAGGGTGCTTCACCCCTTTCCCTTTTAAGCCGGGCACCCATCCCCCTGGGGCTGCTGAACCCCGCCCTGGATTTGGCGCTTTCCGTCATGCACCGGCGTCATCCGTCTGTGTTCGAACGCCTGGAAGAGCTGGGGGACCCCTTGTTCCTCATCGATCCCAGTGATCTGCCCATGATTTTTCTTTTGCGCCCGGTAGGCCCTACGCCCAGCCTGAAGGCGCTGGCAGACGAGAGCCGGATGGTGCCCGAAACCAGCCCGGCGGCGGCCATCCGGGGGCCGCTGGCCCGGCTGATCGATCTTTTGGAAGGGCGTATCGATGGGGATGCGCTTTTCTTCAACCGGGAACTGGTGATCGAAGGGGATACGGAAGCCGTGCTTTTGATGCGCAACGCCGTCGATAGCGACGAGGTGGATTTGCTGGAGGATTTGCTCTCCCAGCTGGGCCCCCTGGCCCGGCCCGCCCGGGGCGCCGCCGATAATGGATTGCGTCTGATCAAGCGCTTCACCGATGATCTGGCGGGCATGCGCCAGGCTTTCCTGGAAGGCCGGGACGGCCGGGGGGCGGATAAGCCCCAGGGAAAAGATAAACCATGAGCACGGATATGGAACTGGTTTGCCCGGCGGGCACGCCCGCATCGCTCCGGGCAGCGGTGGATGCGGGGGCGGACACGGTCTATCTGGGTTTCCGCGATGAGACCAATGCCAGGAATTTCCCCGGCCTGAATTTCAGCCGGGCCGAACTCAAAGAAGGCACGTCTTATGCCCACGACCATGGCCGGCGCGTCCTGGTGGCTATCAACACCTTCCCCGAGGCGGGCAATCCGGACCCCTGGTGCCGGGCCGTGGCGGATGCGGAAACCTGCGGCGCCGATGCGGTGATCCTGGCCGATATGGGGCTGTTGGCCCATGCCAGGGACAACCATCCGGACCTCAGGCGTCATCTGTCCGTGCAGGCATCGGCCTCCAATGTGGAAGCCATCCGTTTTTACCACGAAGAATTCGGCGTTCACCGGGTGGTATTGCCCCGCGTCCTGAGCATCGCCGAAATCGCTGGCCTCAACGCGCAAGTTCCCGTGGAGACCGAGGTTTTCGTCTTTGGCGGGCTTTGCGTCATGGCCGAGGGGCGTTGCACGCTCTCGTCTTATGTCACCGGCCAATCGCCCAACATGAACGGGGTCTGCTCGCCGCCTTCCCATGTGCGCTACGAGGAGCGGGATGGGCAGATGATTTCAAAGCTGGGTGATTTCACCATCAATGCATTCGGAGAGGACGAGCAGGCCGGCTACCCCACATTGTGCAAGGGCCGCTTTTCCGCCGGCGGGCAAGTATCCCACCTGTTCGAGGACCCCACATCGCTCAACGCCATCGACATGCTGGGTGATCTGACCGAAGCCGGTGTCACGGCGCTCAAGATCGAAGGGCGCCAGCGGGGCCGGGCCTATGTGCGCCAGGTGGTAGGCGCCTTCCGGGCTGCCCTGGATGCCCTGAAAAATGGAGAAGCCCCGCCGCCCAGTGATCTTTCCGCCATCACCGAAGGCGGCCGGGAGACCGAAGGCGCCTATAAGAAGACCTGGAGATAAAGATCCCATGTCCGGCAAACTCACCCTGGGGCCAATACTCTTCAATTGGGAGGCAGAAGTCTGGCGCGATTTCTATTTCCGCATGGCCGGCGAAGCGCCCCTGGACTGCGTCTATCTAGGCGAGGTGGTCTGTTCCAAACGCCAGCCCTTTACCCAGCCCCATATGGCCGAAGTGACCGAACGGTTGCAGGCAGCCGGCATTCAGGTGATCCATTCCACCCTGGCGCTGCTGATGAGCGAGCGGGAAGTGGATCTCACCCGCCAAATGATCCAGGAGTCTGATTGCCTGATCGAGGGCAATGACATTTCCGCCGTCTCGCTTTTGGGCGGCAAGCCCCATGTGATCGGGCCCTATATAAGCTGCTACAACGAAGGCAGCCTGGCCTACTTCACAGGGCGCGGCGCGGTTCGCGTGGTGCTGCCCGCCGAATTGCCGGCCGATGCCCTGGATCCACTTGCGGCTCATGGGGGAGCAAACAGCGCAGAGCTTGAAATGCAGGTCTTCGGGCGTCTGCCCCTGGCTCTGTCGGCGCGTTGCTACCATGCCCGCTCCAAAGGGCTGCACAAGGATAATTGCCAATATGTCTGCGCCGGGGACAGCGACGGCATGGAGCTTGAGACCCTGGACGGCGAAGCCTTCCTGGCCATCAACGGCACCCAGACGCTGTCGCACGGCTATTACAATCTGGCGGGCGAGCTGGACGGACTGGCAGCCAAGGGCATCACCCATTTCCGCCTTTCGCCCCACGCCCAGGATATGGTGGCCGTGGCAGGCGCGTTCCGCCATTTGCTGGATGGGGATTGGGATACGGAGCGTGCCCTGGAGGAACTGGGCACCCAGACCGGCGGCGCGCCCTTCGCCAACGGCTTCTTTCGCGGCCAGGCCGGGGTGGAGTGGCTGGAGAAGGCGGCGGAGTAACGGGAAGAAGGGCTCTGCGGCATCTCCCACATATTGACAGCCCCCGCCTTCCCCTGCCAAACACTTGCCCATGGCGGAAGCGGTTGAAATCTATTTGTGCCAGCCGGGCCAGAAGCTCAAGGAAGGGCGTCTGGTCAAGGCTAACAACATTCCCGACAAGAACGCCGCCAAGGTGGATGCGGGACGGCGCTGCAAATCGGACCGCAACCTGGTGCGCATTGCCTATTACCGCGTCAACGACGCCGGCGATTTCAAGATGCTCTATTCCCACAAGAACAAAAACGCCAACCCGGCGCCGGGAGGGTCACGGAAGAAAAACCCAAAAAGAAAAAGAAGCGGAAAAAGCCTGTGAAAAAAACCTTCTGGCAAAAAACCAAATCCTTGTTTGGGGCCTGATGGCGCCACCCGTTCTCAGCCTGCGCGGCATTGATCTGAGTTTTGGCGGCCAGCCACTCTTGAGCGATGCCGAGATGTTCGTCTCCGCCGGCGACCGCCTTGCCTTGGTGGGGCGTAACGGATCGGGCAAATCCACGCTTCTGCGCATGGCGGCTGGCTTGTTGGAGCCCGGTAGGGGCGAGCGCTTCGTCCAGCCCGGCACGACGATCCGCTACCTGCCCCAAGAGCCGGACCTGGAGGGGCATGAAACATTGCTGGATTATGTGACGGACGGTTTGGGTCCGGGCGATGACCCCCATCAGGCGGCTTATTTGTTGGAGCAATTGGGTCTGGAACCGGCCCGCGAGCCGGTGAATTTATCCGGCGGTGAGACCCGGCGCGCGGCCATCGCCCGCGCCCTGGCGCCCGATCCGGATATTTTGCTGCTGGACGAGCCCACCAACCATCTGGACCTGCCGGCCATCCATTGGCTGGAAGAAAACCTGGCCCGCCGCCCATGTGCCCTGGTGCTCATCAGCCATGACCGGCGCTTTCTGGAAACCTTGTCCAAGGCCACGCTGTGGATCGACCGGGGCGATCTCCGCCGCCTGGAAAAAGGCTTTGCATTCTTTGAAGAATGGCGGGACGAAACATTGGAGCAAGAAGCGCTGGACCACCACAAGCTGGAACGCAAAATCCACCGGGAAAACCGTTGGATCATCCATGGTGTGACGGCCAGGCGCAAACGCAACCAGGGGCGCCTGCGGTGGCTGGAAGACCTTCGCCGCCAGCACCGGGACCATATCAAACCCACCGGCAATGTACGCATGGAGGCGGAACAGGCCGCCCCTACCGGCAAGCTGGTGATGGAGGCCAAAGGTATCTCCAAATCCTATGGGGACCGCCCCATGGCGAGGGATTTCTCCATGCGGTTGCAGCGGGGTGAAAGGCTGGGCCTGATGGGCCCCAACGGGACGGGCAAAACCACGCTTTTGCGCCTTTTGACCGGCCAGTTGGAACCCGATGCCGGCACGGTGCGCCTGGGCCCGACGGTGGAAATGGTCACTTTGGATCAGACCCGCGAAAGCCTGGACCCCGGCCAGACCCTGACCCAGGCCCTGACCGGCGGGTCCGGCGACATGGTGACGGTCAACGGCAAGCCCAAACATGTGATCGGTTACATGAAGGATTTCCTCTTCACCCCCAACCAGGCCGGCACCCCCATCACCGAATTATCCGGCGGCGAGCGGGGCCGCCTCATGCTGGCCCGCGCCCTGGCCCGGCCTTCAAATTTGCTGGTCCTGGACGAGCCCGGCAATGATCTGGACCTGGAAACCCTGGATCTGCTCCAGGAGATGCTGGGCGACTACGAAGGCACGGTGTTGTTGGTCAGTCATGACCGGGATTTCCTGGACCGGGTGGCCACCTCAGTGCTGTCGAACGAAGGCCCGGCCAAATGGGTGCGCTATGCCGGGGGCTATTCGGACATGATGGCCCAAAAGGGCGAGGTGGAGGAGGCCGGGAAGCCCGCCGCCAAGCCCGCCAAGGAAAAATCTAAGCGATCCAAACCCACCAGCCAAAAACTCTCTTTCAACCAAAAGCACGCCCTGGAAACCCTGCCGGGCCGCATGGAGGCCCAGGAGGAAAAACTGAAAACCATCCGCTCTGCCTTGGAGGATAAGGATTTGTTCGCCAAAGACCCAGACGGGTTCCAAAAGAAAGCCCAGGAGCTGGAGGCGGCCCAGGCGGAGCTTGCTCAAATGGAAGAAGACTGGCTCGCCGCCGAAATGATGCGCGAAGAGCTGGAAGGATAAGGGGGGGCCTTTTCCCTTCTCACCTCGCAAGAGGTGTGACGGGCCGGGGGGCCAGCACAGGGCGCGGATGCGCCCGCCCGGCACCTAAGGGGGCAACAAAAGACCTGCCCCCCAAAATGTTGGACAGAAAACAAACCTGCTTGGCCAAATCTAAGGATGGATGGCTGGGCTCGGCGCTCTGGTTAAGGTGATTTAGGTTATTGATATAACTAAGTTTATCCTACATGGACAAGGAGCGCCTGTCGATCAGCCCCCAATGCGGATTTTCAACGGCGCTGAGCCTGGCCGATATAACGGACGAACAACGCCAATGGGCCAAGCTTGGGCGGGTGGTGGAGGTTGCGGGGAGGTTTGGGGGCCAGCCTAGGGGCGGGATGGGTGTGGCTGGTGGCTGAGGGGGGGAGCTATAGCGTCATCCCTTGAACACCGTTTCCCGGTGATATTCCATATATTGGGGATAGGGATGCAGATCGAGGCGCGGGGGAAGGCGCAATTTGCCATCGGGGTTCATCAAACGGTCTATGGTGTCGGGCAGACGGTCTTTGGCTTTGAGGATTGTAAAGTTCTCGTCCATGGACAACAGCCCCCGGTCAAACATCCAATGAATGGTCCCCGACAAGGCCAACCCATTGCGCACGGAATCCGGCCCGCTATCGGCAACCGGGCGGATATGGGCCGCTTGAACCTCGGCCCGCCCGCCGCCGTTGATGATTTTCAGCCCGGTAATGGCGCAGGTATCGGCGTAGGCCGACTTAACGGCTTGGGCGAAGGCGGCATCGCGAAAAGGCCGGGTAACCAACCGCTCGACCATGGGCCTTTCGAAAGGGGTTGGTTCTTCGGCCAGGCCGGGCAATGACGGAATTTCCGCCTCATCGGAGCCGATGATTGTGGAAAACCCGGCCTGAAGAGTAAGATCATATTCGCCGTCGGGCATGGTGCGGACGGCCCGGCCAAAGGCGCCCCTATTGGTGCTGCCATCTTCTTTTCGAAGCCCGCTCTCGAAATAATCCTGCCCTTCCTTAAAGGGTACGGGTCTATCAAACTCCAGATAATCACTCACCAGACCGTAGAAGTGATCGGGTTGTACCGTGTCCGGTTCAATGGATTGCAACCGAGCCGTTACGAAATAAGCCAGCCTGCCACCCCGGCTGCTTCGGTCCGTGCTGGGTCTTCTGGGTTCGTAATAGACGATCCAATCTCCCAAGGCGGCCTCGGCTTATCAGGTCAGATAACGGCCCTGAGTTCGTTGCCGAGGCCGTACGGAACTGGAT
>CAZBQG010000081.1:0-16193 GCA_964493945.1 uncultured Rhodospirillaceae bacterium
CAAACTACTGCAAAAATGCCGGTTATGCTTCCGTCAAAACTTGAAACACTCTAGTGGACCGCAAGGGCGCCGGCTTTTTGCTGGGCTCGGCTAGATTCCTGGCCAAAAGCGCGCTGGGCAAGCGGCTCTTGGGATATTTCTACAGAATCTATTACGGACTGTTCATGCAGTCGCGCATCTATCCCATGCGCATCGGTCTGATGTTCAGGCTGCGCATCGGCCTGGCCGTTCTTTTGTCGCGCAATAGAGTCTAAAGTTTACTTTCGATCATGTCCCAGATTTGGGCTTCCAGGCAGGTGCCGTCAAAGGCATTGATTTCCTGCAGGCAGGTGGGCGAGGTGACGTTGATCTCGGTCAGGTAATCGCCGATCACGTCAATGCCGACGAAAATCAGCCCTCTTTCCTTGAGCGCCGGACCGATGGCGGCGCAAATTTCCTCATCGCGGGGTGTCAGAACCGCCTTTTCCGCCGTCCCCCCTACATGGAGGTTGGAGCGGGATTCGCCGGTGGCCGGGACCCGGTTGAGGGCGCCCGCCGGCTCCCCGTCGATCAGGATGATGCGCTTGTCACCTTCGCGGACTTCGGGCTGATAGCGCTGGATGATGATCGGTTCGCGGTAGAGCCCCCCGAACATTTCCAAAAGCGAGTTCAGATTTTCATCCCCCTCCCCAATATGAAAAACCCCGGCGCCCCCATTGCCGAACAATGGCTTGACGATGATGTCCCCGTGGGTCCAGCGAAATGCGTCAATGGCCTGGCGCTCCCTTGTGATCAGGGTGGGCGGCATGAGGTCCGGAAAATGGGTGACGAAAAGTTTTTCCGGCGCATTGCGTACATGGACCGGATCATTGACCACCAAAGTCCCGGGGTGGATATGTTCCAGCAAATGGGTGGCGGTGATATAGGACATGTCAAAGGGCGGGTCCTGGCGCATGAGCACCACATCCATATCGGCGAGATCGATCCATTGGCGCACACCAAGGGAAAAATGATCTCCTTTTTTGCGCCGCACTTCCATGCCTTGGGCCGCCGCCTTCACCTGGCCTTCTTCAAGGGCCAGATCATGGGGCTGGAAATGATAGAGCGCGTGGCCCCGTTTGCGGGCTTCCAGGGCCAGGGCGAAACTGCTGTCCGCATCAATGTCCAGCCCCTCCATGGGGTCCATCAGCATGCCTACCTGAAGGGTCATTTTCCGGTCTTTCCGCCGGTTGCCGTTTTGATGCGCACATGGGAGATGACCCGGCGCACGAATTTGGTCTTGTTGGCATGGGCCTTCACCCGGTTCAGCTCTTTTAAATTCTGCGCCACACCGATCAGATAGACCGTGCCGTTTACCGTTTCGACCACGTAATTGATGGCCATGATCTGTTTGTCCAGGGCGAGTACCGATTTCAATTGGACGGTGATCCAGGTGTCCTGGGCATAATCGGCAATGCCCGTCGGGACCAGTTGAATTTCATTGATCACGGCCTTGACGTTTTTTACCTGCCAGGCAAAACGCACGGCCTGATCAGCTATTTTTCTCTCAGCGATGGCGCCGGTCAGAAGGACCCGTCCCTCATAGACCTCGACGCCCACGGTGGCGGTCATTTTGAGGTTTGAGCGGAGAAATTTATCCAAAATCAAAGCTTCGATTTCCAAATCCTGGGCCTTGCGCTTGATGCCCCGCTCCTGTACCGCCGCAACGCCGACGCCGGCGCCGGCCCCCACCACGGCGCCGCACCCACCCAGCACGGCCAGACAGGTCAGCATCAATAATGTGCCTCTCAATTTTTTCCGCCGGAAAAGAGTCTTCAAAAGATCCATAAACCGCCTGCCTTTCCTCGCGCCAACCCGGAAATTCCCTGGGTATTTTATCCCTATTCAAACCCACCGCCAACGCTTTGTTGCGCCTCATCCGGGGGGCCGCCAGGCATCGGCCAGATGGATGGGCTGATGCCCGGGGCGGACGACCATCACGTCAAAGCGCTGATCGAACCCGGCCAGCGCCGGCTGGCCCGCCAGAAAGAACTGCGCCGCTTGTTCGATGCGCCGCTGCTGGCGTGACGGAATGGACCGCCTCGGCATAATCCTTGCGCGCCTTGACCTCGATGAAGGCCACAAGTTTTGTCCGCCTGGCCACAATATCGATTTCGCCCGCCGGTGTGCGGAGACGCCGGGCCAGGATGCGGTATCCTTTCAGGCGCGGCGTCCAGGCGGCCAGGCTTTCCGCATTGAAGCCCCGCTGCCAGGCCCGGCGGCGTTTTTCACCCGTCATCGTCCTGAGCTTTTTCCATTTCCAGGGCTCGGTTATAGACCTGGCGCCGGGGCAAGCCGGTCCGCCTGGCGATCTCAGTGCTTAAATCACGGAGACCCATGCCCGGGCGCAATTCATTGATCAGATCCTCCAGGTCCTGATCCGAGGGTTCGCCGGGCAGGGGCGGCGCAACGATGATGACGATTTCCCCCAGTGGCGGGCCGGCATGGGCATAATGCGCGGCCAGTTCACCAAGGGTGCCGCGCCGAACCTCTTCGTGCAGTTTGGTCAATTCCCGGCCGACGGCGGCCTGACGGTCCCCCAGGATTTCTTTCATCTGGGCCAGGGATTTGGCCAGCCGGCGCGTACTTTCCTGAAAGATCAGACTGCCGGGCACCTGGATCAGCTCTTGCAGGGCGCGGCCCCGGGCGCCGGCGCGGGTTGGCAGAAAACCGGCGAACATGAATTTATCCGTCGGCAGGCCCGACAGGATCAGACCGGTGAGGCCCGCATTGGGGCCGGGCAGGGCGGTCACCGGCAGGCCCGCCTCGATGCAGGCGCGGACAAGCTTGTAGCCGGGATCGGAAATGCCGGGCGTGCCCGCATCGCTGACCAGGGCGATGGATTGCCCGGCGGCGATCCCCTCCAGCAATTTGGGCCGGGCGCCGGCAGCGTTATGATCATGGTAGGTGACCATCGTGGCCTTAATGCCGTGCATGGACAACAATTTCCCCGTGCGCCTTGTATCTTCACAGGCGATGAGGCTGGCGCCGGCCAGGACTTCCAATGCCCTGAGGCTGAGATCGGCTGCGTTGCCGATGGGGGTGGCAACCAGATAGAGGCCCGGTTGCAACGGGGCCGGCTTATATTTACTTGGCGTGCCGGTGGGGCTAGGCTGCGGCCCATCCAGGTTAGATTTTGTGGAAAGGGCTTGTTTACCAGATGTGGATTTCGCCCGTTTCCCGGTATCGTTTTGGCGGCGCGGCATGGTTGTTTGCCTTGCTCTTTTTGATGGGGGCCTGCACGGGCAAGCAATTGTCCCGATTACCGCCTTGGATGCAAGCACCGGAAAAACAAAGCTCCCGCCAAGCCCAGCCCAGACCCCAGGCCCGTCCCCAGCCCCAGCCGCAACCGCCAGCCCCGCAACCAGTGGTCCAGCCCCAGCCTCCTGCTGTCCGGCTGCCTCCGCCCCAGCCCATGCAAACAGTCCAGCCTCAACCGGCCCCACCTCTTGCAACGAACCGCTTGCCTCCGGCGGTTTCTCAGCCGGCAGCCCCTCAACCCCCCTCTCAACCTCCCCCTGGGGGCCCATTGGCCGAGGAACGGTTTGCAACGCCGCCCCCGCCGCCCCTCACACTCGATGTGCCCAGGGTTGCGCTGCTTTTGCCCCTGTCCGGACCCCATGCAAAGCTGGGTCAGGCCATGCTCAGCGCGGCCCAACTGGCGCTCTTTGATTTCGCCGATCAGAAATTCGAACTCCTGCCCCAGGATACGGGCGGCACGCCGGGTGGTGCGGCGGAAGCCATCGCCCTGGCCATCGGCGATGGGGCATCGCTTATTTTGGGCCCCCTTCTGGCGTCATCGGTGGCCGCCGCGGCGCCCTATGCACAGGCCGCGGGCATCAAGGTGATCGCCTTTTCCAATGACCGCAAGATCGCAGGCGACGGTATTTACGCCATGGGCTTTTTGCCCAGCGAGGAAGTGCGGCGCGTGGTGGATTACGCCGTCAGCAAGGGAATCAGACGCATTGCCGCCCTGGCGCCCGATAATGATTACGGCCAGGCCATTGCTGAAAGCCTGCTGGCCGCCGCCGAACGATCGGGTGCGATCATCACCGAGATGGAATTTTATCCGCCGGATACGGGTGATTTCGCGCCCATCATCCGCCGTCTGGCCAAATATGGCGCCAGGCGCCAGAACCTTCTGGATCAACGCCGCGCGCTGAAGGAGCGTCAGGACCCCATCGCCCAGCAGGTCCTGGCCCGGTTGGCGAAAAAGCAAACCATAGGCGATGTGCCCTTCCAGGCGCTGTTGATCGCCGATGGGGGCAAAAGGCTGCAAGCCATCGCCGCCCTTCTGCCATATTACGACATTGATCCAAAAAGGATCCGCATGTTGGGCACGGGCCGTTGGGACATGCCCGGGCTGGGGGCGGAGCCTGCCCTGGTGGGCGGCTGGTTTGCCGCACCTTCGCCCGATGAGAGGGCCAATTTCCGCAAACAATTCAAGAAAATTTATGGAAAAACCCCGCCCAGGCTGGCCACCCTGGCCTATGACGCGACGGCCCTGGCTGCTGTCCTGGCCAAGGCCACCGGCGGCATCCCCAAGGCCGATCTGACGGCGCCCCAAGGCTATGCCGGGCACGACGGCATTTTCCGGTTTCTGCCCGAAGGCGTTACCCAGCGGGGCCTGTCGGTCCTACAGGTGGGTGCGCGGGGGACTGCCATCATCAGCGCGGCCCCGGATAGTTTCGAAGCAGGAATAAACTGATTTCAGGACAGAAGCCGGGAAAGAACGCTGTCCAGGCGAAGGAGGCCGGCCTGCGTTGCCCGCAAGCCCTGATCATCCAGTTGGAGAAAACCCGCCGCCAATAAGGGTTCAAGATTTTCAGGGGGCAGGCTGGCCACTTTGAAATCGGAGCGTGAAATCCCTTGGTTTAGGCGCAGACCCATGAGAAAAAGCTCGTCCCGCCACTCCTGAGCGTTCAGGGAAAGATTTTCCGCTTCCCCCGAGCCTTTGTTTTCAACCGCAACCAGCCAGTCTTGGGGACTGGGGATCTGGCGCCCCGCCCAGCGCGTGCCGTTATGGGTCAACCGCGAATGGGCGCCGGGTCCGATACCGCCCCAATCGCCGCCCCGCCAATAGGTCAGATTGTGCCGGCATTCGCCGCCGGGCCTTGCATGGTTGGATATTTCATAGGCCGGAAGCCCGGCTTTGGCCAGCATATCGCCCGTTAATTTAAACAGCGCCGCCGCCTCTTCTGCCTCTGCCGGGGACATGCCCTGAGTGGCAAAGCCGGTTCCGGGCTCGATGCTCAACTGATAGGCCGAAATATGCTCACCGGCCAGGGACAAGGCCTGGCCCAACTCGTCGCGCCACTCCGCCAATGTCTGGCCGGGCAGGGCGTAAATCAGATCGATGGAAGTGCGCTCCATCGCCGCTTCGGCTAAGGAAACCGCCTCTCTCGCCTCACTAGCATTGTGTAGCCTGCCCAAAAAGCGGAGGCTTTTATCGTTGAGGGACTGCACGCCCAGGGACAGACGGTTAATGCCGGCGGTGCGGAAATCCTGGAACAATCCGGCCTCGGCGGAAGAGGGATTGGCTTCGGCGCTGACTTCCATGTTATCATTTGTTGCCCAAAGGTCCGAAATGCGGGTTACAATAGCCTCGATTGATGCGGGCTCCATGAGGGACGGCGTGCCCCCGCCAAAAAAGACGCTGCCCACAACGCGATCGGGCAGTTCCGCCGCCAGCCGGTCCAACTCGCTCAGATAGGCCCGGCGCCATCTTCCATGATCTATTGTTTCGGATGCGTAACTGTTGAAGTCGCAATAGGGGCATTTGGATTGGCAAAAAGGCCAATGGAGATAGATGGCCAGTTCACCAGGCGCCATCATCCATCCTTGAAACAGGCTTTGAACAAAAGATCCAGCGCCCTCCGGCGATGGCTTATTTCCTCCTTGGCGGCGGGCTCCATTTCACCGAAGGTCAGCTCATATCCGTCGGGCTGGAAGACCGGATCATAGCCGAAACCAAGCTCTCCCCGGCCCGGCCAGACCAGTTTGCCTGTCATGGTCTCCTCGAAGGTTTCACAATGCCCATCAGGCCAGCCCAAACTCATTGCGCAAACAAAATGTGCGCCCCGGTCCGTCTGGCCGATCATTTTCTCTTCGATCAGACCCATGGCCATCTGAAAATCTGCCCTCTTGCCGGTTTCGGCCCAGCGCGCCGAATGGATGCCGGGTTCCCCACCCAGGGCATGAACGCAAAGGCCGGAATCATCGGACAAGGCCACCAAACCGGAAGAGGTGGCCGCTGCCCGCGATTTGATTTCGGCGTTTTCGATGAAATTGACGCCGGTCTCGGCGGGTGATGCCAGCCCCAAAGCGCCGGCAGAAGTGATTTCCAGGGATTTGCCCTGAAGCAGTGCGCTGATTTCGGCCACCTTGCCCCCATTGTGGCTGGCCACCACCAGTTTGGTTTCGGTGAATTGGCGGGCCACCAGCCTTTAGCCTTCCAGCGCCTGATTCTGTATGTCGATCAGTTCGGAAATTCCTTTTTTGGCCAGACCCAGCAAGGCTTCAAAATTTTCTCCGGAGAAGGGCTCGTCTTCCGCCGTCGCCTGGATTTCGACGATCCCGCCATCGCCGGTCAGCACGAAATTGGTGTCGGCCTGGGCCGTGCTGTCTTCGGCGTAATCCAGATCCAGCAAGGCCTCACCGCCTACCAGCCCGCAGGATATGGCCGCCACCTGACCCCGCAGCGGCATGGTAGGAAGAATGCCGTTTTCAATGAGAAATTCAAAGGCCTGATGGAGCGCAATATAACCGCCCGTGATGGCCGCCGTGCGGGTCCCGCCATCGGCCTGCAAAACGTCGCAATCCATGCGCACCTGCATTTCACCCATGGCGGTGAGATCGGTCACGGCTCTGAGGGAGCGCCCGATGAGGCGCTGAATTTCCATTGTCCTGCCGCCCTGGCCGCCCTTGGCCGCTTCGCGGGCGGTCCTTTCATCGGTGGCACGGGGCAACATGCCATATTCGGCTGTCACCCATCCTTTGCCTGAATCCCTTAGCCAGGAAGGCGGGCGGCTTTCCACCGAGGCCGTGCACAAGACATGGGTGTCGCCAAATTTTGTCAGGCAGGATCCTTCGGCATATTTATTGACCGAGGTTTGTAAAACGACGTTACGCAACTCATCCACGGCGCGGCCCGATGGTCTCATTTTTTTTATCTTTCTCATTCAAATTGTCCGGCTCCGGGATCGGATGCCGCCAGGGCGGAAACCTAATCAGTCAGGGCGGCGGCGTCCAGACCATGTTCCACACCTCTGAAAGTTGACGCACCCTTGGGGCGGTACTAGATTCCGATGAGAAGAAAATCCAAACGGATGCCAGATGAAAATCAAGCGGCCCGTGATAACCGAGTTGAGTGAAAGATCGCGCGAGATCTTTCAGCTCATCGTCGAGGCCTTCGTCGATACGGGCGAGCCGGTGGGCTCGCGCACGCTCTCCAAACACCTGTCTAATTCCCTCTCGCCGGCCACCATCCGCAATGTGATGGCCGACCTGGAAGATAACGGCCTGCTTTATTCGCCCCATACCTCGGCCGGCCGGCTGCCTTCCGACATGGGGCTCAAGATGTTCGTCGACGGGCTCCTGGAAGTGGGTAACCTGTCGAGCGCGGAACAGAAAACCATCGATGCCCGCTTCGCCGGCACGGGCAGAAGCCTGGATACGGTCCTGGCCGAGGCCACCACCTTGCTTTCCGGGCTCAGCCAATGCGCCGGGTTGGTATTCGCGCCCAAAATGGACGCCACGCTGAAACATATCGAATTCGTCTAAGTCCGGGCCGGGCGCTGGTTGTGATGGTTACCAATGAAGGCGTGGTGGAAAACCGCCTGGTCGATATTCCGGCGGATATCCCGGCCTCGGCCCTCATCGAGGCGACTAATTATTTGAGCGAACGGCTCATCGGGCGTTCCATGGGCGAGGCCCGGGAAAAGATCATGGCCCAGCTCAATATTGACCGGGCCCAGTTGGACAGCCTGTCGGCCAAGGTGGTGGAGGCCGGGCTGGCGACCTGGGCCGGTGGCGACGAAGGGGGCACGCTGATCATGCGTGGCCAGGCCCATCTTCTGGACGAAATCACGGCGCTGGAAAATCTGGAAAGCATCCGCTCATTGTTCGCTGCCCTGGAGACCAACGAGATGATGTTGCGGATTCTTGAGCTGGCCGAGTCCGCCGAGGGCGTGCAAATATTTATCGGTGCGGAAAACCAGCTCTTCGATCTCAGTGGGTGCTCGATCATCGTCTCCCCCTATCATTCCAGCTCAGAGCAGCTCATCGGCGCCATCGGCGTCATCGGTCCCCGGCGCATGAATTATGCGCGCATCATTCCCATGGTCGATTACACGGCCGGACTGATCGAGCGGGTTATCGGATAATCGGCACAAACAGAAAAAAACAAAGGAAAAACATGTCGGACGAAAAAGACCAGGAACAAAAAGAGCCAAACTTTCCCGATGCGGAACCCGCGGGCGAAGAACCAGTCACTTTTGGTCCCCAGCCCAAGGATTCAGATGCCGCTTCGGCGGAAGAAACCGAGGAGCCCCAGGCGGCCCCCCAGGCGGCCCCGGATGGCATGCCAACCTATGAGGAATTGGAAGCCAAGGCCGCTGAGCTCAAGGATCAATTGTTGCGCACCCTGGCCGAGGCGGAAAATACAAGGCGGCGCAGCGACCGGGAAAAAAGCGATCTCGGTAAATATGCCATTACCAATTTCGCCCGGGAAATGGTCTCGGTGGCCGATAATCTGCGCCGTGCCCTGGGCAGCGTGGAGGAAAGCCAAAGAAGCGAAAACGAGGCCCTGGACACTTTTTGTGTCGGTATCGAAATGACGGAAAAGGAATTGACCAACGCCTTCGGTCAATTCGGCATCAGCCCGATCCAGGCCCTGGATCAGCTATTCGACCATAATCTGCATCAGGCCATGCTGGAAATGGAGGATCCCTCAAAACCGGTGGGCACGGTGGTGCAGGAAATCCAGATGGGCTATATGATTCATGACCGGCTTTTGCGCCCGGCTATGGTCGGCGTCGCCAAGGGCGGCCCCAAACCCGAACCGGTGGCCGAAGCCGAGCCCGAAGCCGAAAGCCAGCCGGCCGAACCCTCGGTCTCGGAAAGTTCCCAGGCCTACGAAAAACGGGTCGATGCCTCCGAGCCCGACGATGAAAACAAGTCGGGCTCAAAGATCGATACGAAATTGTAATTATTCACGCCAGCGGGATAAGAAACTCGGCCTCCGGGTCGTGCCGGGCGAAGCGCTCCTTGGCCTTGTCCCGGCTGCCCACCGCATAACAATAGACGCAGCCATGGGGGCAGCTGTCATAATCCCCCAGATCGCTGGATTGGAAACAGGCGCAACCCTCGCGGTGGGACTTGCGTTTGGCGGAAACCGGGCACCCCGCCATGCGGGCCAGACGGGGTGCATCGATGCAGGCGGTGGGCCGGACGCCCGCAACCAGCAATTCGGGCTGGCCGCAAAGGGTGAGGTCCAACCCCGCCGCTTCAGCCAGGCCTGCCAGACCGCTCAGCAATGCGCGTTTTTCATCCGCCTCCGGGTCCTGCCAGGTAAACCCATGGTCATCCGCCGCCTGGGCCATATTGCGCTTCGTCTTGCGGTAGGGCTGGGCGAAGGACAGCACCACCTCATCGCTGGCGCCCTCAACCTTGCCCGCCAGCCGGGCGAAATTTTCCAAGTGCCAGGCGGGTGGCGTGAGGGATGAAAGGACAACCGGATCATAGCGCCAGACCCCGGCATGGGGTCCGAAAAGCGCTCTGATTTGGGCCAGATGATCCATGGCCTCATGGGCAGTGATGGTCGCCTGCTCCAAAGGCCGGGGATAGCCGGTAACGGTAAATTGAACCGTGAAGGGAAAACCCAGGCGCCGGATCTGGCCCAAAGCCTCCATGAAAGGTGCGGGATTACGCGTCCAGAAGACAAAGCCCTCTACCGCGCCGGGCCCCAGATCGACGGTAAAGGCCGGACCCCCATAGGGGTTTTTCACCCTTGCATAACCGGCCTTCAGCCGGTTCATGAACCAGGGCCCGTAAAATGCCGGAATATCCGTTTTATAGCTGGCCGAAATGATCATATGCGGGTTCCGGTGAAAGCCTAATTGCTAGGCGTATTGCAATAAAGGCGAAAATCATTGTCCCAGGCGGTTGCGCGCCTGATCCTGGAGACATATATAACGCCGGGACGCCCTCCCGCCTCCGCAAAAAAAGATGTGTAAAAAGCGGCAAGGGGAATAATGGGAATTAACTGGGTTTAGCTACTGGAAACGAGGATGTTATGAGCAAAGTAATTGGAATTGATCTGGGCACGACGAATTCATGCGTTGCGCTGATGGAAGGCCCGGAGGCCAAGATTATCGAAAACGCCGAGGGCGCCAGGACCACGCCCTCCATGGTCGCCTTCACCGAAGGCGGCGAAAGACTGGTCGGACAGCCGGCCAAACGCCAGGCGGTGACCAATCCGGAAGATACCCTGTTTGCCATCAAACGCCTGGTCGGGCGGCGCTATGACGATCCCCTGACCGAAAAGGACAAGGGTCTGGTTCCCTATAGCATCGTCGCCGGCGATAACAGCGATGCCTGGGTCGAAGCCAAGGGAGAAAAATACAGCCCCAGCCAGGTGAGTGCCTTCATTTTGCAAAAGATGAAGGAAACGGCGGAAAGTTTTCTAGGCGCCGATGTGACCCAGGCGGTGATCACCGTCCCTGCCTATTTCAATGATTCCCAGCGCCAGGCAACAAAAGACGCGGGACGCATCGCCGGCCTTGATGTTTTGCGCATCATAAATGAGCCGACGGCGGCAGCCCTTGCTTATGGTCTGGACAAAAAAGAAAACGGCACCATCGCCGTTTACGATCTGGGCGGCGGTACCTTTGACATTTCCGTGCTGGAAATCGGCGATGGCGTGTTCGAGGTAAAATCCACCAACGGCGATACCTTCCTGGGCGGCGAGGATTTCGATCAATGTCTGATCGATTATCTGGCCGGAGAATTCCAGAAAGAAAGCGGCGTCGATCTGCGCGAAGACAAGCTGGCCCTGCAGCGCCTGAAAGAGGCGGCGGAAAAAGCCAAGATCGAGCTGTCCAGCTCCATGCAGACGGAAGTCAATCTGCCCTTCATCACGGCCGACGCCAGTGGGCCCAAGCATCTCAACATCAAATTGACCCGGGCCAAGCTCGAAGCGCTGGTCGAACATCTGATCGACCGCACCATCGGGCCCTGCAAGGAGGCGCTTAAGGATGCGGGCGTGACGGCCGGCGAAATCGACGAAGTCATTTTGGTCGGCGGCATGATCCGCATGCCCAAGGTACAAGAAAGAGTGCAGGAATTTTTTGGACGCGAGCCCCATAAAGGCGTCAATGCCGATGAAGTGGTGGCCCTGGGTGCCGCCATTCAGGGCGGCGTGTTGCAAGGCGACGTGAAGGATGTCTTGTTGCTGGACGTCACGCCTTTGTCCCTGGGTATTGAGACTCTGGGCGGCGTCTTCACGCGGCTGATCGATCGCAACACGACCATACCGACGCGCAAAAGCCAGGTGTTTTCCACTGCCGAAGACAACCAATCGGCGGTCACCATCCGGGTATTCCAGGGCGAGCGGGAAATGGCGGCGGACAATAAATTGCTGGGCCAGTTCGATCTGGTGGGCCTGCCCCCGGCACCGCGCGGCCTGCCCCAGATCGAGGTTTCTTTCGATATCGACGCCAACGGCATTGTCCATGTGTCGGCCAAGGATAAGGCGACGGCGAAGGAACAGCAGATCCGCATTCAGGCTTCGGGCGGATTGTCCGATGACGATATAGAGCGCATGGTCAACGAGGCCGAGGAACATGCCGAGACCGACAAGGCCACGCGTGAAATGGTCGAAACCCGTAATCAGGCCGAAGGGCTGATCCACAGTACGGAAAAAAACCTGACCGAATATGGCGATCAGGTTTCGGATGAAGACAAGCAGGCCATCGAAGAAGCCATTGCCGATTTACGCGCGGTCAAGGATGGAGAGGATGCTTCCGATATCCAGGCTAAGACCGAAATCCTGTCCCAGGCCGCCATGAAGCTGGGCGAAGCCATGTATAAGGCTTCCCAGGAAGAAGGCGGGCCGGACCTGGAAGGCATGGAGGGAATGGCCGGCATGGGCGGAGACGCCGGCCCGGCCCCGGAAGGCGAAGCCCCGGAGGATGACGGGCAAGTTCTCGATGCCGATTTCGAGGAAGTGGATCCCGAAAAGAAATCCGATTAAGCGGGCCGGATTTAGGGGTGAAATGCAAATCTAATGGCCAAACGGGATTACTATAAGGTCCTGGGGATCGATAAGGGCGCCGATGGGGCGGCGATCAAATCGGCCTACCGGAAATTGGCCATGAAGCACCATCCCGACCGCAATCCCGATGATGCCTCGGCGGAAAAAAAATTCAAGGAATTGAACGAGGCCCACGACGTCCTGTCGAATGATGAAAAGCGGGCCGCCTATGACCGGTACGGCCATGCCGCCTTTGAACAAGGCGGTCAGGGCGGCTTCGAACAGGGATTTTCCTCGCAAGGTTTCGGTTCCGGCTTCGCCGATATTTTCGATGAAATGTTTGGCGATTTCACCGGCGGCGGCGGCAGCGGCGGGCGCGGCGGGCGCTCGTCAGGCCGGGGCGATGATCTTCGCTATAATATGGAGATCACCCTGGCGCAGGCCTATAAGGGCGCCAAAACCAATATCCGGGTTCCCACTTCCATCCCTTGTGAAAGCTGCTCGGGCAGCGGCTCGGCCGGCGGGGCCGCACCCGAAACCTGCCCGTCCTGCCGGGGCCGGGGTAAAATCCGCGCCCAGCAAGGCTTCTTCACCATCGAGAGGACCTGCCCTTCCTGTCAAGGCCAGGGTCAGGTGATCAAGCAGGCCTGCGGAGCCTGCCAGGGCAGCGGGCGCAAACAGCAGGAAAAAACCCTTTCGGTGAATATCCCCCCAGGCGTCGAGGAAGGCACCCGCATCCGCCTGACCGGGGAGGGCGAAGCAGGGCTTCGCGGTGCCCAGGCCGGGGATCTCTATATTTTCATATCCGTCGCAGCCCACCGCATTTTCCAGCGCGACAGCGCCAATATTTATTGCCAGGTGCCCCTGGCCCTGACGGCGGCGGCCCTGGGCGGTCATATCGAAGTGCCGACAGTGGATGGCGGGCGGGCGCGCATCACCATACCGGCGGGCACCCAGACAGGCCACCGCTTCCGCCTCAAAGGCAAGGGCATGAGCATCCTGCGCTCCAAGGAGCGGGGCGACATGTTCGTCGAGGCGACGGTGGAAACGCCGGTCAATCTGTCGAAAAAACAAAAAGAATTGCTGCGCGAGTTCGAAAGCACGGGCCGGCAATCCAAGAACAGTCCGGAGGCCGAGGGATTCTTCTCCAAGGTCAAGGATCTGTGGGAAGATTTGAAGGATTAACTCAAGGGGGCCGTCATGAAAATTGGTGTGGTCGGTTGCGCCGGGCGCATGGGGCGGATGATCACGGCCGAGATCGACGCAACGGTTGGCTGCGAGTTGGCGGGAGGCACGGAAGCGCCGGGCCATCCGGATTTGGACGCCGATGTGTCTGCGCTGGCCGGATTGGACGGGGGCGGTTTGAAAGTCAGTGATGACGCACAGGCGCTCTTCGCTGCCTCCGACGGGGTGGTGGATTTCACCGGACCCGGACCGACGGTCATGCATGCCGGGCTGGCAGCGGAAACGGGAACCCCTTTGATTACTGGCAGCACCGGTCTGGATGATACGCAGACGGCGGCGCTGGCGGAAGCAGCCAAGCAATGCGTTATCGTCCATGCTCCCAACATGAGCGTCGGGGTTAATCTGCTGTTGGCCGTGACCAAACAGGTGGCCGGCATCCTGGGCGAGGATTTCGACATCGAAATCAATGAAATTCACCACCGCCACAAGGTGGACGCCCCTTCGGGGACGGCGCTTGGCCTTGGTCTGGCGGCGGCCGATGGGCGGAGTGTGGAACTTGATCAGGTGGCGCTCCGTGGCCGGGACGGGATCACCGGTGCCCGGCCCAGGGGCGGCATCGGCTTCGCCTCGTCGCGGGGCGGCGATGTGGTGGGCGAACATTCGGTCATTTTCGCAGGCGAAGGCGAACGCATAGAGCTGGCCCACAAGGCGGCGTCCAGAAAGATTTTTGCCAGCGGCGCCATCCGCGCAGCACTTTGGGCCGAAGGCAAGCCCGCCGGGCTCTATTCCATGTTTGATGTGTTGGGGTTTAGCTGAGGGCTGGAGAAGAAAGGCGCCCGCCCCAAGACCTTTTCCAACAGCCCAGCCAGTTGCGCCCGTTCCGATGGTGCCAAAAAGGCGCCGATCTCCAATACCTGGCCCGGCGTACCCAGCCAAAGGCGCTGTGTCTGGCGATTGGGTCCGGCCAGTTCCAGATGCAGATCCCTCGTGGCCAGGTCGAACCTTTCATCCTGCCCCCGGTGGCCCTGGCGGCGGATGGACAGGGTTTCCGCTTCCAGACTGAGCCATTCGCCGATCCTGGCCCGGTTGGCGCCGTAGCGGTAAACGGCAAAAAGCAACACCACCTCCAACCCCATGAAGCCCGGCACCGGCGTTGCACCAAGGAAATAAAAAACCGCCCCGAGAGCCAGGCAGAGCAAAGCAAAACCTGAAAGCACCAGTTTTAATTTACTCAGACTGATCCGCTGATCTGGATATAAATGAACCTGCAAACCCGCGGCCGGCCCGGTTTCAGTTACTTCCATCATGGGCGGGCATTCCCTCTTGCGCCCGGGGAATTGGTCCATATGTTGTAGGGATGAAAAAAGATCATATCGAAATTTTCTATTCCCGTCTGGCCGAGACCAATCCCGCGCCCAAAAGCGAATTGGATCATGTGGACCCCTATACGCTTTTGGTGGCGGTGGTGTTGTCCGCCCAGGCCACCGACAAGAGCGTCAACAAGGCCACCGGTCCCTTATTCAAAAAAGCCGACACGGCCCAAAAAATGGTCAATCTGGGTGAAGTGAAACTAAGAAACTATATCAAGTCAATCGGACTTTATAATAACAAGGCGAAAAATATCATCGCGCTTAGCTGCATTCTTCTGGCGGAGCATGACGGAAACGTGCCCCAAACCCGGGAAGGTCTGGAAAAACTGCCGGGTGTCGGGCGCAAGACGGCCAATGTGGTTCTCAATATGGCCTTCGGCGAGTCGACCATCGCGGTGGACACCCATATTTTCCGCCTGGGCAACCGTAGCGGTCTGGCGCCGGGCAAGACGCCCACGGAAGTGGAGATGAAGCTGAACAAGGTAACGCCGGAAAAATTCCGCCTGCATGCCCATCACTGGCTTATTCTGCATGGCCGTTATGTGTGCAAGGCGCGCAAGCCCGATTGCCCCAATTGCATTGTGCGCGAACAATGTGCCTTCAAGCGCAAGACCACGCTCTAATCTAGCTGGCGCGGGCCTTGATGATCTGCCTGAGGCAGGCGGTGATCTCCGTCTGATCGATCTGTTTGCCCCTGGCTTCGGCATGGGTGACTTTCATTTCCTCCCCCTGGCGGTAGAGAAAAAGATCGAGCCGGCATTCAGCACCAGTGTAGCGCCAAATTTGAGCGGGCGGATCCCGGTGGATAAACCCCGGTGCCCCCAGAAGCCGGACCACCGCTTTCCCTTCCAGCCCGATCAGCGGCGTCTCCGAAAGTTGCGGGCCCGGGCCCATGAGCGCGCTCAGCCGGTCTTCCTTGGCCAGACGCCGGCGGGCTTCATCGGTCAAAGGAATGGCCGGGCCGGCATCGGGTGCCGGGGTTTCCTTTATGCGCAACGGTTTGGCTGGCGCCTTGACTTGCGCAGGGGACGGTATCTTTTCGGACTCACTTGCCCCATCGCCAGCGAAAGGCATCTCCGCGCAAGCCTGCAAAAGCAGGCCCATCATGATCAGTAACGGAGCGCATGGTGGACGGCGCCGGAGCTTGGCCAACAGGTTCATTCAGATTGGCTGGCCGGGCCCGGGCCGGGCTGATCGCCGGCCGCCCCGTTATCGTCTTCAAGCGACGCCATATCGCCGGAAATTTCGCCGCCCGATTCGATAATGATACGGCTATAGCGGACAGACCCGTTGACCCGGCCATCTTTGTGGATGACCAGCTTGTTGCGGGCCACCAGATTTCCCTCGAACTGGCCGCTGATTTCCGC
>CAZBQG010000082.1:0-16164 GCA_964493945.1 uncultured Rhodospirillaceae bacterium
GGAAGCCCGCACAGCTTTTGATGACGCCCAGGTAGCGGAACGGGAGGCGGGTGACCGGTGGCCGGTTAATGGCTATGATGGTGGCCCGGCGGAACCAGCGGCCGGCTTCTTCATCATTCTTCTTAACGATGCGGCCTTCGTGATAAAGCTGCCCCAGAGCCATATAGGCGCTAAAGTCTTCCATCAAGGCCGCTTTTTGGTAAAGGGCAAGGGCCTTTTTGATTGATTTTGGCCGGCAATCGCCATATCTGGTCCTTACGCCGTCCGAATAAAAAGCGTCTCTGTCGCCCTCATCCTTGCCTTTTTCCAGATAGAAACGGACTTTGGCGCAATTCTTGCGCTGGAGAGCTTTCTCATATTCGTACGACCACCCGCCCGGCTCCTGGGGAAGGGGCTTACCTTCCGCCGCTGAAACTGTCGAAGCGGCCATCAGCAGCCCGGCCAGTATAAACACGCATAAGTAGTAATTTCTTAACATTGCGCTATTATAACAGAAGCATCCCTGAAATCCTAGCACGTTCCACAAAACACGGGGTCACCCATTAGGCCCCTCAATTCCAAGGCAATTTAGGAACTTCTGGTGTGTCCCCGGAATTGACTTCCCCATCCCCTAAAGCGTCGCCTCGGTCCCGAACAGCGCCGTGACCTGGGTGGAGAAGGTGCCCCCATTGCCGTTGATCAGGGCAACATTGGCGTCTTTCACTTGGCGTTCGCCGCTTCGCCCCTGCAATTGCTCAACCACCTCGACGATGAGAAACATGCCATACATGCCGGGATGGACACATGAAAGCCCGCCGCCATTGGTGTTCACCGGCAATTTGCCGCCGGGCGCGATGGTGCCGCCTTCCACAAAAGCCCCGCCTTCGCCCTTGGCGCAATAGCCAAGGTCTTCGAGAAACATGATGGTGTTGATGGTGAAGGCGTCATAAAGCTCCAACACATCCACATCTTCCGTTTTCATGCCGGCCATCTCAAAGGCCCTTGGCCCCGATTTGGCTGCCGCCGAGACGCATAAATCTTCCATCTGGGCGATGCTGTCATGGGAGCTTTCCGCCGCCACGCCCAACAAATAGGCCGGCGGGTTGGGGAAATCCTTGGCCTTCTCGGCCGGCACCATGATGGCCGCCGCACCGCCGTCCGTCACCAGACAGCAATCACCCACGCTCAGGGGATCGATCAACATGCGGCTGGCGAGCACATCTTCGATGCTCAGCGGGTCGCGCTTGAAGGCGATGGGGTTCATCTGGGCCCAGCCCCTGGCGGCAACGGCCACCTCGGCCATCTGTTCGCGGGTCGTGCCATATTCATGCATGTGGCGGGCCGCGGCCAGGGCGTAGGATGCGGGCGGGTTGCGCAGCTTATAGGCCGCCTCCCACGGATGAGGCGCGATGTTCATGCGCCCCGCGCCGGTGCGCAGATTGCTGCCATAGGCGATCAGGGCCACGTCGCAGAGCCCCGCATCCAGGGCCAACGCCGCCCATTGCAGAAAATTGATGAAGGACGACCCGCCCAGCATGGTGCCTTCGATCACTTTTGGCTGGATGCCCAAATACTCAGAGGCCGTCACCGCATTGAGCCCGCCTCCGCTGGTCGCGCAGAAGACGCCGTCGATATCGGATTTCTTGAGCCCCGCATCCGCCAAGGCGGCATGCATGGCCTGGCCCATCAAATCCAGATAGCTGCGGTCGGGCACCACTCCAATATCTGAAATACCCGTGCCGATTACAGCCGCTTTTCCCCTTATTCCATCGCTCATGATGCCTCCTTTTGCTCCGCCTATTTGAAGACGCCAGAGCCGCCGCGTCAATCGGCGATTTCGGCTTTTCCGTTATTGATCACCAACACGCCCCGCCCGACCACCCGGGCACGGAAGGAAACCTCACTGCCGTCGCGCCACATTTCGGTGCGGATGGTCTCGCCGGGAAAGACCGGTGCCGAAAAACGCACCTGGATGGATTTGAGCCGCTCGGGCACCCCGCCGCAATAGGTCTTAAGAACCGCCCGGCAGGTCACCCCGAAGCTGCAAAGCCCATGCAGGATAGGCTTGTCGAACCCGGCGCGGGCGGCAAAGGCGGGCTCGGCATGGAGCGGGTTGTAATCGCCGCTCAACCGGTAGATCAGCGCTGCCTGTGGAAGCGTGGCGATGTCCAGGCTTTCTTCGGGCTCTCTTTCGGGCAATGTATGGGCCGGCGGCGTCGGGCCCGGCTGGCCTCCAAAGCCGCCACTGCCCCTCAGGAAAAAACTTTCCCCTAGGGTGGCCAGGGCGTCACCCGTAATGCCGCAGGTCATTTTGCGCTCCCGGTACATGATGGCGCCCTTGTCCGCACCCTTGTCCAGAATTTGGATTACCCTTGTGCTCGTTTCCACCCTTCCCTCGGCGGAGAGGGGTTTGTGGATGACCAGCTTTTGTTCGCCGTGCACCAGCATGGTGAAATCGATGCTGGATAGTTCGGGAATTTCATGAAGCGCCTGTGGTCCCCGGCCCAGCACCACGGGCATGGTGGGGACGCATTTCAGGTCCTTTTCGAAGGTGAATTGCAGATGATCCGGGTCCAGCGGGTCGGACCCGCAGCCGACGCCCAGGGCATAGAGCATGGCATCCTTTTTGGTATAGGTCTCGTCCAGATCGGGGAACTGGTAATCCATGATGGTTTCGTAATCGAGGGGCGGCATGGTGGTTTCTCCCTTATATGCTCCGGCCCGCATCTTTCCAGTAGGGCTCGCGCAGTTTGCGTTTGAAGATTTTTCCCGTGTCTTCCCGGGGCAGGGTGTCCTGGAACGTAATCAGTTTGGGAATCTTGTATCTGGCCAGATGGGCACCCACATAATTGCGCACCTGCCCGGCTGAGATTTCGGCACCGCCGGCGGGCTGGATCACGGCGGCCAGGCTTTCGCCGAATTCCTCATCGGGAATGCCGAAAACGGCGCAGTCGCGAACTTCATCCATACCCAGGATCACCCCTTCGATTTCCACCGGATAGATATTGACCCCGCCCGAAATCACCATGTCGTTCTTGCGGTCGCAGAGGAAAAGAAAACCGTCTTCATCTACAAACCCCATATCGCCGATGGTGATCAGCCCGTCCAGTTCCGCTTCCCGGCGTTTCTCCTCCAGCCCCTTATAGGTGAATTCGGGAACCATGGGCGAGATGGCATAGATTTCCCCCACCTCACCCGGTCCCAGCGTTTCGCCTTCATCGCCGATGATGCGCGTGACGGCACCGGGCGTTGTCCGCCCAACCGTTCCCGGATGGGCCAGCCAGTCATCAGTGGGGCACAAATGGGTGAGGCCCGTCTCCGTCCCGCCGTAATATTCCACCAAAACCGGCCCGACCCAATCGATCATGGCTTGTTTGATTTTGGGCGAGCAAGGTGCCGCGCCGTGCGCAATATGTTCCAGCGAGGAGACGTCATAACGGCTGCGCACTTCATCGGGCAGCTTGAGCAGGCGGTGAAACATGGTGGGCACCATATGGGCATGGGTGACGCGGTGGCGTTCCACCAGTTTGAGGAATTCCTCCGCGTCAAAGCGCCCGGTGATGACCAGATCGCCCTCATCCATCAGCGCCATATAGGCCGAATGAATGACCGCGATATGATAGCATGGCCCGGTCAGCAAAAAGCACCGGCCCGGCCGGCAGCCATAGGCCAGATCAATGATCTGTTTGGCGGTTTTTGATTGTTCCGCCGTCATGGCCGGCTTGACCACGCCCTTGGGCCTGCCCGTGGTGCCCGACGTATAGGTCATCAATCCCCGCTCTGCCCGGGGGGCTTCGGTCCAGGGCTCGAAGTCTTTGATCCATTCGCCCCAAAGACGTGCGCCCGGTGCCGGATCGCAGGCCGCCTTGTCCAGCCCATAAGCCTGGGTCAATTCCTCCGCCGTCGGCACGACAATCACTTTGACGCCGGCTGGAATGCCCGGCTCGATCCCCGCCAAAAGATCGGACTGCACCACCAGCACCCTGGCCCCGCAATCCGCCAGCACATAGCCCACCTCTTCATGGGTGAAATGCCAATTGATGGGAACGAAAAAAAGACCAAGAAGTGCGGCGGCGGCCTGGGCCTCGAACATGGCGAAATCGTTGCGCATGATCAGGGCCAGGACACCATCCTCGGCCAGACCCAGGCTGGTCAGACCGGTGGCGCCCCGGGCGGCGTTCTCGGCCATCCGTGCCTTGTCCATGGTTTTTTCGCCGCTGAAGGCCGTGCCCGGTCCAAACATGTTTTGCCTCCCTGGTTTGGCCCAATATTAGCCGTCAGCCCGGAAAGTGCCACGGGAAATTGACCCGGCGGGGAGGCTGGCTAAAATGTAATCCTTGAGCAGGAGGGAACAGAAGGTATGGAACTGCAATTCAGCAATAAGGAACTGGCTTTTCAACAAGAGGTCCGCGACTTTATTTCCGGCACCCTGCCCGCCGATATCCGGGAGATTTCAGATAAGGGCCAGCATTTCGCCAAGGAACATTATCTCCGCTGGCACAGTATCTTGTATGAAAAGGGCTGGTCCGTGCCGGGCTGGCCTGAAGAGCATGGCGGGCCGGGCTGGACGGCAACCCAGAAATATATCTTCAACACGGAAATGGGTCTGGCCGGCATGCCCATGCCGGTCCCTTTCGGGCCGGTCATGGTCGGCCCGGTGATCATCGAATTCGGAAACCATGCGCAAAAGAAAAAATATCTGCCCCGCATTGAAAGCGGCGAGGATTGGTGGTGCCAGGGATATTCGGAACCAGGATCGGGGTCCGATCTGGCGTCGCTGAAAACCCGCGCCGTCAGGGATGGCGATCATTATCTGCTGAACGGGCAGAAAATCTGGACGTCTTACGCCCATTACGCCGACCGCATGTTCTGCCTGGTGCGCACCGACACCGAAGTGAAGCCCCAGGCGGGCATATCCTTTTTGCTGCTGGATATGGATATGCCGGGCATCACGGTGCGCCCGATCATCACCATGAACAAATTCCATTCGGTCAATGAGGTCTTTTTCGATAACGTAAAAGTGCCCGTGGAGAACCGGGTGGGCGAGGAAAATATGGGCTGGACCTACGCCAAATTCCTGCTGGGCAATGAACGCACCTCGATTGCCAATATCGGCCAGGCCAAGCGGCGCATGGAGCAAATCAAGACGGCCGCCCGGGCCGAACTGATGGATGGCGAGCCGCTGATCGAGGACCGCATATTCGCCCGCAAGATCGCCGATCTTGAAGTCAAGCTGATGGCCCTGGAATATACTCAGTTCCGCCTTCTGGCCGACGAAGAGGCGGGGCGCGATGTGGGGGCTGTGGCAAGCGTACTAAAAATCAGAGGAACCGAATTGACCCAGGCCCAGACCGAGGTGGAGATCGAGGCCATGGGCCATTACGCCATCCCCTACCCGGAAGAATTCTATCAGCCCGGGGCCAATATCCCGCCCATCGGCCCCGATCACGCGCCCGCCGCCATGTTGGATTATCTGACCCAGCGCTCCCTCAGCATCTTGGGGGGCAGCAACGAAATCCAGCGCAACATCATCTCCAAAGCGGTCTTGGGATTGTAGGGGCGCACTAATGGATTTCAATCTGAGCGAGGAACAACGGCTTCTCAAGGAAAGCGCCGAGCTTTTCGTCGAGCGGGACTATCCCTTCACCAAGCACCGGGAAATCAGCGAGAGCCCGGAAGGCTTCGATCCGGCCATGTGGAAAAACCTGGCGGAAATGGGTTGGCTGGGCATGCCTTTCGCGGAAGAAGATGGCGGCTTTGACGGATCAGCCATAGAGACCATGATCGTCATGGAAGCCATGGGAAAGGGCCTGATGGTGGAGCCCTTCCTGGCGACGGTGGTGCTGGGCGGCGGGCTGATTGCCGAAGCCGGCAGCGCCAAACAGAAAAAAGACATTATCCCCACCATCGCGGCGGGTGACATGCGGCTCACCTTCGCCCATACAGAGCCCCGCGCGCGTTTTAATTTGGCCCATGTGGAGACCAAGGCGGAAAAGACCGGAGCGGGTTACCGCCTGAACGGTCATAAAAGCGTGGTGCTGGATGGCGCGGGGGCTGACCGCATCATCATTTCAGCCCGGGGGGAGGACGGCATTACTCTTTTTGTGCTGGATGGGGCCAACCCCGGTCTCGTTATCCGGGGCTATCCGACGGTCGACGGCGGGCGGGCTGCGGAAATCGAACTGACGGATGTGGAAGCCGGGCCCGGCGATATTCTGGGCCCAGAAGGTGGCGCGTATCCCCTGATCGAGCGCGCCGCCCAGCGGGCCATCGCCGCGCTTTGCGCCGAGGGCGTGGGGCTGATGGGCGTATTACAAAGTGACACGCTTGAATATATCAAAACCCGCCAGCAATTCGGCCGGTCCATCGGATCCTTTCAGGCCTTGCAACACCGCATGGCCGACATGTTCATCGAACTGGAACAGGCCCGTTCCATGGCCTACATGGCGACGCTTCGATTGGACGAGCCTGACGAGGAGCTGCGCGGCCAGGCCATCTCGGCTGCCAAGGTACAGATCGGGCGGGGCGGGCGTTTCGTCGGCCAGCAGGCGGTCCAACTGCATGGCGGCGTGGGCATGACCGACGAGCTCCGCATCAGCCATTATTTCAAGCGCCTGACGGTGATTGACACGATGTTCGGCAATGTGGATTACCATCTGGACCTAATGGGTGGGGGTTAGGGTGGGGATTTTCATCCCGGGAAACACCCGGGCCGATCCCCAAAAAACCCATGGATAATGCCTCCCCAATTTGCAATTAATCACCCGGGTGATGCTGATACCAACCAAGGAGGAACGGGGAAAATGCTAGTGTTCAATCTGCCCGCCGAACAGGTTTTCGATCCCAAGCGCCATGTGGAAAAGATGCTGGGTACCATGGAGGAAGGCGACGTGGCCGTTGCCTGTTGGGAGCCGGGCCAGATCAGCCCTGATCATTGCCACCCGGACGCGGTCGAAATTTATTTCTGCTTCGAAGGCGGCGGCGTGATGAACATCCCAGGCAGTAGCGTGGACATCGCACCCGGCGGCTTCGTCGTTCATCCGCCGGGCGAGATGCATGAATATGTCAACGGTCCCGAACGCACATTATTGTTCCGGGTGCGCTACGGCAGCGACATGGCCGCGCGGCTTAAATCCTGGCCCAGCAATCCGGACTTCGAGAGAAGCGCCGAGGATGAGGCATATTTCAAATAATATGTGATCGCTTTTTTTATTTGGCCAGACGGTTGCGGCCCGCCTCCTTCGCCCGGTAGAGGGCTTCATCGGCTGATTTCAGCACCTCGTCCGGGGTCTGCCCGGCGCCGCGCTCGGCGACACCGATGGAAATGGTCACCGAGACCTGGGCGTCCTCCCCTTTTGGCGAGGCACCTTTTTTGGGGGGGTTTTGATCCGGGCGGTCCCAGGCGCGCAATTGAAACGATGTTTCCTCCACGGCCTGGCGCAAATCCTCCAGATGGGGCCAGGCCTCTTCCATGTCCTTGGCGGGGAAAATGGTGGTGAATTCCTCCCCGCCATAGCGAAAGCTCTTTCCGCCGCCCCGCACCCCGGCCAGCCGTGCCGCCACCAGTTTGAGCACCTGATCGCCCACTTCATAGCCGTAACTGTCATTGAAATTCTTGAAGTGATCCACATCCAGCATGGCCAGGCAGTAGCGCCCGCCCAGCTTTTTCATCTCGGCCCCCAGGGCGCGGCGGCCGGGCAGACCGGGCAGCTCGTCCAGAAAGGCCATGCGGTAAAATTCCTGCAAGACGGCCAGACCAATCCCCAATATGGCGGCCATCATGAAGATTTCCGGGACCGGTCCCCGCCCCACCATGTGAAATGCCGCCCCGCCCGCAACAAATGCGCCCAGCAATCCGCCGGTCAGAGGGGTGGGTCGGGTGACGAACCTGACCAGCAATATGAGCCCACCCAGGACCAGGACGAACAAAGAAGGTTGGGGCAGGTAGGTCCATTGGTCCAGCTCCGGACCCAGGGCACGCCAATGGAACGCCCACGCCGCGGCCCCGGCCGGACCATTCCCGGCTTCGGTCACCAGCCAAAAAAGCACAGCCCCCTGGGCGATGATGGCGGAAAGACGCAAAAGACCGGAGCGGGTGAACAGGCCACGTTCGCCCAGAAAAGCGATAACCACCAGATTGACCGGCAGCAAAATAGCCGCCCCCGCATAAAGAACCTGCCCCATGGCCCCGGCGCCTGGAGGTTTGGCAAAAAAGGGCACCAGGGCGAAATGGGCGAGGGTGAGCACCACCAAGGCGAAGGCAGCCCGCATCTGATGAAAACGCAAGCCCAACAACGCGCCCGCCAAAGCCAGCCCCGGGGTCAGATAGATGGTCGGAATTTGCAGCCCGAATCCCTCACCGGCAGCCAGGACCCAAGCCAGAATCAAAAGCCCCCCCGGCAGCCAGATGGCCGATACCATGGCACGGACATTCACCGTTGGGCGGCTCCGAATGGGGGGCGATTCTTGCTGGGGAAGGTGAGCATGTGCAATCCTTCCAAATCATGGCGCCCGAGATAAGTGGCGTGATGGGGAAAAAGGATGGGGCTACAAAAAATCCGGCCTGGGAATATGATTGCCGGGGGATTATGATTGCCGTGGTGAACAATTCCCATCCAGACAAGGAAAGGTGAATAATCATGACCAAGGCCAAGGCCCGCAAACGGGCAAAGGCGAAAGCAGCGGTGAAAAGCCGCAAGCCGGCGGCCAAGGGGGATCAGCAGGACACCAAATCGCGTGCCGGTATTTTCGACAATAAGGCCAATTCCAACTGGAATATGGGGCGGGGCGCGGACATCAAAAACCAAGGGGCCATGAGGCGCGGCGCGGCCCGTTCAAGATAAATTTCAGGAACCCACCGCTGCGGCAGAGAGGAAGTGAAACGTGAAGATAAGCGCGGCGGTTTTCCGCAGTGGCTCGGCTGAGCCCAACATCGAAGAACTTGATCTGACCGGACCCGGGCCGGGCGAAGTGCTGGTCCGCATGGTGGGCACGGGCGTCTGCCACACTGACCTCAAGTCGGCCGGTAGCGCCAGCCCCGTGCCGCGCCCGGTGGTGCTGGGCCATGAAGGGGCGGGCGTTGTCGAAGCCATTGGTGAGGGTGTTTCAAAAGTTGAGCCCGGCGATCATGTGGTCATGACCTTCGGGTCGTGCGGTGCCTGCCCCACCTGCCTGGAAGCCCATCCGTCCTATTGCCACAACTTCAATAATTTCGTGAGCCAGCGCAACGAAGGCTCCCATTGTCTGTCGGCGGGGAACGAAGCCGTGCATGGCGATTTCTTCAGCCAGTCTTCTTTCGCCACCTTCTCTATCGGTATCGAACGCAGCGTCGTCAAGGTGCGCAAGGACGCGCCCCTGGCCCTGTTGGGCCCATTGGGTTGCGGCATTCAGACCGGGGCCGGCGCCATCCTCAACGAATTCCGCCTGACGCCCGGCAAGACCCTGGCCGTGTTCGGTGTCGGCAGCCTGGGCCTGTCGGCGGTGATGGCCGCCCGCATTGCGGGGGCATCCAGGATCATCGCCATCAACCGTCACGAAAAGCGCCTGGAACTGGCTGTCCAGCAAGGCGCCACCGACAAGATCGAAGCGGGCGACGATCCCGTTTTGGAGGAACTCCTGGAACTTATCCCCATAGGCGTGGATTTCACCCTGGATACGACGGGGGCACCGCCGGTCATGGCCCAGGCCATCGAAGGGCTGGCCCCCATGGGAACCTGCGGCTTCGTCACCGGGCCTTGGGACGGATCACCCCTGCCCCTGACCGTACGCCCGTTGATGAAAGGCCGGGTCATCCGGGGCATCGGCGAAGGAGGAAGCAATCCGGATATCTTCATCCCCCGCCTGATCGATTTCTTCATGGATGGGCATTTCCCCATGGACCGGCTGGCCCAGGAATATGCCTTCACCGATATCGCCCAAGCATTTGCCGACAGCGAGGCGGGTGAGACGGTCAAGCCCATCCTGCGTTTCGATTAAGTGGCTTTATAGGGCTCCACCGCCGCCTCGACGGCCGTTCCCTTGAAGAAGTCGGGATTACCGGCGGTGTGCATTTCAACCAGATTGGCGCAGGTGAAATCGCGGAAATCATCTTCCGTGATGAAACCCTTTTCCACCATCTCGTAGGCCTCGACCATCACCTTGGTCATATCAGGCACGTCCCAATGGCCGATATCCGATCCCAATACAGCTTTCAGCTTGAGGCCCAGATGGTTGATTTTGGTATCGAAAGCCACCGGCGTCAGGCTGTCATCGGCCTCGCAGCCAAAATAAAAATTATCATCGAAAATGCGCCGGATATCGTCTGCCGCCTCGACGCCGGCGGGGGCGAAATCATTGACCTCTTCTGGGGTTACAAATAATTGCGACGAAATAGGCTGGTTGGGTTCGGCCCGGATGCGTTCGGGCGTCAGATAGGCATTGCTATATTTCTTAAACATCTTCTCCAGCAAATCCACATCCAGCTTGGCCGGGTCCAGATTTTCACGAAGCGCCTCCAGATTGCGCTTCTCCCAATATTCGAAAAGATTATTGTAAAGCTGCACGGCCCAGCCGACGCCGCCTTCGAGAAAGGCGAATTTGAGTTTGGGGAAGCGCTTGGGCACGCCGCCAAACAATAGCGAACGGCAGAAAAAATCACTGCCCTGGCCAAAGCTTCCCAGGGAATTGAAGGCATAATTGGTGGGCGAGCCGTGGGTCGAGCCGCGCCCCCGGAACGCGTTGTGACAACTCGGCACCACGCCCAGCTCCAGGCATTTGGCCCAGACCGGGTCAAACCTGTCCCCCACATCCATGGCCGGCGATTGGGGTGCGTTGGAATGGTGGGCGAGATGGGGCGCTTCCTTGACCAGTTCAGGCGCCGGGTGCTGGACCATGGTATTCATCACAATGGCCTTGAGGCCCAGCTCGCCGATGGCGAAATCCAGCTCGGCCAGGGCTTCATCCGGATCATGCATGGGGATCAGGGCGACCGGGGTCAGGCTGTCCGACACTTCAGAGAACATGTCGGCATAAAGCATGTTCATGGCCCGGTAGACCACCGGGCGCATCTCATCATCGCCAATGCCCAGAACGGTCAAGGCGATGGTGCCATAGATAATGCCAAAATCCATGCCCGCCTCTTCCAGGCGCGCGCGGTACATTTTGGGCAGCATGGCCGTTGCCCGGTCGATGGAGGCCGGACCCGAATTGCCGACCCAGACAGCGATCCTTTTGCCCGCCGCGATATCCCCCTTCAAGGATTCCTCATAGCGCCTGGCAATGTCGGCGCCGCCCACCTGTTTGACAAAATCCAGAATGGCGAAGGTGGTCTCGATCATATGGCCATCGCCATCAACAACGGGATGGTCCAGTTTGGCCCGGATATCGGCACCCGTGGCGCCGTTGGAATTATGTGCGGTCATAAGTTTATCTCCCCCTGGGGCTCTCCCCCCCAAATTGAGAATTGATATTAGCTAAAGAATCACCACCCGAGTCAAACCGGAAAAACCTTGGCCAGGCAGCGCCCGGACGTGTTTAATCGCTTCAATGGCAAAATTGTTTTCAAGCCTTCTGGTTTTGATGCTGAGCTTTCAGATGCCGGCCAGGCGGCGGAGAAGGTGGATTTGGAACTGATCCTGATGGTCGACGGATCGGGCAGCGTCGATTATGAGGAATTCACCCTGCAACGAACCGGCTATGCAAAGGCGCTGAGCCATCCCCGGGTGATCAACGCCATCCGCGCCGGCCCGCTGGGGGCCATCGCATTGTCTTATGTGGAATGGAGCGGTCCGTTTTTGCATGTGCCCATCGTGGATTGGCGGGTGATCCGGGGGAAAAAGACATGGATGCCTTCGTCACATTGCTGAAAAGCCATCCCCGCGAACTGCATGGCGACGGCACGGCCATCGGGGATGCTATTTTGTACGGCGCCCAATCCCTCACCCAAAATGCTTTTGAAGGCAAACGCCGGATCGTCGATAGTTCGGGCGACGGGCCCGACCGCAACGGCATGCCCGCCGCCATGGGCCGGGACGAGGCGCTGAAATTGGGGGTGACCATCAACGGGCTGCCGATCCTGGGAAGCTTTTATGATTTACAGGGTTTTTTCATCGACAATGTAATCGGCGGGCCCGGCGCCTTTTCCATCCCGGCCCGGGGCTTCAAGGATTTCGCCACCGCCATCCGGGTCAAATTGATCCGGGAAATCGTCAGCTGGGAGGACCTAAGCCGGATCCTGGCCGCGAAGGAGGTACCATGACCGAAAACACAATGGATTTTCCCACTTTAAGCACCGCCACAAGGGATTTCCGCTGGGGCCGCATCCGCGCCATGGCCAAGGAAATGTCCCTCGATTGCGTTCTGGTCTTCGGCCTCAAAGGGCGGGAACGCTTCGAAGGCTATGTGGCCAACGAATATGTGGAGGGCATGGCCATCCTGCCGGTGGAGAGCGATCCGGTTCTGCTTACCTGGAACCAAAAAATGGTCATCCACCGCATGGGATCGAAAACAGATCAGGATCAGTTCTGGATTAAGGATGCCCGCATCGGCGCTTATGGGCCGGGCATCGTCGAGGTGATCCACGAGCGCGGCCTGGAAAAGGGCCGCATCGGCGCCGTTGGGGTCCATGTGCGCGAAGCCGGAAACCCGGAAGGGATCGTGCCCTATCCCATGTGGAAGGCAGTGCTGGACGGGCTGCCCGATGCCGATCTGGTGGATACCACCTGGGAATTCCGCCGCGTCATGCTGGGCAAGAACGACGAGGAACTGGCCATGTTGCGCCATTCGGCCGCCGTGGGAGAGAAGGCCTGCCAGGCCATGCTGGATACGGTCCGCGTCGGTGCGTCGGAGTATGACATCTATGCCGCCATCCAGGACGAAATCCACAAAGGGGGCGCCATCCCTCATGATCCTTTTTTGATCATGACCTGGGGGGCCGATGATCTGGGCTGGTCGGAACCGACCTGGACCCAATCGGGCGGCCTACCCCGCCTGATGGAGCCCGGCGATCTGTTCATGGTCGAAATGTTCCCCACCTATGGCGGCCTGGAAACCCAGCAGCAGCTTTCCGTCGCCGTCGCCCCGGTAGAACCGATCACCCAGGAATTGGGCAAAGTGGCCAATGATTGTTACCTGGCGGGAACCCGCGCCATGCGGCCCGGTAAAACCTTCAATCAGCTGGTGGAGGCCATGCTGGCACCCTTGGACGAATATGGCGGCTGGACCCTGACGCCCATGATCCACAGCGTATCGCCCTTGGGCTGGACCGGTGGCATGGGGTTCAACCGGGAAAAAATGCCCAACCATCTGACCGTGCCCAGCACCAAACAGGAAGTCCAATACCAGAATTTCGAGCTGGTCCTGGAAGAAGGCATGAGCTTCGCCTTCGAGCCCAATGCCTGCTTTGGCCAAAACCGGGTCAATGTGGGCGGCTCCCTGGTGGTCACGGCGGATGAACCCGAGGAGCTCAACAGTCTGGCCAACCGGCTTCATATCGTGGAGAATTGATTATCAACGGATCGAACGGAGCAAAACAATGCCGCCCAAGGTGGATTACGATAAATGCGATGGCTGCAGGATTTGTGTCGAGCTATGTTCGGAAGACGTATTCTTCGGAACCCCGGGCCTTGGCGCAAAAAAAGAAAGCCCAGCGGTGGTCAGCCATCCCGGCCTTTGCTGGCATTGCAATTGGTGCGTCGATCTTTGCCCGACGGATGCCATCTGGCTGAATATCCCGCTGACCATGCATATCCCTTATAAGTGATCGCGGAAGAAATCACATAACTCATCGACGAACAGATCGGGCGCCGTGGTCATGGCGGCATGCTTGTTGCCGGCCAGTTCGCGCATATCGGCATTGGCCAGGGCCTGGAATACTTCTTCCACGGTCTCTTTCATGACGGAACGGGTGTCGCCACCCACCAGGATGCGGGCGGGCGTCCGGATGGCCCCGAAGCGGTCCACCTCCAGATTATAGGCGGCGACGATGACCAGTTCGCGGGGGATGGTATGGGCCTCAGTGACGCGCTGCGCCCAGGCTTCTTTTTTCTGGCGCTGGCGGGCAACGATTTCATCAGGCAGGCCAGCGAATTCATGGAGGAACAGCCGCACAACTTCGTCCCGCTCGCCCTTCTCCATATAAACCTGAAGCCGCTCGACGATTTCGGTGCGCCTGGGGTCATGGACCCGAATATTGGGTGGCTCGTAAATCACCATACCAGCGAGATTTGAGGTCTCCAGGGCAGCATCCAGAGACAATATGCCACCATAAGAATGGCCGAACAGACCGGCGGGGGCGCCGACCCCATAGATGACGGCCAGAATATCCTCTACCTCGCGGGCAAATTCATAGGCCGCATGATCGCCGCTTTTGCCCCGGCCCCGGCGGTGCATGACATAAAGGTGGAAATGTTCGGCCAGGCCGTCCCGCACCCGGTCGAACACGCCCGCATCATCGCCGGTCCCATGAACCAATATGAGCGGCGGGCCGCCGCCCCATTCATCGCACCATATATTTGTGCCGTCGGCGGAGCGCACCTTCAACGGACCATTTCCTCCAGGCGCTTCTTGTCCACCTTGTTGCCGCCCGGCGTCAGGGGCATTTCATCCACCAGTTCCAGCCGTTCGGGGATCTTGAAACCGGCGATGTCGTAGCTTTTCATGAACTGAACGATATCTTCCAGGGTCAGGCTGGCGCCCGGCGTGGTGACGGCGAAGGCGCAGACCCGTTCGCCCAATTCGGGATCGGGCATTTTCACCGCCACCGCTTCCTTGATGGAAGGATGATGGGCCAGCACATCTTCTACCTCCTTGGCCGAAATGTTCTGCCCACCCCGGATGATGATGTCCTTGGACCGGCCCTGCAAAATGATGTGGCCATCGCCATCGATATGTCCCAGATCACCGGTACGGAAGAAACCATCCTCGCCCCAGCCCTCTTCGGTGATGGCCGCCTCGCCCATATATCCACCGTTTGAGTGGGGCCCCCGGACGCAGACCTGGCCCACCTCGCCGCTGGGCAGAACATTGCCATCGGCGTCCAACACGCGCACTTCGGTGCCGTCCAGAGGCCGGCCCTGGGCGCGCAAGCGGGCCTCCTGGCTGTCGTTCAGCGCATGGGAAGTCACTGCCCCGCAATCCATCAATCCGTAGGCCTGGATGATTTTGACGCCGAACTGTTCCTCGACCCGGCGTCCTATTTCAAAGGGCAGCACGCCGCCGCCGCAGGTAACGAAACGAAGGCTTTCGAAATCTTTTGGATCAAACCCGGAGAAACCCAAAATCCGGTGCAGCATGGTGGGCACCAGGGTAACGCCCGTCGGTTTTTCCGCCTGGATCAAAGCGCAGGCGGCTTCGGGCGAAAAGCTTTCCAGGAGAAGCTGGGCGGAACCTAATTGGGGCGCGGTGTGATAGGAAAGATCGGAGGGGCCTGTGTAGAGTGGCACGAAATAAGCCACCTTGTCGTCCGGCGTCATATCCAGGCGATCAATATAAACCCGGCCCGAATGAAGCCTGGACCAGACCGAATATTCGATGCATTTGGGCCCCCCCGTGGTGCCCGACGAAGTGACGATGGAGGTGAGCTCGCCGATCTGAAAGCGCCGCCCTTCCAGGTCACTTTGCGTCAGCGCGCCGCCTCCCTCAATCAGGCCGGCGATTGTGTTAGGCCCGGCATCTTGGTCCAAAAGCATGATCCTTTCGGACCAGCCATGGGTTTTGCCAAGATCCTCATAGAGCCCCAAAAGATCGAACTTGCCGCCAGCGGTGGCGATGGCCGCGCCCACGGGATGAGTCAAACCGATGATATGTTCGATTTCCCGGCGGCGGAATCCGTAATGCAAAAAAACCGGGATCAACCCGATCCGTTCGCAGGCCAGCCTGAGCAGCATGAGTCTAACCGAATTGCCCGACTGCACCAGGATCACATCGTCCTTTTTGAATCCCATCCCGATAAGCGATGCGCTCAGTTTTTCGATCAAGGGCCCGGCTTCGCCCCAGGTGAGACGCTGGCCGCTATCCATGACGGCCAGGCGGCCGGGGCATTTTTCCGTGTTCTCCAGCCAGAAATCCACGGTCAGTTCGCCCCGCCAATAGCCCTTGGCGGTATATTCCAAGATCAATTCAGGTGTGTAGCGTAAAATGGCGGTCATAAGATTAAACTGGGGTCAGGGCTCATTAATTCAGATAGAAGATAACAATAGCGGCAATGCA
>CAZBQG010000083.1:0-16159 GCA_964493945.1 uncultured Rhodospirillaceae bacterium
GAGGAACCCGATTGCCCTCAGCCCGCAGCACTTTTTGCTTTTCCGGTTGGGTTCATAGGTGCTGCCAAATCCAAGCAGGCGCTAATCGACAGCGGGACCTCCGTGCCATATCTGACCATCAAGGGGCGGCAGGGCGGCAGCGCCTATGGGGCGGCGGCGATTAATGCGCTGCTGGTGGGCGAGGGGGGCGCATGACCGCCTGGCTCAGCGTTGTTGGTATTGGCGATGACGGGCTGGAAGGCCTGGCAGGTATCGCGCGGGCGGCAATCGATGAAGCGGAGGTTTTGGCCGGTGGGGCGCGCCATCTGGCCATGCTGGGCGATGGGGATAAGCGCCCACGTTTGGAATGGGGCAGCCCGATTGCCGATACGATCAACGAGATCAAAGAGCACCGGGGCAGCCGGGTTGCGGTTCTGGCCAGCGGTGATCCCATGTGGTTCGGTATCGGCGCCACCTTGGCCCGCAGCTTTGCGTCTGATGAAATGCGGATAATCCCGGCACCTTCCGCCTTTTCCCTGCTGGCGGCGCGCATGGGCTGGGCGCTGAATGATGTGGAATGCCTGAGCGTCCATGGCCGTGCTTTTGACCGGCTGCGATATTTTATTGCTCCCGGCGCCAGGTTGTTGGTGCTGGCCAATGACGGCGGGACCCCGGCAGCCGTGGCCAGTCTTCTGGTTGAATTGGGGTATGGCGAAAGCGGGCTCTGCGTTTTTGCCCATATGGACGGCGAGGGCGAGGAAAAGACCGAGGCCAAGGCCGCCGGTTGGGGCTACAGAAAATGCGCCGATCTCAATACGATTGCCATCAATTGTATGGCCGGGCCAGACGCGGTGGTTCGCTCCAGAAGTCCGGGCCTGCCAGATGAGGCCTATCAACATGACGGCCAGATCACCAAGCGCGAAGTGCGCGCGGCGACCTTGGCGGCGCTGGGCCCCGGGCCTTTGGAAATCCTTTGGGATGTGGGGGCGGGTTGCGGGTCCATTTCCATCGAATGGATGCGCGCCGAGCCAACAGCCCGCGCGCTGGCCATCGAGAGCGATTGTGACCGAGCCGGCTTAATCGAGGAAAACGCCCTGACACTGGGCGTGCCCGGTTTGGAATTGGTGCGGGGGGCTGCTCCTGAAGCTTTGGGGGGCCTTGATGTGCCCGATGGGATCTTTGTCGGCGGTGGGTTGTCCGTGCCCGGTCTGATAGAGACCTGTTGGCAGCGCCTGATGGTGGGGGGGCGGCTGGTGGCCAATGCCGTGACCTTCGAGGGTGAGCAGCGCCTCATGGAACTGGCCCAGGAACTGGATGGCGAATTGGTCCGCTTTGAGATATCCCGGAGTGCCAAGCTGGGCCGCTTCGGTGGCTGGGAGCCGCTTAAACCAGTCACCCAATTGCGTGTGGTGAAGTCATGATCAGTGATCCTTTGATTTGGGGGCTGGGTCTGGGGCCGGGGGATCCGGAACTGATCACCCTAAAGGCGCTCCGCATTCTGCAAGGCGCCGATGTCATCGTCTACCCCCAGCCCAATGATGGCGACAGCCTGGTGCGCGCCATCGCCGCACCCTATCTGCCGGGAGGGCAGGCGGAAATCCCCATCCGGGCACCCATGTCCACCGACCCCGCCCCCGCCCAAAAGGCCTATGACAAGGCGGCGGTGGAGATTGGCGAGCTGGCCGGGCAGGGGAAGAAGCTGGCCATCCTGTGCGAGGGGGATCCGTTATTTTATGGCTCCTTTATGTATCTTCTGGATCGCCTGGCCGTGGATTGGCCCATTGGCGTGGTGCCGGGTGTCAGCTCCCTGGGCGCGTCCGCCGCCGGCCTCCATATGCCCCTGGCGTCCAGGAACGAAGTGGTGAGCGTCATTCCCGCCCCCCTGGAGGCGGGCGAAATAAAGCGGCGCATTCAGGGATGCGATCTGGCTGCCATCATCAAAGTCGGGCGCCATCTGGACAAAGTGCTGGGGGTTTTGGAGGAATTGAATTTGACCGGCGGGGCGCGTTATATAGAGCGGGCCAGCATGGTGGATCAGAAAATTCTGTCCATGGACGAGTTGGCCGGTGCCAAGGCGCCGTATTTTTCCATCATCCTGGTGCCCAATCATGACTAATCCGGTCTTTCTCGCCTTATCCCAGGCCGGCGCCGATCTGGCCCGGGGGCTGATGGCTGAATTGGAAGGCGCCGAGCTGCATGGGTTGGAAGGCCGCGTTGAAGGTGCCGATCTGACTTTTCCTTCCGCCGCCGGGCATTTGGCTGAGCTGTTCACCCACGGCCATCCGATCATCGCCTTCGCGTCCGCCGGCATACTGGTGCGGGTTTTGGGCCCGCTGGTTAGCGACAAACATGAGGAGCCGCCGGTCATATGTATCGCCGAGGATGGCTCCGCCGTGGTGCCCCTGTTGGGCGGGCACCGGGGGGCCAACCGGCTGGCCCGGCAATTGGGTGAAAAACTTGGATGCGCCCCGGCCATTACCACCGCCGGGGAAACCCGTTTCGGCGTTGCCCTGGATGATCCGCCGGAGGGCTGGAAATGCACCGATGAAGGAAAAGCCAAATCCGTCATGGCTGCCCTTTTGGCCGGCGAACAGGTGGCGCTGACCGACGATACCCCGCCGGGTCTGAATAAATCCTGGCTGCTGGACGGTGGCGCCGAATTTTTTTCCTCTGGGCCGGCGGATATGGGCCTGCGCTTGACGGAAAAGCAGGCCGCCGGCCAGTTGGCCCTGCACCCCGCCACCCTGGTGATTGGTGTTGGCTGTGAACGGGATGTGGATGAAGGGGAACTGGCCGAACTTGTCAAAGGCGCGCTCGCCGATGCCGGTCTGGCGGCGGGCTCCGTTGCCTGCCTGGCCAGCCTGGATTTGAAGGAAGATGAGAGGGCTGTGCGCGCCCTGGCGGATGATATGGACCTGCCCTTGCGCCTTTTTACAGCATCCCGTCTGGAGGAAGAAACGCCGCGCCTCAGTGATCCGTCCGAAACCGTCTTCGCGGCCATCGGCTGTCATGGCGTGGCCGAGGGGGCGGCCCTGGCGGCGGCGGGTGCGGATGGGCAATTGATTGTCACCAAGACCAAAAGCAAGCGGGCCACCTGCGCCATCGCCCAGGCGCCGGCGATCATCGATCCGGGCAGCGTGGGCAGGTCGCCCGGCCATCTCAGCATCATCGGCATCGGACCGGGCCGGGCGGATTGGCGCGCACCCGAAGCCACATCCTTGGTTGCCCGGGCGACGGATATTGTGGGTTACAGTCTTTATCTCGATCTGCTGGATAGTCTCATGGATGGCAAGGCCCGCCATGATTACGATCTGGGGGCGGAGAGCGAGCGCGTTGCCTTCGCCCTGAAGCTGGCCGCCGAGGGCAAAAACGTCGCTCTGGTATGCAGCGGGGATGCGGGCATCTATGCCATGGCCGCCCTGGTCTATGAGCTGGTGGACACGGCGGAGGAAGATGCCTGGCGGCGCCTAGATATCCAGGTGGTGCCGGGGATTTCCGCCCTGCAGGCGGGTGCGGCCCGGGCCGGTGCACCCTTGGGTCATGATTTTTGCACTATTTCGTTATCTGATCTGCTGACCCCATGGGAGGTTATCCAAAAGCGGCTGCACGGCGCCGCGCAGGGTGATTTCGTGGTAGCCCTCTATAATCCCGCTTCACGCCGCCGCCGCCATCAATTGGTTGAGGCCCGGGAAATCCTGTTGGCCCACCGCCCGCCGGACACGCCCGTAATATTGGCCCATAATCTTGGCCGGGACAAAGAGCGCCTGGATTTCACCACCCTGGAGGACCTGAATACGGATATGGTGGATATGCTCACTTTGGTGATTATCGGCTCGCGGGCGACGCGGCAATTCAAAGGCGCTGGGGGGCGGGCCCAGGTCTATACGCCGCGCGGTTACGCCGACAAAAAGAAGGATCCCCAATGACCGTCCATTTCATCGGTGCGGGCCCCGGTGCCGCCGACCTCATAACCCTTCGCGGCCAGCGCCTGATCGAAAGCTGCCCGGTCTGTCTTTATGCAGGCTCCCTGGTGCCCGCCGAAGTGATCGCCGGGGCGCCCGAGGGTGCGTTGGTGATCGATACGGCGCCCCTTCATCTGGATCAGATCATGGCCCATATGAAGGACGCGGATGAGCAGGGAAAAGATGTGGCCCGGGTGCATTCGGGCGATCCATCCATCTATGGGGCCATCGCCGAACAGATGCGGCGTCTGGATGAAATGGATATCGCTTACGATGTGACGCCCGGCGTGCCCGCTTTCGCCGCCGCCGCCGCCGCCATGGGGCGTGAGCTGACCCTGCCCGGCATTTCCCAGACCATCATCGTCACCCGTACCGAGGGCAAGGCCTCCCCCATGCCCGAAGGCGAGGACCTGGCCAGCCTGGCGGCCAGTGGTGCCACCCTGGCCATACACCTGTCAGTGCGCAACCTGGCCAAGCTGGTGCGTGAATTGTCGCCCTTTTATGGCGAGGACTGCCCGGTGGCCGTGGTCTACCGCGCGACCTGGCCCGACCAGATGATCATCGAAGGCACGCTTTCCGACATCCGGGCCAAGGTGCGCGCCGCCAAGATCACGCGGACGGCGCTGGTCATGGTTGGCAGGGTATTTGCGGCGGAAGATTTTGCTGACAGCAAACTCTATGACGCATCGCATAAACATATTTTAAGGTCGGGCTAGCGCTCCAGCCAATCCAACACTTCTTCGGGTGACTCGGCGGCCCCGCCCGGCGGTGGGGGTGGGCGCCCGATCATGATCACCGGGATTTTTAGCTGTCGCGCTGCCGTCAGCTTGGCGGCAATGGCTTCGCCGCCGCTGTTCTTGGACACCAGAGCATGGATTTTATGCTCCTCCATCAAGGCACGTTCATCCGCCAGTTCAAAAGGACCCCGCGCCTGATGCAGATGAAAATCCTGTAACGGGATGCCACCGCCGGGCTTCTCCATCAAGCGCACCAGGAACCAGTTTTCCGTGAGCCCGGTGAAGGCGGTCAGGTCCCTGACACCGACGCTGAGAAAGACGCGGGGGTCAAATATTGCCAGACTATCGGCAGCCGCCTCCATATCGCCAACTTCCAGCCATTCATCGCCTGCCTGGGGTTGCCATGGGGGGCGCAGGTATTTGAGATGGGCGACGCCTGCCTTTTCGCAGGCCTGGGCTGCATTGGCAGCGATCTGGCTGGCAAAGGGATGGGTCGCATCCAGCAGCATGTCAAAACCTTGTGCCTTAAGAAAACCGGCTAGGCCTTCGGCGCCATCGAACCCGCCCTGGCGGACCGGGCAATCGGGCAGATTGGGATTGGATGTGACACCGGCCAGGGAATAGGTCACCTCCAGATGATCCATATCCGCCGCCTGGCGGGCCAATGCCACCGCGTCCGAGGTTCCGCCAAGGATCAGAAGTTTGCTCATGACCCAAATGGCGCCTGACCGGCTAGGGTGCCGGCGCGGTCAAATATGACCACCTCCATATCCGGCCCACCCCGCGTTGCTTCCAATGAGACCTGGCGGGCAACACGGGCCACGGCATCGCCCAGCGCAATATTTTCTTCTTTTGCCATGCCCAGAATCTCCGCCGCCGTGGAGGCCCCGACCATGCGCGCCACCACATCCTTATCCGCCCCCGCTTCGGCGGCCAGTCCGGCCAGAAAGGCCGGGTCCACCTGGGAGCGTTTGGAATGGAGGTCCATATGTCCGGCGGCCAATTTGCTGAGTTTCGCGAAACCGCCGGCGATGCTTAATCTGGGCACCGGATGGGTGCGCAGATATTTAAGCAATCCGCCGATGAAATTCCCCATATCCACGATCCGTTCCGGCGCCATGCCGTGCATCCCGGCGATGCCCGCCTCCGACGTGGAACCGGTGCAGGCGGCGATATGGTCCCAGCCCGCCGCCCTGGCCACATCCACCGCCTGATGGATGGAGGCGATCCAGGCCGAACAGGAATAGGGAATGACCACGCCCGTGGTGCCCAGAATGGACAATCCGCCTTCGATGCCTAAGCGTGGATTCCAGGTGCTCCGGGCCAATGCCAAGCCGTTCTCCACGGATATGGTGATTTCCAGATCAGCCGCGGCGCCCAGATTGTCAGCGATCATGCGCCGGGGTGCGGGATTGATCGCCGGCTCGCCGGCGGCAAGGGGCAATCCCGCCCGGGTTACGGTGCCCACTCCCGCCCCGGCTTTGAAAATAATTCCCGTCCCTGCATTTGCCGGGCGCAATTCGGCCCGGATCAGGGCACCGTGGGTCACATCCGGATCATCGCCCGCATCCTTGACGATGCCGGCCCTGGCGAAAGCATCGCTCAACTCCTGTTCGGCCAATTGGAAGCTTGGGCGCTGCCCGCCGGGCAGGGCGATCTCAACTGGATCCAGGAACTGTCCCGTGGTCAGTGCCCAATAGGCGGATTTGGCCGCCGCCGCCGCACAGGCGCCCGTCGTCCATCCCTTGCGCAAAGGGCGTTCCCCTGCATTATGCGTGCCGGATTCATCCGTCATTGGGCCAGTTTACCATTTTCCTTCACTTTGCTAAATTCCCACCATGGAAAATCTTCCCTTCGACCTTCCCACCCTGGAACCCGGCAGCGTTTGGCTGGTGGGCGCCGGCCCGGGCAATCCGGGGCTGATCTGTCTGACCGCCGTGCATGGTATCAAACAAGCCGATATCATTGTTTATGACGCGCTGGTCGGCGAGGAAATACTTAAACTGGCCGGACCGGACACCGTGCTGGAATATGCCGGAAAAAGAGGCGGGCGGCCCTCTTCCGAACAGACGGATATCTCAGAGCGGCTGGTAACCCTGGCCAAGGAAAACAAGCGCGTCTTGCGGCTCAAGGGCGGGGATCCTTTTGTTTTTGGGCGGGGTGCTGAGGAATGTTTCCGCCTTCTGGAGGCCGAGATCCCTTTTCAAATCGTGCCCGGCATCACGGCCGGCGCCGGCGGTCTGGCCTATGCCGGCATTCCCCTGACCACGAGGGGGACCAATACGGCGGTGACCTTTATTACCGGCCATACGGCTGGCGACGACGTGCCACGGGATTTCGACTGGGAAGGCCTGGCCAAGGGTTCGCCCGCGCTGGTCTTCTATATGGGGGCGTCCAAATTGGCCCAGATCGCGGAACGGCTAATGGAGGCCGGGCGCGCCGCAACTGAACCGGTCGCCGTTATCAGCCGGGCGACCTTGCCCAACCAGGCGGTGCTGGAATCCACCCTGGAGAGTGCCGCCGAAGATTTGCGGGCCTCCGGGCTGGAAGCGCCCATCCTGATCGTCGTTGGTCCCATCGTGGGTTTGCGCGAAAAGCTTAACTGGCTGGAACAGTGACCTCCGGTCTGGTCATCGCCGCGCCATCTTCGGGCAGCGGCAAAACGGTCATCACCCTTGGATTGCTCCGCGCCTTGCGTCAGGCGGGTCTGGCCGTTGCCTCGCTCAAAGCAGGTCCCGATTATATCGATAGTGCCTTTCATCAGGCAGCATCGGGCCGGGCCTGCCGTACCATGGATGTCTGGGGTATGAGGGCCGAAACCCGCCAGGCCCAATTGGCGGCGGTTTCGGGTGAGGCGGATTTGGTCCTGGCCGAAGGCGTCATGGGTTTGTTCGATGGCGCCGCCGACGGCACGGGGAGTACGGCGGATCTGGCCGGGTGGCTGGGCTGGCCGGTTGTGCTGGTTGTCGATGTGCGGGGGCAGGCGGGCTCGGCCTGGGCCTTGATCGAAGGTTTTGCCAGCCACCGCGCAGATATTGATGTGGTGGGGGTCATCTTCAACCGGGTGAGCAGCCCCAGGCATAAGCGCATGATCGAAGCCACCTCCGGGCCCGCATCCCCGCTGGTTCTGGGCTGGGTGCCCGCCTATGAGGGCCTGTTGCTGCCCAGCCGCCATCTGGGTCTGGTACAGGCCGGCGAGCAGGCCGGTCTGGAGGACTGGATCGATGATGCCGGGCGCCTCATCGGGGGGAATGTGGATTTGACTGCATTGCGGGGGCTGGCCCGGCCAGCCAAGGTGCCGGTGACCTCGGGTGGAGCCACATGTTTGGAGCCGCTGGGTCAACAAATGGCCATCGCCTGGGATGAGGCTTTCGCTTTCACCTATCCCCATATGCTGGATGGCTGGCGGGCGGCGGGGGCCGAATTGAGCTTTTTTTCACCCCTGGAGGATCAATCCCCCGCCGATGACGCGGACGGTATTTTTTTGCCAGGCGGTTACCCCGAACTCCATGCAGGGCGGCTTGCCGGTTGCGGTGATTTTCTGGATGGGCTTGGCCGGGCGGCCAAAAGAGGTGCGGTGATCTATGGTGAATGCGGCGGCTTCATGGTGTTGGGCGAAAGCCTGACAGACGAAGGGGGGATGGAATTCAGGATGGCCGGCCTGTTGCCCCATGCCACGTCATTCGCTAGGCGCCGGCTGGCACTCGGATACCGCCAACTGGTTCTGGCGGCGGATGGGCCGCTGGGCGGGAAAGGGAGCCGCTTTCGCGGCCATGAATTTCATTATTCCACACTAAGCAATGATGGCGACGGCGATTATCTGTTCGATGCGGCGGATGCGGAAGGTGCGGAACTGCCCGCTGCCGGATTACGCCGGGGGCGGGTCATGGGGTCCTATATTCACCTTTTGGACCGCTGACCTGACCGATAGGATTTCAAGGAAACCCTGAGCCGGGCCAAATCTCTCACACTCCCCATCAATCCGATGCGCAGCCAGCCCCGGAAGCGGGGGAAGGGGCGCACCAATATGCCGGCTTTGGCGAGATGGGCATAAAGCATCTGGGCCTGATCATCCTCCACCAGGCGGAAAAGATCGGTGCCGCCGATGATTCGCAAGCCGGCCTCGATCAGGATATTATCCAGCTCTTCCCGGGCCTTGGCCAGGCGCGCCCGCATGGCCGCAATCCAATCTTCGTCACTTAGGGCGCGCTGGCCGATCTCGGCCGCCAGGCTGGAAATTGCCCAGGGACCCAGACGTTCTCCAAGATCGCCGATAATTTCCGCTTGCCCTGCGGCAAACCCCAGACGCAGCCCGGCCAGCCCGAAGAATTTGCCGAAGGACCGCAATATCAAAAGCCCCGGCCGGCCGGCGGCAAACAACATGCTCAAGCCTGGGTCCAGATCGGCAAAGGCTTCATCGATCACCAAAAGCCCGTTCCGGTCCGCCATCCGATCGGCAAGTTCCAGAATATCCGCCGATGCCAGGGACCGGCCGTCCGGATTGTTGGGCTGGCAGATAACCGCGACCTCGCCCGCACCCAGCGCGATCCAGTCCGTGACCTCCCGCACTTCATGGCCTGCCGTCCGCCAAATATGGGCATATTCCTCATAGGTGGGGGCCAGCACATGGACCCGGGCGGGCGGGCGCATATAGGGCAGTAATTGGAGAACCGCCTGGCTTCCGGGGGCGGCGATCAGCCGGGCATCCACGGGCAATCTATAATAATCCCTGGCCGCCGTAAGTAGGGCTTCCAACTCGGTACTGGTGGGCAATTGGCAAAGCCCGTCCAGGGACATGCTTTCAACCGGATAGGCAAAAGGATTGATGCCCGTCGATAAATCCAGCCAGCCCCCGTCTGGGCGTCCGAATTCGGCTTCGGCGAATTTGGGGTCGCCACCGTGATAAGGTTTTTCGCTGTCCAAGGGATGGAAGTTCCGTTGCTTCGGGCCGGTGGCCAATATAGCGCCAAGCCTAGGATTTGAAAGCGCCGGGTTGGGGCGCAAAAAAGATATCTGATTTTATACAATGTTCAATATATATAATGAACGATGTTTAATTAATTTGGTGTGATAATGGCCAGACGATCCGATCACAGCCGCGAGGAACTTTACGCCATGGCCCTGGATGCGGCGGGCAGGATAATCGAGCAAGACGGTCCGGACGGGCTGACTGCCCGCAAAGTGGCCGGGGCCATCGGCTACGCGCCGGGCACGCTCTTTAACCTGTTCCGGAACCAAGACGAGATGATCCTGCACCTCAATGGGCGCACCCTGGACCATTTGTGCCGCCATCTGGAGACGGGGCGGATGAGTGGTGATGCCGAGGGCGGCGTTAAGACATTGTTGAAGGCCTATATGGGTTTTCTCGAACGGCATCCGGGATCATGGAACCTTTTGTTCGAATTCAGCCTGCCCGATGGCACGGAACTTCCGGATTGGTATTCGGAAAAGGTGGAAAAGCTTCTGGGTCTTTTAGAGGCGGCCATGGCGCCGTTGTTTGGGCCGGATCAGGCGCCAGATGGGGCCCAGGCGGCTCGCGTCCTGTGGGCCGGTCTGCATGGGATTTGTTCCCTGGCATCCAGCGGCAAATTGATGGCAGTCACGGACAAGTCCGTGGCGGAAATGGCCGGTTCACTGGTCCGTCATTGTCTGGCGGGCCTGCGGGCGTTTAAAGGAAAAAATTGAAACGGGGTTTCGTTATGGAACAGAACCAATTCAGTTTGCTTGGCACAAGGCGATTTGCTCCGCTCTTCGTCACTCAATTTCTGGGGGCCATGAACGACAATCTGTTCAAGCAGGCGCTGGTTGTCCTCATCGTTTTCCGCTTGGCCCAAGAGATCGGGATCAACGGCCAAATCCTGGTAACCCTGGCCGCCGGGCTTTTCATTCTGCCTTTCTTCCTTTTCTCGGCCACCGCCGGCCAGTTGGCCGACAAGCTGGACAAGGCCAGGACCATCCGCTGGATCAAGGTTTGCGAAATCATCATTATGAGTTTGGCCACCGCCGGCTTTTTCATGGGCGATGCTTATTATCTTTTGGGCATTCTGTTTTTGATGGGAACCCAGTCGGCTTTTTTCGGGCCGCTCAAATACGGCATCCTTCCCGATCATCTGGCGCCCGGCGAACTGATCGGCGGTAACGGCCTGATCGAAGGGGCGACCTTTATCGCCATTCTGGTCGGAACCATTGCCGGGGGATTGATCATCCTCACGGCACCTGGATTGGAACTGGTATCGGCGGGGATTTTGACCCTGGCCCTCTGCGGCTGGCTGGCCAGCCTGTTCATTCCCACCGCACCCCCATCAGGGGCGGAAATCAAAATCAATCCCAACTTCCTGGGCGAAGCCTGGAATATTTTGGGCTTCGCGTCCCGAACCCGGTCGGTCTTTCTGTCCATTTTGGGGATTTCCTGGTTCTGGCTGGTGGGCGCGACATTTTTAACCCAGTTCCCGGCCTTCACCAAAGACGTGCTGGGCGGCGATGCCAGCGTGGTAACGCTCTTCATGGCCACCTTCTCGGTCGGCATCGCCATTGGGTCAGTGCTTTGTAACTCATTGCTCAAGAATGAGATTTCGGCAAAATATGTTCCCTTCGGCGCGTTGGGTCTGAGCCTCTTTACCCTGGATCTTTATCTGGCGACGCGGGGGCAGGCGGCAGCCAGCGCCCAGTTGAGCGATGCGGGCGCCTTCATGGCGGTGGCGGGTAATTGGCGGGTGCTGGCGGATCTTCTGGCCATTTCCATCTGCGGCGGCATTTATTCCGTGCCCCTTTACGCCATTTTGCAACATGACAGCGAAGAAGGGCATAAATCCAGAACCATCGCCGCCAATAATATTATGAATGCTCTGTTCATGGTGGTGGGCTCCCTGGCCGCTGTGGCGTTGCTTTCGACTCAGGTGAGCATCCCCCAATTGTTCGGCCTCGTCGCCCTGGTCAATTTATTCGTGGCCATCTACATCACCCGCCTTTTGCCCGACGCCGTGGTCAAGGCGGCTCTGGCCACGGTCTTGCGCCTTTTCTACCGGGTGGAGGTGCGGGGGTTGGAGCATTACGCCGATGCGGGCAAGCGGGCCGTCATCGTGGTCAATCATGTGTCTTTTCTGGATGCAGTGCTGTTGGCCGCCTATCTGCCGGTGAAACCCCTGTTCGCCATCGACACCTTCATCGCCCGGCGATGGTGGATGGCGCCTTTCCGCACGCTGGTCCATCTGTTCCCCATGGATCCCGGCAACCCCATGGCCATCAAATCCCTGATCCGGGAAGTCCAGGCCGATACCCATTGCGCCATCTTTCCGGAAGGGCGTATCACGGTCACCGGCGGATTGATGAAAATCTATGAAGGGCCGGGCATGATCGCCGACAAATCGGACGCCATGCTGGTTCCGATCCGCATCGATGGCGCCGAATACACCATCTTTTCGCGCCTGGGCGGCAAGCTGCGCCGCCGTTGGTTTCCCAAGATCACTCTGACTATCCTGAAGCCCCGTAAATTCCGCATCAATGATGATCTGGTAGGGCGCCAGCGCCGCCGCATTGCCGGCCTGCAGCTCTACGACGTAATGAGCCAAATGATGTTCGAGACCTGTCATACGGACAGCAATCTGTTCCAGGCATTGCTGGATGCCAGAAAAGTCCATGGCGGCACCCATCCGGCCATCGAAGATATCGAACGCAAACCGGTTGCTTACCGGCGCCTGGTGCAGGGCTCATTCGTTCTGGGGCGGCGTCTGGCAAGCTACACCAAGCCGGGCGAAATCACCGGCGTTTTGCTGCCCAATTCCGCCGCCGCCGCGGCGACTTTCTTCGCGCTCCAGGCCTATGGGCGGGTGCCAGCCATGCTTAATTTCTCCACGGGCACGAAAAATATGGTGGCGGCGCTGGAAACCGCCTGCATCGATGTGGTGTTTACTTCCAGACGTTTCGTGGAACTGGGCAAGTTGGATGACAGTGTGGCAGCCCTTAGCGGGCGGGCCAAAATCGTCTATCTGGAAGATATACGCGATCAGATTTCAGGCATGGACAAGCTGTCGGGCATTCTGGCCAGCCTCATGCCGTCCCTATTGTCCAAATGCAACCATGTCCAGCCAGACGACGCGGCGGTGGTGCTGTTTACTTCGGGATCGGAGGGCACGCCCAAGGGGGTGGTGCTGAGCCACCGCAATCTGCTGGCCAACCGCTATCAATTGGCCTCCAGGATCGATTTCAATCCGACCGATATCGTCTTTAACGCCTTGCCCATTTTCCATTCATTTGGGCTGACCGGTGGGCTTTTGCTGCCCATTCTTTCGGGCGTGAAGGTTTTTCTTTATCCGTCGCCCCTTCATTATCGTATCGTACCGGCGCTGGTCTACGATACCAATTCCACGATCATGTTCGGCACCGATACATTTTTGTCCGGCTATGCAAGGGTGGCCCACCCATATGATTTTTTCTCTCTCCGTTACGTGTTCGCGGGTGCGGAAAAAGTGCGCGAGAACACGCGCCGGACCTGGTCCAATAAATTCGGCATCCGGGTTCTGGAAGGTTATGGCACCACCGAAACTTCGCCCGTATTGGCGGCCAACACGCCCATGCATTTTTCCACGGGCACGGTGGGGCGCTTTTTGCCGGGCATCAGTTACCGGCTGGACCCGGTGCCGGGGATTGATGAGGGTGGCCGGCTGGTGGTATCCGGGCCCAACATCATGAAAGGCTATTTCAGGGCCGAAGCACCCGGCCAGTTGGAGCCCCCGGTTGACGGCTTTTATGATACGGGCGATATCGTTGATGTGAATGATGAGGGCTATATCACTATCCTGGGCCGGGCCAAGCGCTTCGCCAAGATCGCCGGTGAAATGGTATCCCTGGCCGCCGTCGAAGGGGTGGCTGCCGGTCTTTGGCCCGACAACGCCCATGCCGTGATCAGCCGGCCCGACGACCGCAAGGGTGAACAATTGCTTCTGATCACCGATCGGAAAGAGGCCGGGCGGGACGAATTCCAGACCCACGCAAGGGGTCAGGGCATGGCCGAGATCATGATGCCCAAGAACATCCTGGTCTTGGACAAATTACCCCTTTTGGGCACTGGCAATGTGGATTACGCCGCCCTCACCACCCATGTCGAAGGAGAAAAGCTTTAGCCCTTCTGCTCTTCCAGTGCCGCCAGAATGCGGGGCGGGGACAGGGGCAATTGGTTGATGCGGATGCCCAGCGCGTTTTCCACCGCATTGGCGACGGCGGCCTGGGGCGGAATGATCGGCGTCTCGCCCACGCCCCGCACCCCGTAGGGGTGGGTGGGATTGGGCTCCTCGACAATGATCGTGTCGATCATGGGCATGTCGGAAGCGACTGGAACCCGGTAATCCAGGAAGCCTGGATTTTGCAGCATGCCGTCCTCGCCATAGATATATTCCTCGTTCAGCGCCCAGCCCACGCCTTGCGTGGCGCCGCCCTGCAATTGGCCCGACACCGAATCCGGATGGATCGCCCGCCCCGCATCCTGCAAGATGGTGTAGCGCAGCAGGGTGACGCGCCCGGTTTCCGGGTCCACTTCCACATCGGCCATATGGGCGCCCAAGCCTGGTCCGGGGCCTTGCGCGTTGAGTTCCGAATGACCGGCGATGGGCCCGCCGGTGCGTCCCGCGATCTTGGCGATATCGTTGATCGACATGGGTTCGAAATCGCCCACATTGGACGAGGCCGGCTTGACATGCCCGTCTTCCCAAACCACTTCGTCCGTTGAAACATCCCAGATCTTGGCGACCCGTTCGCACATCACGCGGATCGCTTCGCGGGCGGCACGCACCGTCGCCATACCGGTAGCAAAGGTTGTGCGTGAACCCACCGTCGGCATGGAGAACCCAATGGAGGAAGTGTCACCCACAATCGAATTCACCTTGTCCACATCGATCCCCAGCTCCTCGGCCACCATCATGGACATGGACATGCGCGAGCCAGAAATATCCACGCTGCCTTCCACCAGGGTGACCGATCCGTCGGCATTGATGTTGATCGAGGCGCAACTTTCGCCGCCCGCATTGCCCCAGAAGCCGACCGAGATGCCACGCCCCTGATTGGCTTTCAAAGGCGCGTTGTAATGTTCGCTGTTTTTGAGCTTATCGAGGATTTCGTCAAAGCCGATGGGCCCTACTTTCAAGCCGACGATGGTCGAGTTGCCCTGGTGGATGGCGTTGATGACGCGCATTTCCACACGGTCAATGCCCAATTTATCCGCCAGTTCGTTGACCGCGCCTTCCGTGGCAAAGACCGCCATGGGCACGCCCGGCGCCCGGTAGGGCGAGGCCTTGGGCCGGTTGACCACCACGTCCCATGCGACGATCCTGGCATTTTTCAAATTGTAGGCCGAAAACATGCAATTGGCGGCACCGCGCAAATTGGCGCCGCGGAAGGCGCCGGCCCCGTAAACCAGATCGGCCTCGGCCGCCGTGATGCGTCCATCCTTCGTGGCGCCCATCTTGATCCGCGTGCGGCAACCCGATGTGGGACCGGTGGCGCGGAACACTTCTTCGCGGGTGAGCACAATTTTCACCGGCGCGCAGGCCTTGCGCGACAGGGCCAGCGCGACGGGCTCGATATAAGAGGTTCCCTTGCCGCCAAAGCCGCCACCGATTTCGGAAGGGGTCACGCGGATCTTGGAAGCTTCCATGCCGAGCATTAGGGCGGAAGCGGCGCGGACCGCGAAATGGCCCTGGGTGGAGCACCATAATTCCGCCCGTCCGTTCTCATCCATGCTGGCCAGACAGGCCTGGGGCTCGATATAGCCTTGATGCACGGGCATGGTTCTGAATTCACGCTCGATGATTATATCGGCCTGCTTGAAGCCGGCCTCCACATCGCCCATGGAGTTTTCCTCGCAGAGCGCCACATTGGATGGCTTGGTGGGGACCGGATCGACGCCCTCGGTGATCATCTTTTCATGAAGGAGCGGGGCGCCCGGCAGCATGGCGTCTTCGGCATCAATCACATGGGGCAGGACTTGGTATTCCACCTTGATCAGCCCCAGGGCCTTCTTGGCGATCTTCGCCGTGGTGGCCGCGACGGCGGCCAGGGCATGACCGTCATAGAGCACCTTTTCGCGGGCCATGCAGTTGCGCATGAGGTCACGAAAATCCGTATAGATGTTTCCATGTTGGGCCACAGGCGCGGGCAATTCGAAAAAATCGTCGCGCGTCACCACGGCCTTGACGCCGGCCAGGGCCAGGGCCTTGGAGGCATCGATGGATTTGATGCGGGCATGGGGATGGGGGCTGCGTAATATCTTGCCGATCAGCATGCCGGGCACATGTTTGTCGGCGCCGAATTTGGCCCGTCCGGTGACCTTGTCCACGCCGTCATGCTTGACCGGGCTGGTGCCGACGATTTTCAGCTCGCTGCCATCTACAATATTATCCATTGCTTTAAAGCTCCCCTGATTTTCTCATGCAGTTCTAGTGGTTTCCACCTAACGGAAGAGTCCGTTTAGGGATTCCCAAAGCGTCGCGC
>CAZBQG010000084.1:0-16158 GCA_964493945.1 uncultured Rhodospirillaceae bacterium
GGTGTTTGAATCACAAGCTGGTTAATCAGGCGGTAATTGAGTACAGAACCTAGGCTTTCTCATCGAGTTCCTTGTAATGGCGGAAGACGCCCTGCTCGTTGAAGGCCAGACGGCGCCCGGAGGCGAGATAGGCCCGGATGCGCGGGCGGGCCGCCACCATGTCATAGAGCGCCGCGCAGCGCGGATGATCCTTTTCCAGCCTGGCCATCATGTTGGGCAGGGCGTAACGCAGGCCCGAAAGGACCTGAAACAAAGACAGATCGGTATAAGACAACCGCGCCCCCACCAGATGCCCTTTGCCTTTAGTGTTCTGGGCCAAAACTTTTTCGAAATATGCCAGATATTTGGGTGCCCGCATTTCATGGAATTCCACGGCCCGGCGTTTGGATTCCCGGCGCTGATCCTCGTAATAGAGCCGCCCGCCGATGGGATGGTGGATGTCGTGGCTCTCGTCGAGAAAATCGGCCAGGGTCAGCTGCAATTGATTGGCCCACAGAGCTCCCTGTTGGCTTTTCGGCGCAAGCCCGTGGCGGGGGCCCAGATACATCAGAATATTGGCCGTCTGCCCGATAAGCAGTTTGCCGGCCTTTAAAAATGGCGGCGCGAAGGGTGGGTAGGGAACTTTCTTGCCATTGAGCAATTTCAGCATGGCGGGCACGCCATTTTTACCGGACCCCCTGGCCACATCCACATAATCGGCGCCCGCTTCTTCCAGAGCTAGCCGCACCGCCTCGCCGCGCCCCTGGATTCCCGGCCAATAATAAAGTTCATAACGCATAACTTGCCTCCCCATACCGTCCATCTGTTAGAATTTGGCACGGAGCGCCCAGGGAGGCTACTAAAATGAGCAAGGAACCCATCTACGATCCGCGCGCACCGGTCATGGTGCCCTTCCACAGCGCCCGGCCCGCCTTCATGGATGGCATAGACAGCCCCCGCGCCTATCTGGAACGCTGCATCCAGGTGATGGAGGCCCGCGAAGGCGTGATCAAGGCCTTCGTCAATATAAATCTGGAAGGCGCGCGCCGGGCCGCCGATGCCGCCGGTCAGCGCTACAAGGATGGCAGGCCCGCCTCGGTACTGGATGGCATGCCCCTGGTGGTCAAGGATGTGATCGACACCGAAGACATGCCGACCGAATATGGCAGCGAAATGTTTATAGGCCGCCAGCCCGAATGGGATGCGGCCTGTATCTATTGGCTGCGGCGGGCCGGCGTGGTGATCACCGGCAAAACAGTCACCGCCGAATTCGCCACCCGCCCCGCCGGCCCGACGCGCAATCCCTATGATCTTGAGCGAACACCCGGCGGATCATCGTCGGGCTCGGGCGCCGCCGTCGGCGCGGGTATGGCGCCGGTGGGGTTAGGCACCCAGGTGCGGGGCTCCGTTCTGCGCCCGGCGTCCTATTGCGGAACCTACGCCATCAAACCCACCTACGGGGTGATCACGCTGAACGGGATACTCACCACTTCCCGGGGCATCAATCATCTGGGCACATTGGCGGCCAGCCTGGAAGATGCCTGGCTGACGCTCCATTGGACGTCGCGCAACGCCGGCGGCGAGATCAGCCACACCCATTTGCCGGGCAAGACCCAAATGCCTGCCCCGGCCCGCCCGGACCGGCTGATACGGCTGGAGACGGTGGGCTGGCAAAGCACTTCGGATGAGGTGAAAGCCGTGTTTGAGGATTTCCTTGACCTCCTGGCCCATGAGGGCTGCGAAATCATCGGCCGGGAGGATGACCCGGAGGTGGACCGCGTCGAGCGCATGTTCGAAGACACCAACGAAATCTCCTCGGCACTCAGCACCTGGGAAGGCCGCTACCCCATGCTTTTATGGGGCGAACGGGGCGCCCAACATCTTTCCGAAATGGCGCTGAAGGGGATCGAGGAAAAAGAGGCTATGGACCCGGATGCCTATATCCATGCCCTGCAGCGGGCCGATGCCATGCGCCAGGCCTATGGGCCCCTGGCCGGCAAGGCCGACGCCTGCATCGCCCTGACAGCCGACGGGCCCGCACCCAAGGGCATGAATACGGGCGATGTGGCTTTTTGCGATCCTTTTTCGCTTTTGCATGTGCCGGCGCTTACGCTTCCCATCTTTTCCTTTGACGGCCTGCCTTTGGGCCTGCAACTTACGGGCTTCGCCGGGAACGATGCCCGCCTTGTGGTGCAAGGCGCCTGGATCAGGGATTTCGCGTTAGGCTAAAAACAAGGGGAACGAAATGACACGCATACCTCCGGTTACCAGAGAAGAAATGAGCGATGAGCAAAAGCGGGTTTATGATGATGTAAAGGCCACCACGGGCCGCGTGGGCGGACCGTCGCTGGGCTATATCTATTCGCCGGGCCTTTGGGAATCCAATAATCAAGTCAGCGATTATATTCAGGATTGCGGTATTACCCAGGCCCAGACCAGGATCGCGGCCATCGTCACCGCGCGCTTTTGGGAAGCCCAATATCCCTGGGCAGTCCAGGTCCAGGCCGCCCTAGCAGCCGGCGTGGACCGGGCGGTAGTAGATGCGGTCAATGATGGGCGCCCACCCGATTTACCCGACGCCGGGGACCAAGTGGTCTACGACATCGCCACCGAAATTCTGAACACCAAAAAGGTAAGCCAGACGACTTATGACAAGGCCGTCGAAGTGATCGGCTATCAGGGTCTGGTGGATGCGGTGGGCGTGGTTGGTCATTTCACACTGGTGGGCATGGTGGCGATCACCGCCGAGGTCGATCCGCCGCCAGACGCGCCGGTGGCGCTTAACGTTTAGGCCAATTGCCTCCATGAAAAGCCGGACCAGCGCCGCCGGGCTTGCGGTGCTCACCCTTGGCACGCTGGTTTATCCGCTGGATAGCTCGGTGAATGTGGCCTTTCCCTACATCACCGAGCATTTCGCCCAGCCCATGTCGGCGACCCGGCTTTTGGTCATCAGTTTCGTCCTCACCTCGGCCAGTATTTTGCTGGTCTGCGGACGGATCGGTGATCTTTGGGGCTATCGGCGTGTGTTGCAGGCGGGGTTGGCACTAAGCCTTGCCGCCTTCGTTATCATCGGACTGGCGCCCAGTTACGGAATTTTGCTGATGGGGCGCATCGTGCAAGGCGTGGGTGCTGCCCTCATCGCAAGCTGTGGTCCGGCGCTGAGCATGGGTTTGTTCGGCGAAGACGCCCGGGGCCGGGCCATCGGCTTTTATACCATGATCGTCGTCCTCTCCATGGCGGCGGGGCCCCTGTTGGGCGGCTGGCTGGTGGAAAACTGGGGGTGGAGCGCGGTCTTTTGGTTCAGGGCCCCCTTGGCCTTTCTGGCATTGATCATGTCCCCCCAGCTCAGCGCACCCGATTTCCGAGAGCAAAGCGCCTTCGATTACCGGGGCGCCGGCCTGATGAGCACCACCATTATTCTTTTCTTCGTCTCACTCAACCTGGCCTGGGGCCATGGCGGTTTGGCGGCGGGCGTCGGATTGGTGGCCCTGATCAGCGCGACACTTCTCATTCGCCAACAGCGCCTGAGCCCGGCACCGATCATCGATCTGGCTTATTTCCGAGCTTTGGATTTCAGCCTGATCAATATCTCAAGCCTGCTGGTCAATTTCACAACTTTCGCCATCATGCTGTTGGTGCCCTTTTACCTGCGCCGCATGAGCGATTTTTCGGTCCTGGAAGCGGGGTTGGCTCTGGCCGCCCATCCGGCGGGGACGGCGCTGGCGTCATATGGGGTTGGCCGGCTCCTGGGCAGGCCCTCTGCGTCCATAATTGCGCCGCGCCTGGCCTATGGGGGGATTTTGATGGCGGCGGTGGGGCTTTGGCTGATCGGCGGCTGGGGCGCGGGGCTGGGTCTCGCTGCTATTTCAGTCAATCTTTTGTTCACCGGCCTGGGGCTGGGCCTGTTCCAGGCGTCCTACATGTTCATCATCACCGGCGCCATTCCGCCCGAACATAGGGGCGTGGCGGGCAGCCTGGCGACCAACACAAGGACCTTCGGCATCATGATCGCGGCCACCTCGGTGTTCGAAGCTTTCCGGGCGCTGGAAGCCTCCAATAGTTTCATGACCAGCTTTCAGACCTTGTTCCAATCCGCGGCCGCCGTCCCCGCCTGCGTGATCGTCATGGCCGGGCTGATCCGGTTAGGACACGGCAGATAATTTTTAATGGATAATTGATCCCGTGATTACGTTGAACCAAGCCAATCAAATCATCGAAGCCATATTGGTGAAGGGCCGGGAACTGGACTGCCGGCCCCTGGCCGTGGTCGTCACCGAACCCGGCGCCATCGTCAAGGCCTTCCAGAAAGAAGACCATGCGGCCATGATCCGGTTTGAAATGGCCTATGGGAAGGCCTATGCCGCCTTGGCCATGGGCCGGTCTTCGAGCATGGTCCGCCAGCGGACCGAGGAGCGGCCCATCTTCATGGAATATTTGATCAAGGCATCGGATGATAAAATCTTCCCGGAAGGGGGCGGGCAATTGATCCGGAACACGGACGGCAATGTGGTCGGCGCCGTCGGCGTGACAGGTGATACCCAGGAATGCGACGATGAACTGGCAATGGCGGGCATCCGCGCCGCAGGCCTCAAATGTGATGAGGATTGCGGAGATATGGGCAATAAAGTCCGCCTGTCCTAGGAGGTAAAAAAACATGGCTGAGATTGCAACGTTGGATCATACGGGCATCAATGTTCAATTTGGCATGGACCAGGCCTGTGGCCTGTTTTCCGGTCTTGGATTTTCCCTGACCGAGAGGGGCTATCACTCCATGGGGTCCATCAACCATCTAATGGTATTCGGCCCCGATTATCTGGAATTGGTCGGCCTGCCGCCTGGGACGGAGAACCCGCTTACCAATTATGGCGCCATGGCACCGGGTATCAATGGTCTGGTCTTCAGAACAACGGATGTGGATGTCACCTTTACCCATTTGCAGGAAATCGACATGGATGTCGCACCGCCAAAATCCTTTACCCGGCCCGTCCGCACGGCCGAAGGCGAGGCCATGGCCAGCTTCCGCACGGTAGCCGTCCGCCCCGGCATCTTTCCCGGTGGCCGGGTCTATTTTTGTGAACATGGTACGCCCGAACTGGTCTGGCGCACGGAATGGCAAAACCACGCCAACGGCGCCCTAGCCACGCCTGAATTCGTCATCGCCTCCGGCGCGAACGAAAAGGAGGCTGAAGATTTGGCCCACCTCCTTCATTCGGATTTAATTGGAGCTGGCAATGCGCTGGAGGTGCCTCTGGCCCAGGGAAAAATAAGTGTTTTGACGGGTGCAGCCTACCGGGAGCGTTATGGTGCGTTGGCCTCCCCCATGGAGGAACGCAGCTCCATCTTTGGCGCTTTGGTGTTCCGGGCCGAAAACCTTGATGGTATCCGCAGCGTCGATGCCCCCATGATGGATGAGGCGGACCGGGTGGTGGTGCGCGAGGCAAATTTCGATTGCGTCCTGGAATTTGTTCTTTAGCCCGTTTTGAAAATCCCTATTGAGTTATCAAGGGCCGGCAGCTATCCATGATCTCTGTAATGGGGGTGGGATATGGACGCAGGTGAAGTCAAGGAACTGGGCCGGGAGCTGGGCGCCGATCTGGTGGGCATCGCCAGTGTTGCGGCGCTGGAAGCCTTTCCACCCGATCCGCGCCATCCGCAAATTCCAAGCCGCATTTCGCCCCATGGCAAAAGCGTCGTGGTTATGGCCAAGCACATCCCCGCCGCCGCCTTCCGCGCCCGCATCGGGGCGACAGTGCGTTATATGGACAATCTGGTGATCCGGCGCATCGACCGGATCGCCCACCGCCTGGCCCGGGTTCTGGAGGCCAAAGGAATCCGCGCTCTGGCGACCATCACCAACGAGACCGATTGGGAACTCAAAAAAGGTACCTATGGCTATCTCAGCAACCGCCATCTGGCGGTGGAAGCGGGGCTCGGCACCTTGGGGCTCAATTGCAATCTGGTGACGCCCGAATATGGCTCCAGGGTCTATGTGGCGGCGGTGTTGACCGAGCATGAATTCGAAGCCGGCGGCCCCCGCACCGAACAACTCTGCATCGGCGAGAGCTGTTCACGTTGCCTTTATGGCTGCCCGGCCGACGCGGTGGGTCATTTTGCCCTGGATAAGCGGTCCTGTTCGACCCGCGCCCAGATTTTCGGTTTCGCCGGCTTCACCGGCCATGTGGGAGAGGTGGTAGGTACGGAGGCGGAGACCTGGAAGAAGCATATCTATGCCCCCCGCAGCATCGGATTTTGGCAGGCCATGACCCGCGTCGCCGGCTGTTTCGGCGCCTGCCCCCGCTGCCACGGGGTGTGCCCCATCGGAGACGATTATGAGACTTTTCTAACCGGGGAACAAAAAGCCATACCCGAAAAGACTCCGGAAAAAGTAGCCAGAGGCCGGGATTTCAAGGAGGCCCGGAAAGGCGGCACCAGCGGTGCGGGGCTGGATGACTGGAATATCCGCTGGGTCGGACCGGACGGCTATAGCGGCGCAAGTTTGCGCCGTCAGAAGGCCGCCAGACGCGAAGTGAAAGCGGATGGAGATTGAGGATAAACCATGGATAAACCAGCCAAAGAAAAACTGACCGCCCAAATGATCAAGGCCAAGGCCCGGGAGCTGGGCGCCGAGTTGGTGGGCATCGCCGATGGGCGGGAGATGGACGCAAACCCACCCGATCCGGCCAATCCACGCCGCCCGTCGGATATCAGCGGGCCCGATGCCCACCGGGTTATCATTTTGGGGATGCATGTGCTGGGCGGCACCTCGCGCCTGACGGAATGGAACAGCCGGCACAAATATCACAACGATGAATTGACCCTGACGGCCCTGGAGGAAATCGCCCTCGATCTGGTCTATTGGCTGGAGGGTCATGGCCATACCGGGCTCATCATACCCCATCACATGGTCGAGCCGGTGGATCCGGCGGCCGATCCGACTGGCTACAACCCGCCCCTGTTGTCTTTGGATCACGCGGCGGTGGAGGCCGGTCTGGGCACTTTGGGGCTGAACCTGCAATTGATCACGCCTGAATACGGGCCCCGTGTGTTGCTCATCGGCGTGCTTACCTCGGTCCCCGTCGAAGCTGGCCAAATAATGGAAGAGGCGCTCTGCCTTGGGCCTTCATGCGGGCGCTGCCTCACCGCCTGCCCGGGCGATGCCGTCCTCCATTGGGAGCGGGACCGGGAGGCTTGCGAAGAATTCAAATCCCCAAGCGGGTTTCCCCAGGCTGCTGAATTTCTGGAGCGTTTCGCCGAAGAGGAAGATATGGAGGCCAGGCGGGGCATGCTGCGGTCGCGCCAAAGCTTTGATCTTTGGCAGGGGATCATCCGGGGCGCGGGCGTGGTGGTCGGCTGCCGCCGCTGCCAGGATGTGTGCCCGGTGGGAGAAGACTACCAAACCATGATCGGCGATGCCCTGGACGAGATCGCCGAGAACACGTCCGAAAAAACCGAACGCCTGAAGGGTATGACCACCGCCGGGGAACAAGGCACGGTTCCCGCCGGTGCCCGTTGGATCGGCGGCTGATGCAGACCGCATATGATCTTGTCTGGATGGCGGCGGAGCGTTCACTTGATCAGTTGGCCATGGTCGATGACGTGACCGGCCGGGCGCTGACCTACCGCCAGCTTATGGAGGAAATAGACTGCGTCGCGGCGGGCCTGGCGGCACGCAACGTCGGCCAGGGGACCCGGGTGGCGAGCGCCCTGCCGACCCAATGGGAGCATGGCATTTTGCTGCTCGCCCTGACCCGGCTGGGTGCCGTCCCCATGCTGTTGAATTTCCGCCTGAAACCCGAAGAGACCGCTCAACTGATGGAGCTGGGCGAAGTGGAAGCGGCAATCATCCAGTCAGATGCGGCACTGGCAGGCACCGTGAGTTCCGCGCTGCCTGCCGGGGCACCGGTCTGGGCGGTAGGGGGTGCCACGGGCGGGGCCGTGGATTTCGCTGGTTGCCGGGGCGATCCCGCCACGCTTCCGTCGGTGCCGCGTCCCGATCCCGATGATCTGGCTTTCGTTTTCTACACCTCCGGAACTACCGGCCTGCCCAAGGGCGTCATGCTCAGCCACAAGACCACCGAGCACCGGATCCTCTGGCTGGCGACCCAGGGAGGCCTTCGCCACGGGCGGCATCTGCGCGCGTTGGGGGTCATGCCGCTCAGCCATGCCATCGGCTTTTACGCCGTCTTTCTGGTCACGCTGGCCTTTGACGGAACCTTTTACATGGTTTCCCAGCTCAACCCCGCTGCCCTGGTGGATCTGATCGAGGAAAAAAAGATCACCTATGCCTTCTGTGTGCCCATGCTCTATCACGCTATCCTGTCGGCGCCCAATTATGCCCCGGAAAAGGTGAAGAGCCTGGAACTGGTGCTCTATGGCGGGGCATCCATAGAGCCCGCCGTCCTCGATCAGATGGACCGGGAATGGCCGGCCATCGTCCGCCACATCTATGGGACGACCGAGACCATGTGCTCCCTCTATCAGCCGGAACCGGTGGGCAGACACCTCACGCTGCGGGCCGGATTCTATTCCAGGGTGCGGGTGATCCGGCTGGAAGGGACGGCCCAGGATGTGACGGAGCCAGGCGAAGAGGGAGAGCTGATCATCGACATTCACGCCGATACGGTATTTTCCGGCTACCTGAACCTGCCGGAGGCAACGGCGGAGAAGATCATCGACGGCTGGTACCACAGCGGCGATATCTTTCTGGTCGAGGGAGACGGGGATTACACCTTTGTCGGGCGGGCCGACGATATGATCAGGACCGGTGGCGAAAGTGTTCATCCAGAGGAAATAGAAGTGATTCTGGATGCCCAGGAAGAAGTCAAAGAGAGTTCCGTCATCGGAATTTCGGACCCGAAATGGGGAGAAATAGTCATTGCCTGTATCACTCCCGCATCCGGCGGGTTGGACCCGGCCGCCCTCAATGAAGTTTTCCGGCAAAGCAGTCTGGCGGATTTCAAGCGGCCCAAGGCCTATCTGGTCCTGGATCAGTTTCCACGCAATGCGGCGGGTAAGATTCTTCGTCGGGTGCTCAGGGAGACTGCCCTGAAGGCCCAGAGCGAAGGTAGCGATATTGAACTGCTGAGGATTTCTTCCTAGCCCGAATATTTCTCCACCTGGACCAGGCAACTGCCGGCGGCCATGGCGTGGGATTGGCGGATTTGGGTGCGCTTGGGGGTCAAAACATTAAGGCAGCCGCCCCGGTCCGGTGAATTGCCGGGCTCGCCGATGGGATCGAAGACGGCGCAGCTTCCATATCCCGACACCGTGCCCGCCACCAGTCTTTGGGTTACCTGAGCGGCGCAAATGACCGTGCCCCGGTCGTTGAACACACTGATGAGATCGTGCATGCCGATGCCCCGGGCGGCCGCGTCTTCAGCGCCGATCCTTAAGACCCAGTAATAATAGCCATCCACCAGCACGCGGTATTCCTCGATATCCAAAAGGGCGCCGTCCTTGCCGTCGCCCATGGTGTGGAAGCTGTAGCGGGAATGGGGCGTGATCAGAAACAAAGGATATTTGGCGTAAAGATCTGTGCTGTGCACGCCTTCCCAGGACGGCGTGTAATTCATCACCGGCGGGCGTTCCGTGTCATCAGGATCAAAACGTTTGAGGCTTTCGCATTCGAATTCCAGCTTGCCCGTCTGGGTCTGCAACCCGTGTAAATATTCGCCGCCGTAATCGCCGGGCAGAGGATGGGGCTCGGGCAGATCTTTGGCGCGCCCATCCAGGAACCAGCCAAAAGAACGCGGCGCCCGCAATTCTTCTTTATCGCTGGGGACCACGTAGTAACCCTTGCTCCTGAAATCAGCCCAACTGATGACGTCCGGCAGATCCGATGCATCGAACTGGCGCTTGACCCAGTCAAGTTCGCTCATGCCTTCTGAATAATAGCTGCCTAACCCCAAACGCATGGCCAGCCCAAGGAAAATATCATAATCGGATTTGGACTCTCCCAATGGCTCGATACATTTGTGCTGGAGCGTGATGACCCGGTGATTGACCCGGGACTGACCGTTATGGGCATAGCCTCCGGAACCGGCCCATTCGCTGATATCGAAACGTTCGAAATTGGTGCAGGCTGGAAAGATCACGTCGGCGAATTTGGCTTCGCCCTCGAACCAGATGGATTGGTTGACCACGAAATCCAGCCCGTCTGACCGGTACATATGGGCCAGGCGGTTGCTTTCGGTCAGGGTGCCGAAGCCGGAGCCGCCATATTTATAAAGCATGCGCAGCTTGGCATGACCCGGTGCCGGATAGCCGAATTTACGGAACTGATGCTGCATGGACTTGCCGACCCAGAGATAGCCCTCCGCCTTGCCCTCCATGACGGCTTCGGGCAGGAACAGTTTGGGAATCACTTGAAAATTGGGGTTGACGGTGGGCAACTGCGGCATGCGCTGAAAGAGCGAGGCGGGCATGGCCGTATGTTCCAGGTCGCCCGACATGCCGCCCTCGGCATAGCCCGGGAAATAGAAATTGCTATCCACCGGCCCGCCCTGGGACATATTGCCAAAATTGACCCCGGGCTTGCCCAGCCCCTGCATGGCCATCAGGCAGATCATGGCCCGCGCCCACTGGATGCCCGTCTGGTTGCGGCATGTGGCGGCGATGCCATTGCCCGATCCGCCGGCCGCCAGATAAGTTTTTTTGCTGCCCCATTCGCGGGCCAGAGCGCGCACATCCTTGGCCGGCACGGTGGTTTCCGCTTCCTGCCATTCGGGCGTCTTGGGCGTGCCGTCTTCGGTCCCCAGAATATAGGCTTCCCATTTATCGAAGCCCGAAGTGCGCTTGGCCACGTATTCCTCATCGTACAAACCCTCACTGATCCACACATGGGCGATGGCCAGGGCCATGGCCGGATCGGTGGTCGGCCGGGGCGTCAGCCATTTTCCGCCAAGGGTCTGGATGGTATAATTATAAAAGGGATCAATATGGACAAATTTTACCCCCAGCTCCTTGAGCCATTGGCGTCGCTGGGAGCTTTCGGAGCCACCATAGGTGCCCCATGTGGTCTCGGCATCGCTCGCCCAAAAGACCATCAATTCGCATTCCTTGAGGCAATCTTCCACCGTGCCATAAGCATCCGGCAGGCCTACCCGCAGGCTTTGCCCCCAATGATGAACGCCGCCCCAGTACCAGCCCTCCCAACTGTCCGGATTGGGATGCACCTCACAGGCACCGATGGCGTTCATAAAGCGTAGATTGGCGCTCAAGTAGTATCCGATATTGCCCCATGAATGATGGGAGCCTTGCGATGCGGCGATGGCGCCCGGCCCATATTGGCGTTTGAGGCGTTTGATTTCGCCGGCCACCAGATCAAAAGCCTCCTCCCAGCTTATGCGCTCATAGGAGCTGCTCCCCCGGCTGCCCGGATTGCGTTCCCCGGCGGGATCGAAATCCACACGCTTCATGGGATAAAGCAGCCGGTCGGGGGAATAGATCAGGGTCTTCCAGTTGAGCGCATGAGGTGCGGGGAAGGCCTTGCTGGTGGGGGTAAATTTCTTCCCTCTGGCTTCGATGGACCAGGGCTGGGGATCATTGGCATCGAAATCGATCAAGGTGGTGCGCAGGATTTTTCCATCCCGCACATGAACGAAAATGGGCCCGCCATTGGTCGCATTGGTAAAACGCGTAACCCCGCCCCCCAGATCAATACCGAATTTCCAGTTAAGCGTGGTCAGCCGGATGATCGTCTGGGCGAACCAGTAACTCAGGCTCTCGGGACCGGTGAGGGTGAGGGAAAATCCCTTCTGGGCGTCTATCTGTTGCTGATAATCGATGGGCGGGGTGAGCAGCCTGGCACCCAGCTTGGCCGATTTAAAAGACAGGCAGATATCCGGCCGGGGATGAATGCCGCCCCCCGAGGTCAGCCGCCCCCCCTTGAAGGTAAAGTAGCGCCCTACCCCTCCATCCATGGTGCGGATTTGTGCGGTCAGGTCTTTTTCGCCGAGGCGCGCCCGGAATCCCTCGTGAAACCAGGAGACGAGCCTGAGGACCCAGGCCAGGGCGAAAAGGAGGAGCCGTAAGGTCATCCCACATTGGGCGTCAGCCGGGCCCGGTTGTCAATCCATGGTACTGGGCAGGTAGAGGGAAATTTCCGGGAAGGCGATGAGCAGGGCGACGATTACCACTTCGCAGGCCAGGAACCAGGCGACACCACGGAAAATGGTTTCCAGCGGGATGGAATCGCCGACCACACTTTTGATCACATAGACGTTGAAGCCCACCGGCGGGGTAAGCAGCCCGATCTCCAGATATTTGACCACCAGCACGCCCAACCAGATGAGGTCCAGATTGAGCGCCTCGAACATGGGAAGCAAAACCGGCAGAGTCAGCAAAAGAAGCCCGAGGGGATCGAGGAACATGCCCAAAAAGATATAGACCAAAGACATGGCCAGGACCAGGATCAGCGGATTAAGAGCCCAATCGCCCATCAGCTCGCCCAAAAAGACGGGCAGTCCGCTGAGGGCCAGGAATTTGGAATAGATCACCGCGCCCAAGGCCACGAAGAAGATCTGCGACGTCGCGCCGATGGATTCCATCAGGCTGTCACGGAAAACCTGCATGGTCAGGCGGCCCTGGATGGCGGCAATGACCAGGGCAAGGAAGGCGCCGGCGGCACCGGCCTCGGTGGGCGTGAATATGCCGCCATAAAGCCCGCCGATAATGCCCACGATGAGTGCCACGATGGGCCACACATCCACCAGCGATTTCCAGCGGTCGGGCTTGAGCGCCTCGGTCTCTTCTTTGCTGAGGCTGGGGGCCAGTTCCGGATTAATCTTGGCCCGGGCGATGATCATGATGGTGTAAACCAACGCCGTCAGCAGACCGGGGAAAACGCCGGCGATGAGCAGTTTTACGATAGAGACCTCGGCGAATATGCCATAGAGAACAAACAAAATAGAGGGCGGGATCAAGGATCCCAGGGTGCCGGCGCTAGCCACCACGCCGGTTGCCAGTGCCTTGTCATAACCATGGCGCAGCATTTCCGGGATAGCGATCCGGCCCATGGCAGCGGCGGTCGCGACGGATGAGCCCGACGCCGCGGCAAAGGCCGCGCAGGCCATATTGGTTGCCACCGCCAGGCCGCCCGGCAGCGCGCTGAACCACAAACGGGCGGCCACGAAGAGCGCCTTGCTGATACCTGAATTATGGGCAATGGAACCCATAAGCAGGAACATGGGAATGGCCGTCAGGGTCCAGCTCGCCGAAAATTCGTATGGGGTGTCCTTGATCACCCCGATGGCCACATCGACGTCGCGCAATAAAATGATGCCGCCAAGACCAATGGCGCCAAGGGCCACGCCGATGGGCAGGCGGATAGCGATGAAAAATACGACTATGAGGAGGCTCAGGCTGCCCAGGGTCAACGGTGTCATTTATTCTTCTCCACCCTAGGCCTCGCCGGCCTTACGATAATCCTTGACGGCTCTGAGCGCTAGATAGACCGCCATAATCCAGAAACTGATGGGCATTATCCAGCGGCTCTCCCAGACCGAGAAATAGCCGGCTCCCAGCTCGCCCAATTCGCCCTCATGGTACATTTCGATGGCCATGTCGGTGGTGTACCAAGCGAAAATGACCATATAAATCATGGTGATGATATTGATCACGGTATCCATTCGCAGGATACGGCCGGGGGCCAGGTTGCGGGTGAACAGCTCGACGATGATCTGACCATCGCCTCTGGACACATGGGCCAGCGGCAGAAAGGCCACCGTCACCATGTAATAGCGCGACGCGACCTCAATGGTTCCCTCAAGCGGGTGGTTGAACAAAATCCGCCCAGTCACGTCGAGTGTAATATGAGCCATCATTAAAAAGCCGACAAAGATTGCCAGCCACATGGCAAAACTGACCAGCTTATCAATCCAAAAGTCGATCTTTTCCACCAGCGCCTACCTTCCGGTTCCACCACCGAGTCGCGTTCCGCCCCTGACGGGAGGCGGCCTGGACCTTTTCCATGCCACCTCCGTCTTTTCAGGTCTTTACCAGCGGCCGGACGCGCGGCCGGTTTCTTACCGCCCGCGCGCCTGACTTAGTTTTAGAGTTTACTGGGATCAATCTTGTCGTAGATTTCACGCTTCAGCGCCGCCTCGAATTTGGGAACGCTGAGCCCGATATCCTTGGACAATTTATGCCATTTGACCATCGCCTTATCCAGCGCATCGAGGATCGCTGCGGGGTTTTTGACGCCCCAGCCCTTGGCATTTTTGATGTTGCGTGCCCGTTGCGCCTTGGAGTGGGCAGCGGTCACCTTGGCCCATCCGGGTCCACCCTTGTGGATGGTGACGCCCAAGGCCTTGGCATTTTTGATGATCACCGCTTCGCGGCCTATATAGGCCGAAATGGCTGATTCAGCTACCACCCGGGGCAAATACTTGAAGTGAATCTTCTTCTGCTCGGGGGTGAACTTTTTCCATGTCCGGCGATTGATGGTGAAGGAGCCTGGCGGGCCGACCATGCCCAGCGGATATCCGAGAAGATGCTTGGCCACATCCTGATAGCCATAGGATTTGAGCCAGGCGGGCGCACCCAACACGCAATCGATGCCGCCGCGCTGCAGCGCCGTGGTGGCTTCCGCCGGCGTGATGTTGACTGGAATTCCGCCGGCATTCTTGATCAGGATCGCGCCGCCGCCGGTGGAACGCACTTTCTTGCCTTTGAGTTCGGCAACCGTGCTCACCTTTATCCTGCACATCAGCCTGAAGGGCGTGGTCGCATAGCCAGCCAGGAAGACGGCGTTGTTCTTTTTGTATTCCTTCTGGCATGATGGACAATGGAGCAAGTTGGTTTCGACGAAGGCACCGGTCGCGGCGACCGTATCATCGCCGAAGACCAGGGTGCTGAAAATCAACGCGTTTGACGGCGTCTTCTTCACCGCGTAGAGCGCGATGTCCAGACCGGCATCGACGAGCCCGTCCTTGACGCCGGCCAGGGTGTTCTTGCCCTTGACCAGCGCGCCGCCGGCAACCAGTTTCCATTTAACGGCGCCCTTGGTGTCTTTTTCCACACCCTTGAACAGGGGAGGCAAGGCATCCTGATTAATGCCGTGCTTGGGGCTGACCCAGGAACCGTAAACCAGATCGCGGGCCTGCACCGAAGTAATCGCAGCAGCCGAAATCAGTGCGGCAGCTCCGAGCAACAAACTAAGCTTTTTCATTCTCTTCTCCCATTTGACATTCAGCCTCCGGGTCCCTTCCCGATCATAGCTGGCCGGACTATAGCCCGGCTGATCCATTTGATACACCCCATTCCAACCAAAATGACCATATTTTTTCAGGTGGAATAGCTGGATATCAAGTCTGGCACGCCGATTTTGCCAGGAAGCAGGAAGTACCGGCACAAGCATTCAGAAATTGATTCAACTGTAAATTCTCATAAAGGTTTAACCGTCTTCTCGCCTGGGTAGGTGGATGGCAACCCGGGTGCCCTGGCCAGGCTGGCTGAATATTTGGAGGTGGCCGCCATGGGCCTCGATCAGTTCGCGAGCCAGGGGCAGGCCGAGGCCGGTACCGGCGCTAATATTGACCATCGGGTCGTTATGGGTCTGACCGAACCTCTCCAGCGCCCGGGTGATGGCCGCCCCGTCCATGCCGATCCCCTTATCCGTGACCGTTATGACTGTTTCCCCATCCCCGGCCAACTCTGCACCAACGGAAACGCTGCCGCCTTCGGGGGTGAATTTGATGGCATTGGAAAGCAGGTTCAAAAGCACCTGTTTGAGGCGCGGCTCATCCCCTTCAATGGAAGGTAGGCCGGCGGGGACATTTCCCGTCAAATCCAATTTCCTGGTCCGGGCTTCTTCGGCCATCAAATCAAGGGACTCGCCGATCAGAGCCAGGAGATCAACTTTGCCCGAATGCAGATCCAGCTTACCCGCTTCAATTTTGGCCATATCCAGAATCTGATTTATCACGTCAAGAAGATGCCGCCCGGCGCTGCCGATATGTGACAAATATTCGGCGCAGGCCACTCCACAATCAAAGCCCAATTGATCCGCCCTCAGCGCATCGGCGAAACCGACCACGGCGTTGAGCGGTGTACGCAGCTCGTGGCTCATATTGGACAGGAAATCGGATTTCTCACGGTTCGCGGTTTCGGCCCTTTCGACCGCCAGCTGGACACCCCCATCAACCGGTAAATTTTGGCTGATTTGAGTGCACAGCCGAG
>CAZBQG010000085.1:0-16061 GCA_964493945.1 uncultured Rhodospirillaceae bacterium
TCGATGAACAGGCGCTCGACCACGGTGGCATCGATGCTGCCCAGATTGGCCATGGACATGGACAGCTCTTTTATTTCTTCCTGGTCCATGCACTCGAACAGCTTGGCGGCATATTCCTGAGGCAGCGACAGCGTGAAGATGGCCGCTTTTTCGGTGCCATCAAGATCATTGTACTTGCTTTTGCCATGCGCCATTTTTTTTCGCCGCCTCCGGAAGATGGACCATCAGGTTGGTTCAATATTTATCAATCAGATAATGACGAGGCAAAAATCCACCAAACCCAAATTGTCGAAAAACTGTGGATAAATCGGATTGGGGCTGGCGCCACCCATAGCCGCCATGCCGAAAGTTTGTGCTGCCAATTCCCGTAATTCGGTGGCTCACCCTATTTCCGGCAATTCCAGGGGGATATTGACCAAGGGTTCGGCCCGGTTGCCCCGGACCACCAGCATGTCGCCGAAATGCAGACCCACATCCGGGCGCCAGTTGGGGTCGAACAGATCGATATTATTGCCGATGACCATGCCTTCCTCGAAAACCCTCTCGGCGATATCGCGCCCATTGAGCCCGGGGGGGCCGTAATCGGTTGGATAGGCGGCGGTCGGGAATTCGGGCGAAGCCATGCCATGACCGTGAAAGCCCAACTCCACATAATCCAGCCCCGCCTTGCGGGCCGGCTCGCGGATGGCTTCCCAGGCCTGACGGATGGTGTTGCCGGGCTTCATCACTTCTTTTGAAATCTCCAGATATTCCACTGCCACCCGGTTGATGTTTTTAAGCTGATCGGGCGCCTTCTTGCCCAGATAGACGCCGAACTCGGCGGCCGCCAGATAGCCGCAATACTGGGTGTGCCATTCCGCCGTGATCACATCGCCTTTCTCGAAAGGCCGCTGGCTGGGGGCCATGGAGGGCTCGACGCCATGGAGAATATGCCAGAACTCGCCGGCCTTGGGCTCGGCCGGGCCCGAACACTTGAGAAAGAAAAGCTGGGGCTCGGCGCCGTTGATCAGCTTGGTCTTGAAGATTTCGGCGTAGAATGCCGCCTCGGTCATGCCCGGTTCCGGTATCTCGATGAAAGCATCGACCACGAGGCGCGCGATGCGCCCCGCTTCGGTGAGCATGGCCAGTTCTTCGGTGCTTTTGATCAGGCGCATTTCTTCAAATAATGGCCCGGCTGGAAAGAATTCGACGCCCGGCAATTCCCGCTCCAGGGTTTGAACATCGCCATGAAACAAGGTGGGCGTGGCCATGATGCTGGAACTGAACCCGGTCAGCCCGACCCGACCTTTGTCGATCTTGCGGTCCTTGAGCTCTGCGATCATATCGCCCAGCCCCACATAGGGCCGGATGTCGCTGACCCAATCTTGAACCGAAAGATAATGGCTGGGTGGGCCGGTGCTGATGGGCATGCCGTCCAGACAATGGGGTCTTCGTCGGCCAAAAAAGCACCTTGGCCCCGATCTTGGCGCTGATCTGAGTCAGGTAGCGGGCATTGACCAGCCCCATATCGAAGAACACATCGTTGCCAAGAATTAAAAGCGCATCCAGGCCATTGTCATTCATCAATTGACGCATGCCGCTCCAGCGCCGGTCCCGCTCGGCCAGCGTGAACTGTGGCAAATATTGGCGAAGATCAACCTGCTTTGCGCCTTCCGGCACGGGGTGGGGCGTGTAGGGTACGGGGCTGGCCATGATCCTGCCTTCCTTTCCTATGATCCTCGGGTTAGAGCGCGTCTTTTACTCCGTCCCAAAAACTGATCCGGGCTTCGATTGCCGAGATGGCGGCGGCGACGGCTTCTTCCAGCTTGGTCTCGTCGTCTTCGGTCAGAAACTCCACCATCTGAAGGGACAGGGGTCCGTGGAAGGCTTCATCCAGATGAATGTGGCGGTTGAGATAAAAATGCAAAGCGGGCGCCGTCTCTTCGTTGATGTTCATGCGCTCCAGCAATGACCGGAACATATCGGGGATGATATGCTCCCGGCCCAGCGCAAAGGCGGCGGCCACCACATGAAGCTTGCCGCTGGCGATGAAATCAAAAGTTTTGCGGGTAAAATCCGCCGCCGCTTTGGGTGCGCCGCCACGCTCGAAGGCGGCATCCATGCCTTCCTCCAGGGCGAGGGTGACGAAGCCGCGGATGGCCCGGGGCGAGGCGCCCACTTCCTCCATGGCCAGGGTGTAGAGTTCATAATGGCTGAGATGGCCGTTCTCCCCGTCCCCTTCGGACAGGCCCTGGTCACTTTCTTCTTCCAAAGTGATTTCATTGATCAGGCGGCGCGCTCTGGGATCCCCCACCGGCGCCCAGGGAACCCGGACCGGGGCCAGTCCCGCTTGGAGGAATTTGACCAGGCTCATGAAATCCCAGACCGAAAAAACATGGTGTTCCATGAACAGCTTCAGATCACTGGTGGTCTTCACCGCCCCATAGAGGGGATGGTCGTTGAGGCGGTCCTGATAGGGTTTGAGAACTTCGAGAGGGAATGAGGGCACTTGCGGGTTCGGGGCTCCAAAATCATGGGCTGGCAAATTTATGCATTGTCCTCCCTCGTGGCAAGACACTACCCTTCTCTTTTGACCGGCATTGTTCTACAAGTTTCAGGAATTCCGGCCACGTAACCAAAGGCCACCAGCAAGCTGGGGATGTGATCCATGTCTGACAAACAAGCGAAAAAAACCGTTTACATCGCCCATCCGGCAAGCGGGTTGGCCAGGTCCAACTTCCCCCTGGAATGCCATGTGGAAGACGGTCGGATCGTCCGCTCCCTGCCTTTTTTCTTCCCCGAAGATGTCCGGCTTTATGAAATCAAGACTTCCCGGGGAAATTTCACCCGGCTCCGCAAGGAAGTGCAGATGCCCTTGGCGATTGCCGCCAAGCGGCGCCTGGATTCGAGAACCCGGGTGAAATATCCGCTTCTGCGCGATGATTGGGACCCGGACAATCCCAACGCCGAGCGCCGGGGCAAGAGCAGCTTTTCACGGATCAGCTGGGATCAGGCGCTGGATATCGTCGCCGATCAGATCAAACGGATTCATGACAAATATGGATCCATGGAGCCGGTCCTGGTGCAGGCCGATGGGCATGGACACAGCGGATACATGCAGTCCCTTCATTTCTGGGGGCATTATCTGTTCGACATGACCCGCGAACATCTGGGCTGGGGATGGTGGACCCAGCAGGTGCGCAACCCGGACAGCTGGGAAGGCTATTACTGGGGCGCCAAGCATGTCTGGGGCTTTGACGATACGCTGGGCGAACCCTGGCAGGATGCGGTCTGGGACGATGTTCTGGAAAGTACGGAAATGGTCATTTTTTCGGGCAATGACCCGGAGGCCACCGGCCTCGGCATGTCGGGCTCCAGCGCCTTGGAAATGCCCAAATGGCTGAAGCGGGCGGGCATCAAGATCGTCGCCCTGTCACCGGACCTGAATTACGCCGCCGCCGTCCATGCCGACAAGTGGATCCCCATTAAACCCAATACGGATGCGGCCCTTTATTTCGCCATCGCCCATACCTGGATCACGGAAGGGACCTACGACAAGGAATATATAAAATCCCACACCGTTGGTTTTGATGAATTCAAGTCGCATGTTTTGGGTGAAGACGACGGCATTCCCAAGGCCCTGGAATGGGGTGAAGGGATAACCGGCGTACCGGCCTATACCATCCGCGCCCTGGCCCGGGAATGGGCGGCCAAGAAGACCACCCTGTCGGTATATTTCGGGGGCTCCAAGGTCAGGGGCACCCTATCCCATCTGGCTGGCAGGCTGGAAGCCTATATCCTGTCCATGCAGGGCATCGGTAAACCGGGGCGGCAATTCCTGCGCACCGGGGCGCCTTCGTTTTACAAGAAAAATCTGGCCCAGGTGCCCCGCTATCCCGATGTGGATTTTCAAGGGGTGGCGATGAACCCCATGATCGAATATGCCATCGGGCACGGCCCCACCTCACCGGTCTTTGTTCCGCGCACCCTGGCCGCTGAGGCCATCCAGTGCAACTCCATCGAATGGCGCTCGACGACGGCGGCCCTGGCCAAGACGGAAGACCAGTTCAAGCAATATCATTACCCACCCAATGAGGATCATCCCGGCATCCGCATGGTGTGGAATGAAAATGGGAGCCAGCCGGGAAGCTGGGGCCATGGCTGGAATTGGCTGGAGGCCCTGCAAAATCCCCGCATCGAATTTGTTCTGGGGGTTCATCCCTGGCTTGAAAACGACATCCCCTATTCCGATCTGATCCTGCCGGCCCAGACCAGTTACGAACACGAAGATCTGGTTACGGTGCAACGCAGCGACGTGCTGGCCATGTTCTATCAGGATCAGGCCGTGGAACCGGTGGGGGAATCAAAAAGTGATTTCGAAATCCACAGATTGATCGGCCAGCGTCTGGGATTGGAAAAGGCATTTCCCCCCGCCGAGGATTGGATCAAGGCCGCCTATGAGAAAACCCTGGCCGCCACCAAGCATGGCATCGGCTGGGAGGAATTCAAAAAGCGGAAATATTTTGTCTATGACTGCCCCACCTGGGAAGAATGGGTGGAGATCAAGAAAGAGCACGGGTTTGGAGAAAAAAATGGCGGCCTCCATTGGTTCTGGGAGGCGGGCGGCGGATTGGAAACGCCGTCGGGCAAGATAGAATTCGTATCCTCCAGGATCGCTGAGCTGGATTCCGATAACACCGAACGCCCGCCTCTGGCCCGGTGGATCACCCATCCCGAACAGCAGGAATCGCCCAAGGCGCGGGAGTTTCCTCTGACCGTCATGTCCAATCATGCAAGGTTCAGATTTCACGTGCAGGGCGATGATATCGACTGGATCCAGGAGATATCCAAAATCCCCGGACCCGATGGATATCTCTATGAACCTTGCTGGATTCACCCGGTGGAGGCCGAGGCACGGGGCATTGAGGACGGCGATGTCGTCTTGGTCCATAACGAACGGGGCGGCGTGCTTTGCGGGGCCCTGGTGACGGAGAGAATTATTCCGGGCGCGCTCTCCATTGATCATGGGGCCAAGATGGATTTGGCGTCGCTCCATAACCGGCTGGTTGACCGGGGCGGCTGCATCAATCTGATAGCCCCCACGCCGCCTGAAAAATACGGCGAGGGCAATGAGATCAAGATACCGGAAATGAATGTGAGCGGTTATCTGGCCCAGATCGTCAGGGTGGATGTGGGTGACATACAGGTTGGAACCGGCTTGGGCGACGGCGCCACATTGCCGGATATGGGATGAGCGCCATGAAAAATCATACTTTTTTAATCGATGTAGAAAAATGCACCGGCTGCATGCTTTGCTCAATTTCGTGCAAGGATGAACATGTGCAAAACAGCTATGCCCCCTGGGCCGAACCCCAGCCCGGCACCGGGCATTTCTGGATAGATGTGCGGGCCCAAGAAAGAGGCCGCATCCCCCGGGTGAGGGTGACGTACTTAACGGTCCATTGCCAAAACTGTGAAAAATCCCCCTGCGCAACGGTCTGCCCCGATGACGCCATCAAGACGCGCGACGATGGCCTGGTCTGGATCGATCCCGGCCCCTGCACCGGTTGCGGGCTTTGCCCCGACGCCTGTCCCTATGACGTGATCTTCATGAACAAAGATCTGGAGATTGCGCAAAAATGCACGGGCTGCGCCCACCGGGTAGACAAGGGCGAAGAGCCCAGATGCTCCCAGGTCTGTCCCCATGATGCCATCCTCTTCGGGGATTTGCATGATATTGGGGATGACACGGGCGGGCTTGAAACCCTGCATCCCGAATTCGGGGCCGAACCCAGGGTCTATTGGAAGGGTCTGCCCAGGCCCTGGATCGCTGGCTTGGTAATAGATGCCGCCGCCGATGAAGTAATCACCGGCGCTTCCATTACCTCGACCGACCTGACTGATGACGCAACACTGAGCACTCAGTCCGACGAGTTCGGTGATTTCTGGATAAAGGGTCTGGAGAAGGACCGTAAATACCAGGTCGATATCAAAATGGACGGGTTTGAGGATTTCCGCGTGGTGGTCACCACCGATGCTGATCAGGATGTAGGGACCGTCGGTCTGAAACGGACTAAATAGACACATAATTATTGAGAGGCGGCCATGGCACGTATTCCCGATCTGGAGCCGGCGGAAATGAACGAAGTCCAGAAGCGGCTTTTCGATGAAATCGCCGGCCCCCGGGGCGGCGTGGTGCGGGGGCCTTTTGCCATCTGGCTGCGCAATCCGGAACTGGTGGACAAGGCTAACCAACTGGGCAATCTGCTCCGCGAAGGGACGAGCGTGCCCCAACGATTGTCGGAGCTGGCCATCCTGTGTACGGCGCGCCATTGGACGGCCCAATATGAATGGTTCGCCCATCGCCCCCACGCCGAGACAGAAGGAATTTCACCTGCCGTCATCGATGCCATCGCCGCCCGCCAGACGCCCGTGTTCGAGCATGAAGACGAGCGCATCACCTATGATCTTTGTGGCCAGATTTACGGCACCGGCAGGGTGGAAGATAAAACCTACGCAGAGGCCGTCGATGCCTTCGGTCAGATGATGGTCATCGAGCTGGTGGCCATCACCGGCTTTTATTCCATGATCGCCATGACGCTCAACACATTCGAAGCCCCCCTGCCGGGAGATGCCAGCCCGCCATTGGCGCAATAACAGGGAGACCCATCATGGCCATACGTAGAGTGATAACGGGCCACGACGATAATAACAAAGCTGTGGTCGTCGAGGACGGGGTAGCCAGCAATGTGAAAACGCCCATCCCGGGTGTGGAATCAACCCTGGTTTGGGCCACCGATACCAACCCCGCCAATATCACCGATGATGAGGATATGGGCGCGCGCGTCTTGGGCACTCCGCCGCCGCTCAACGGCACCCGCTTTTGCATCCACGAAATCCAGCCGGGCGCTTCCGGCGGTCCGCCGCCCCAGCGGGTGTTGCACCGGACCGACACCATCGATTATGTGATCGTCATCCAGGGCAGCTTGCTGATGATGCTGGATGAAGAAGATGTGGAGCTGGGCCAGGGCGATGTGGTGATCATGCGCGGCACCAATCACGGCTGGCGCAATGTGGGCGACGGCGTATGCAAGGTGGCCTTCGTGCTGATCGATGGGGAAAAGTTGCAAATCCCAGGCGCCCCGGCCAAGACCAGCTAAGGGGCCGACCGGACGCGGCCCGCCACCAGGCGAACCTTGCGGGGCCCCGCCAGCCACATGGCCAGGATGGAAAAGCCGCAAATGCCAAAGGCCAGCCAAAAGGCCTGATCATAAATTCCCAAAAAGTCGTGCATTATGCCGGTGGCAAAGGGCCCCAATGCGGCGCCCAAGCCCGACGCCGCACCCAGCACGCCGAAGATGACGCCATAGCGCTTGCCGCCGAACAATTCCGCCGGGATGGTGCCATACACGGATGCCAACCCATAGCCCAAAAAGCCCTGGCAGCCGACCATCACATACATCAGCCAAACCGAGGGATTGTCCTTGAGCAACAGCAAAAGCCCATATGTCGCCATGAACCCCAACAGGCCGACGGTCCAGGCCCATTCCCGGCCTACCCGGTCGGAAAAATAGCCGATGCCGATCTGACCGCCGATGCCGGTCAAGCCCACCAGACCCAAGGCCACAGCGGCTGCCTCGCCCGAAATGCCCACATCGATCAGATAACGGGTTTGATGCACTTGCACCGCGTACCAGCCATAAAGGGCGGAAACAAAGGCGATCATCAGCCACCAAAAGCGCCCCGTGCGCACGGCCAGGGAAAGAGTCCACTCGGTGGCGGCCCAATCGTGATCGACGATGCGCTCATCCGGTGAGGCTGACCCATCCTTGTTTTTTCCATTACCGCCCGGCTCAATCCCGTCCGGCGAGAGCCCCAGATCGCTGGGCCGGTGGCGTTGCAGCAGGAAATTCAGCGGGACCAGGACGATAAACACGAGGACCGCAATGGTTATGCTGCTTTGCCGCCAACCGACGGTCTCTATGGAATGTTGCATCCAGGGAAACATAAGGATCGAGCCCACGCCGACGCCGGAAAAAGCCAGACCCATGGCCAGCCCCCGCCGGCGGTCGAACCAATTGGGCAAAAATAACGTATGGCCGATATAGTTCATGAAAATCGATCCGCCCACCACCAGCACGCCAAGCGTCAGATAAAAATGCCAGGGCTGGGTCGAAAATGTGGCAAGGACCAGCCCCGTGCTCACAATAAGGGCGCCGGCAGGGATGAGATATCTCGGACCGAAACGGTCCATCAGGGCGCCGACGAAGGGCGTCACGATGGTGGAGGCGATAAAACCAATAGAAAATGTGGCGGCGATGGAACCCCGGCTCCAGCCAAACTCACCCAGGATAGGTGGGAACAAAAGCGAGAATGATGTGCGCGCATTGACGCCCACGCCCATGGTGACAAATGCGACAGCAACCACGACCCATCCATAAAAGAAGGGCACCCGCCTAATGAAGCCGTGTTGTTTGATCTTGTTTTGTGGCGGAGACGCCGGAGGTGGAATAGCCATGAACTGAACTTATAGACCCGTTCAGGGCCTGCCCGCCATCATGCGCACGGCCTTGTAAGTAATGACCGTCTCTCCGTCCTGGTTGACCACGTCGTTTTTGGTGGTGACCACGCCCCGGTTGCCCTTGCTGGTGGGGTGAATATCCGTGACTTCGACCTCGGCATGGACCGTGTCGCCGGCGAATACGGGCTTGAGGATTTTCTGCTCGATTTCCAGCAATGCAAGTCCGGTGGTCTGCATGGTGGCCTGGCATAACAGCCCTTCGATGATCGTATAGGTGCAGGCCGCCGGCACGACGCGGCCCTCGATCAGGCCGCCATGATCGGCAAAGGACAAATCAGTGAACAGGGTCTCCACCATGCCCGTAACGCCGATGAAATTGACAATGTCGGGTTCGGTGATGGTCCGGTTCAGGGTTTTAAATGTCTGGCCCACTTCCAGATCATCCCAATAAAAGCCGATGCCGATGGTTTCCATCATTTGCCATCCCGCCTTTTGCGAAATTCCGGTTTGCGTTTTTCACGGAAAGCTTCTCCGCCTTCCCTTGATTCATCCGTATCATAATACAAGGCCAGCGCTTCCAGGCCGAGCCTGCCGATGGCACCGATCTGCTCCGTATCCGCATTGAAGGACCGCTTGGCGATGGCGATGGCCGTCGGGCTCCGCTCCAGGATTTCGGCGCACCAGCGCTCTACTTCCGCGTCCAGTTCATCCGCCGGAACCACCGTATTGATCAGCCCCATATCCATGGCTTCGGCGGCCGAATATTGGCGGCAGAGATACCAGATTTCCCGGGCCTTCTTTTCGCCGACGATGCGCGCCAGATACGCCGTCCCCCAGCCCGGATCGACCGAGCCCACCTTGGGTCCCACCTGGCCGAAGACGGCGTTCTCGGATGCGATGGTGAGATCGCAAAGGGTGGCCAGCACATTGCCGCCGCCGATGGCATATCCCTGCACCCTGGCGATGACCGGCAGAGGCACATCGCGGATGGCGCCATGGACCTCCTCGATGGGCAGGCCGATGGTGCCCCGTCCCAGATAGCCGCCATCATGATCCGATTGATCGCCGCCGGTGCAAAAGGCCTTGTCGCCTACGCCTGCCAGCACAATCACCCCCAACTCCCGGTTCCAGCCCGCCCGGCGGATCGCCTGGGAAAGCTCCTCGCAGGTTTGCGCCCGGAAAGCGTTATAGACCTGGGCCCGGTTGATGGTGATCCAGGCAACGCCCGCCCGTTCTTCATAGAGAATATCTTCGTAAGTTTCGTCTTCGCTCATAATCCGTCCCGCCCATGCTTGGTGTGAGGGGTGATATAGCCCGCATCCATGCATAATAAAAAGATGATATTGCCCGCACTACCTCCCCAGCCTACCATCCGGAGATGGCTGGAACCTCCGCTCCGTTCGGCACACCCGGTGACGAAAGTGACTCAAGGCTGCGCCACGCGCCGGCGACGGAACGCAACAGCGAACCCATCACGGGTTTTCTCAAACCGCTCCTGCCCCCGGCTGGGCTTTTGCTGGAAATAGGTTCCGGCACCGGCCAGCACGCGGTATTCATGGCCCAGCAATTTCCCGCCCTGACCTGGCAGACCAGCGATACCAACCCCGAAATGCGGGATTCGATCATGGTCTGGATCGAAAAATCAGGGCCCCGGAACATCAATCCGCCTTTGGAATTGGACGTCACAAAATTGCCCTGGCCAATCCATGAGGCCGATTTGGTGTTCTCCGCCAATATGATCCACATCACGCCCTGGTCCTGTTGTCAGGGCCTGATGAAAGGGGCAGGGGAGGTGCTGGATGCATCGGGTCTGTTGGTCCTTTACGGGCCTTTTATGAAGGGCGGCCAACATAGCGTGTCTTCCAACGCTGCCTTTGATGACAGCCTGAGGGGCCGTGATCCCGCCTGGGGTATCCGCGATCTGGATGAGGTGGCCGCGCTGGCCGAAGGGCATGGGTTTGATCTGGTGCAAATCCAGGAGATGCCCGCCAATAATTTGGCGGTTCAGTTCCGCAAGAAGCTCTAGAAAAGTTGTAGGATCGAGGCTTCCGAGCGGGCCGCGATGCCGGTCGCGGCGGCGCTGAGCTGGCCCCGGGTCTGCTGGGTCAGAATGTTGGCCGCCTCTTCGTTCAAATCCGTGCCCACCAGTTTCTGAGCGCCTTCTTCCAGGGAGTTGACCAGATCATTGGTGAATTCCTCGCGGATGGCCAGGACCGAGGCATTGGACCCAAGGGCCTCCGTCATGGACCGGACTTGATCGAGTGCCGCATCGATGGAGGCGGTGCTCAGTGTCACCCCCAACGCGGCCGAGTCGGCGGCGGTGCCGGCCACATCCAATCCCTAAGAGCCATCTTCGTTCAATGGCACCTCCAATGTATCGGGGGAGGCATTGATGAGATTGGTGCCGCCATAAGACGAATCCCCCACCAACCCGTCCAACTGGGCTTTCAATTCGTCGAACTGGGCGGACAGGGCGGCCTGTTCCGTGGCCGAGTTGGAGTCTTCATATAGCTGGGCCACGGCCTTCATCCGGTTGAGCATCTCGGCGGCGGATTGCAGCCCCATGGTGGCCGTCTGGATGCTCTGCTGGCCTTGTTCGATGCTGTCCTTGACGCCCAGGAAGCCGGTGGTCTGGCTGGAAAGGCCGGCGGCGATGTCCTTGGCCTGGGCATCTGCCTCCTGCTGCTGCCCTGTGGAGACGTTCGCCGTGGATTGCTCCATAAGGTGGGCGATGCGCTGGGTCGACGATATGGCCGTATGGATGGCGCTGCTCAGATTGACATCCATTTTTTCCGTCCTCCCATTAAACCGCTTAATCCATTATAACATCTGTACGGCTCCGAAGGCATAAAAAGCCCGTGGCCGATACTGAAACACCGCTTTGAAATCGAACCGTGAAAGAATTTCGCAACTCATTGCGCATCCTGATCTCCAGGAGCCCGCTCCGCGCGCTCCGCCACCGGGACTTTGCCCTGGCCGAACTGGCCGGCTGGTTTTCCGGCGGCGGCTTCTGGTTCTATAAAATCGGCCTTGGCATTCTCACCTGGGAATTGACCGAATCCGGTTTCTGGCTGGCCTTCATAGCCCTATCCGATGCGGTGCCGGCCATTTTGCTCTCGCCCATCGCCGGCGCCGTCGTTGACCGCTACGACCGGCTGGTGGTGGGCCGCATCGTGCAGGCATCAATCATGGTGGTGACCGCCATTCTGGCCTGGGTGACCCTGGCCGGCTGGGCCAATCTGTTCGTTCTGGTGGCTCTTGCCGCCAGCCATGGCATATCGGCGGCGTTCTGGATGCCTTTGCGCATGGCCATCGCGCCTACCCTGGTGCCCAAGGAAGACCTGGCCGCGGCCATCGCCATCCATTCCACCTTGTTCAATCTGGCCCGCTTTCTGTTCCCGGCTCTGGCCATTCCGGTGCTGGCCAAATGGGGCGTCGGCGTGGCCTTTGCCGTCAATGCGGTGGGCTATTCCTTTTATCTGATGGTGCTTTTCATGATCCGCATCGTCAATCCGGATGAAAAGGCCAATCTGCGTGTGGGCATGCTGGCCAATCTGAAAGAAGGACTGATCTATTCCCTGAGCCACCCGACCATGAAATATCTTTTGCTGATGCTCGTCGTCACGTCGGTTTGCCTTCATTCCTATATGGAAATTCTGCCTGGCATCACCAAAACCCTGTTCGGCCGCGACCCCAGGGAAGGGGTCGCCATATTGGTTTCGGCGGCAGGTTTCGGGGCCATCTTTTCGTCCCTTGCCATCGGCAATCTGAGCCGCACCCGAAGCGTCTTCATCGCCTATTTCCTATGCCTCTTCCTCAGCGTGCTTTCTCTGTTTTTGTTGGGGAGCACGACCAGTTTTGGACTTGGCATTGCCGTCATGGTTCTGGTCAGCGGGGCTCAGATGGGCATGATCATTTCCGGACAAATCATCGTACAAAGTGCGGTGGAAGGCTCCTTCCGGGGCCGGGTCATGAGCCTTTGGGCCCTGGGCCAGCGAGCGGGTCCGGCTTTCGGCGCGCTCATATTGGGCACCATGGCCGATTTCATCGGCTTTCAATGGCCCATCATCCTGGGCGCCGCCGCCGCCGCCCTGATGGCCGTGTTCGTCTATACCCACCGCCAGGAAATGTACCAAGCCGCGATGCGTTAGTCAGCCATACCCAAGGGATGCGTCTTGGCAAATGGGTGCCTTTGGGCTTTGATAGGGGAGCCTAAAAAGGGGGAAGTCATGGAACTGCTGCTTAACGATGAACAAAAACTTCTGCAGGAAAGCGCCCAGACCTTCGTAGAGCGCAACGCAGGCCCGGACCGGGTCCGTGCCTTGCGGGGGCAGACGGATTGTTTTGACCGGGTACTTTGGAGCGAAATGGCCAAAGCCGGCTGGCTGGGGATCATCGCGCCCGAGGAGGCGGGCGGCCTGGGTCTCGGCATGACCGATCTTTGCCTCATTTTGGAACAAGGCGGCGCGGGCCTGATGATGGAGCCGCTCGGCGCCGGCGCCGTGGCCGCCCGGGCCATCGGCGAAGGCGAGCCCTCCGAAACCCAGAGCGCCCTGGCGGCAAGCGTCATGGATGGCTCCAAGGTGGTTTTGCCGGCGATCTTCGAGGAATCTTACGCCGCCGATCCAGCAGATGCCGAGACCAGCGCCGCGCCCGACGGCAAGGGCTTTCGCCTCAGCGGCACCAAATGCTTCATCCCCGCAGCCGCCGGGGCGGACGGTTATCTGGTCAATGCACAAGGCCCCCAGGGTAGCCTGCTTTGCCATGTGGCGAAAGACGCTGGCGGCGTGGGTGTAGAGATGATTTCCAGCATCGATGCCGGCGGCACGGGCACATTAATTCTGGAAGATGCGCATGTGGCTGAGGGAAATATCATCGCCGGGGCCAACCGGGCGGTGGAAATCACGGCCCGCATGAATGACCGGCTTTTGCTGGGCGTTGGCGCCGAACTGGCCGGCCTGATGCAGAAGGCTTTGGACATCACGCTGGAATATCTCAAGGTGCGCGAACAGTTCGACAAGCCTATCGGCAGCTTCCAGGCCCTGCAGCACCGGGCGGTCGATGAATTTATCAATGTGGAACTGGTCCGCTCCTTCGTCTTTCAGGTGGCGGGTGCGGAAGATACAGGGCGCGCATCGGCGGCCTTGGCGGCGGCGGTCAAATCTCAGGCATCGGGGGCGGCGCTTTCACTGACAAAATCCGCCATCCAGCTCCATGGCGGCATCGGCTATACGGACGAGCATGATATCGGGCTTTATTTCAAGCGCGCCATTGCGCTGGCCGCCCAATATGGCAATCAGGCCCAGCAACGGGCCCGCTATGCCCGCCTAGCGGGCTTTTCGGCGGCGGGTTAGGGAAGGGGAGCTAGGCAATGAAAATAGCAGTCTACGGACCCGAGCGGCGCCCCGGCGCCATACAAGACGGCAATGTGGTCGATCTTTCCCATGCCCATGCCAAAATCTTAAGCGAAAAAGATGGCGTGGCAGAGCCCGACCGACAGGCCGAGGCCTAACTTCCCTTCGATCTGGTGCGCTTAATAGAAGGCGGCCGGGTGGCTCTCGATAACGCCCATCAGGCCGTGGAATATGTGACCAGCCAGGGGCAGGGCCAAGATGATGGCATTGTGCATGATCTGGGTGCCGTGGAGCTTCACGCGTCCCTGCCCACCGGCACTAGGGTTGCCTGCGCCGGGTCCAACTTCATCACACACCGCGAACGCATGACGGCCGGGGCGGGCGGGAAATGGAAAAGCCGTACATCTGGGGCTTTTGGAACGTGACCCGGGATTTCCTTGGGGCCCGGGGCGACATGATCTATCCGGCCCGCTGCGGGCAATTGGATTTCGAAGGCGAGGTGGGGGTTATTCTGGGGGCCAAGGGTAAGGATTTGAGCCCGGGTAATCTGAAGGATTTCGCCTGGGCGTGACGCTCGCCTGTGATTGGAGCATCCGGGGCCCCCGCGAAAAGCTGGCCCCATGAATTTTGCTCCGGCTAAGAATTTCGACACCCCGCTCTCACTTGGCCCCTGCGTCGTTGTCGATGAGCTGGACGCTGAAAACGTGGATTTCGAAACCCTGGTCAATGGCCAGCAGCGCCAGGTGGGCAATACCAAAGAGATGGTCTTTTCCTTCGGTGAATATCTGGAATATTTGTCCCGCGATATGACATTATTTCCGGGCGACATCATCCTCAGCGGCACGCCGGCGGGCACGGTCGCCGACTCCACCCCGGTGGGCGGTGACGGCAAACAGCCCGACGAGCCCTTTTTGCAGATCGGCGACAAGGTGGAAATAAAATCCGCCGCCATCGGCAGCCTGCATGCCCGCATCACGGCCAAGAGTTGACGCAGGGGTGGCGGGAGGAGCGGAAAAAGAAAAGCTTGCTTGGCGAGGCCGGGCTGGCCGCCCGGTCAAACATGATCATGTGGCAGCCACCGCCGCGTAAACAGTTTTCCTCTGCGCTCTGCGCCTGATGGGAACTATTGACCCAGCCGTCTGGATTTGCCCCGAACTTTAGGGAATAATTATATATTGTGTCCCTGCAATTATTGGCTGACAGGCTGACAGGCTGACAGGCTGGCGGGCGGAAAAGTGAGCGGTGAAGTGCCCCGCGCCCAACGGCGTGCCGGGGCTCAAACCCTGGAGCCATACGAAGCGGCTATGCCGGGCCGAGACCAGGCCATCCGGGAGGCGTGGGCATCCGGGGCCTACAGCCTGGCTGAGATCGGCAGGCATTTCGGCATTCAATACAGCCGGGTATGCCATGTCGCAAGCGCAAAACGCAAGACCTGACCCCGTGCTTTGTGACCCCGGACCATGACCCCGGACCACCAGCCTCACTCTGTGTGCCGCAAGCACAAAACGCAAGATATGAGGCCGCGCTTTTTTGATTTTTCCATATGTGAATTATCGTTAATCATCCGATGACCTTTCGATTCTGGCTAGGTGAAGTTGGGCTGGAGGTCTTGGATTAATTGTCAAAAATTCTTCGCCTCATTGTTGTAATTCCACTCATATAGTGTTACAGAATTGCGCTCCGCTCCCACGGCGGGACAACATAGTGTAAGCCCGTCATGCGTAGGCCCGAAGGAGCCGGCAACCTCCTCGGGTTCACCGGAGCGCACCTCTTTCTATTCACTTCACGCCCTTTCCGAAGAAAAGTGGCCCACTGATTTTGTCAAGATCAAGTGGCAGGTCAAGAGCTTCGCCTATTTTGTAGCCGCTTAATAACCATGTGGGATCCTGTCCTTTTTTCCTTTCATTCTAAAGAGAACTGCTCTTGTTCCATTGTGCTCCAATATCAAATGGCTTGGTGAAGAAGGTTTCTTGACACCTTTGGCTATCGCCTCAAGTATTCCCTCGACTGCCTCAGGACCATGCTTCGCCAAAATATATGATAGGCCCCAACCTTTGACATAATTTTTGCTCACCTCCGGAGTTCCCCAATGCAAGTGTATGGCACCGACATCCTTGCAGTGCATGGCGCTTTTCCCTTAGGGAATAATTGGCGCACGAGACCATTGGTGTTTTCGTTTGTGCCACACTGATGGGAAGCGTATGGAT
>CAZBQG010000086.1:0-2572 GCA_964493945.1 uncultured Rhodospirillaceae bacterium
CAACCCCCAACAACCCCCGCCGAGTGGTTCGAGCTTGGCGTCGAGCGCGAATCCAACGGTGATGCTTCCGACGCCCTGGCCGCCTACACCGAAGCCACAAACTTGGAGCCCGGCATGGCCGAGGCCCATCACAACCAGGGCAGGCTGCTGCGTGGCATGGGCCGCGCCGCCGAGGGGGCCAAGGCTGGGCTTCGGGCCGTTGCCTTGCGGCCCGATCATCCCGCCTTGCGTCTGTCCCTGGGGCTGTCTTTGGAAAGCGTCGGGCAGGTAGATGCGGCGCGCGAGCAATATGAGGCGGCGCTGGAATTGCGGCCGGATTACGCCGAGGCTGCCGGTAATCTGGGGCGGCTTTTGTATCAGATGGGGGAGCCGCTGGCCGGGATCAGTGCGCTGGAAGGGGCGGTTGCCTCCGAGCCTGCGCAGGCGGGGCTTTGGCTTAATCTGAGCAATGCGCAGATCCATGCCGGGCGGCCCGATGACGCGCTTGGCTCCCTGGACAAGGCATTGGAATTGGCGCCCGGTCAGGCGCAGATATTTAATTCACGGGGCACGGCGCTTTCCGTGATGGGCCGGGACGCGGATGCTATTGGCGCCTTTCGCCGGGCCGTGGAACTGGCGCCTGGTCTGGCCGAAGCCCACGAAAATCTGGGCCAGGCCCTGTTGCAGGCGGGAGAGATGGCCGAGGGCTGGGGGGAATATGGCTGGCGCTGGCAAAACCCCAACAACGCCTTGACCAAGCCATCCTTTGAGGCACCCAAATGGGACGGGTCTCCCCTGGCCGGGCGCAGGCTGCTGCTTCACGGCGAACAGGGGCTGGGGGATTCTATTCAGTTCATCCGCTATGCGGGGCTGATCGATAAATCGGGCCGTGGGGAGGTCATCCTGGCCTGCCAGCGCCCATTGATGAGCCTGCTGGCGGGGGCCGACGGGGTGGACCGGGTGGTTGAACTGGGCGCCGATCCCGGCCCCTTCGATGTTTGGGCCGCGCTTTTGGATCTGCCTGGGATATTGCCGGGTGATGCCATTCCCGCCGCCACGCCTTATTTGCGGCCGATCAGCGCGCCTTCGCACCACCGCCGCCCATCGGGTGCGGAGTGTCTGGTAGCGTTCGCCTGGGCGGGGCGGGCCAAATATGTGCATGACGCCTGGCGGGACCGGTCTTGCCCGGCCGGCCTGTTCAGGTGCCTGGCCCAGGTTCCGGGCGTTCATCTGGCTGCCTTGCAAAAAGGCGACGGGGCGGATCAGGTGTTCCAACTGGCGGATTTGGAGAATGTTTCCGACTGGGGTCCGGCCTGCGCCGATTTCGAGGCCGACGCGGCGGCCTTGGCGGGCGTGGATCTGGTCATCACGGTGGATACGGCCCTGGCCCATCTGGCGGGGGCCTTGGGGCTGCCTTGCTGGATCATCTTGCCCCATGCGCCGGATTGGCGGTGGGGGCGGGGTGGGGTGGAGTCCGTCTGGTATCCCACCGTCCGGCTGTTTCAGCAGCCAAGTCCCGGGGACTGGCAGAGTGTGTTTTCAGAGTTGGAAGAAATCCTGGAAGAATTTGCAAATTCCACTGGATAAATAGCCTATAAGCTATTGCAATAAAACAATAAAACAATAAAAAAATAATAATCCATATATTGTGTCCCTCCGCCGACACTGTTTTCAGGTGCTTGCCTGCTAACCCCTTTACCACTATATCTGTTAACCCCTCTACTACTATATATAGTGATCAAATCAAATAAATAATCAAAATATTGAAAAAACCTGTTGTGGATTGAATCCACTTCCGCTAGGTTTGCCCCTCGTCATAAATTAAACCACCATATCTTGTGCTTAGGGGATGGCGGGATCTTAAATTGCGGTGGCTGGCCTGGGAGACAGAGAACGTTCCCAATGAGGAACGCCGATGTCGGCCTCCATCGGGGAAAAACTGAGGGGCTTATGCGTATACAACGATTCTTTACCGAACAGGAAACCGCGCCCTATGGCGCTACCGAATTCCGCACAACGTCCAGCGAAATCCGCAATCCGGACGGCTCGGTGGTCTTTGCCTTGGACGAGATGGAGGTGCCGGCCCATTGGTCGCAGGTGGCCTGCGACGTGCTGGCCCAGAAATATTTCCGCAAGGCGGGCGTGCCGGCCAGGCTCAAAAAAGTCGAGGAAAATGACGTTCCTTCCTGGCTTTGGCGATCAGAGCCCGATGAGGCGGTGCTGGCCGGATTACCGGAAGATGAGCGCCTTGGCGGGGAGGTCACGGCCAAGCGGGTCTTTCACCGGCTGGTCGGCACCTGGACCTATTGGGGCTGGAAGGGCGGCTATTTCGACGGCGAGGAAGACGCAAGAGCCTATTACGATGAAATGTGTCACATGCTGTGTCACCAGCGTTGCGCGCCCAATTCGCCCCAATGGTTCAATACAGGTCTGCATTGGGCCTATGGCATCGATGGTCCTGCCCAGGGGCATCATTATGTGGATTTCGATACCGGGCAATTGACCCAGTCGGACTCCGCCTACGCCCACCCCCAGCCCCATGCCTGCTTTATCCAGGGCATCGAGGATGATCTGGTCAATGAAGGGGGCATCA
>CAZBQG010000086.1:2582-16053 GCA_964493945.1 uncultured Rhodospirillaceae bacterium
TGGATTTGTGGGTGCGCGAAGCGCGCCTGTTCAAATATGGCTCGGGCACGGGCACTAATTTCTCGGCCCTCCGGGGCGCTGACGAGCCCCTGTCCGGCGGCGGTAAATCCTCCGGCGTCATGAGTTTTCTCAAAATAGGCGACCGGGCGGCGGGCGCCATCAAATCGGGCGGCACCACGCGGCGCGCGGCCAAGATGGTCATTTTGGATGCGGATCATCCGGATATTGAAGAATTCGTCAATTGGAAGGCGCGCGAAGAGCAAAAGGTCGCGGCCCTGGTGGCCGGGTCCAAGATTACGGAAAAGAATCTGAACGCGGTGATCAAGGCCTGCGGTGAAGGCGAGGGGGAAGATGCCTTCAAGCCCGCCGGCAATGCGCATTTGAAGAAGGCGATCAGCGAGGCAAGGCGCGCCATGATCCCGGAAAACTGCATCCAGCGGGCCATCGAATATGCCCGGCAGGGATTCACCTGGATGGAATTTCCCACCTTTGATACGGATTGGGATTCGGATGCCTATCTCACCGTGTCCGGGCAGAATTCAAACAATACGGTGCGCGTCACCGATGATTTCCTGCGCCGGGTGGGTGATGACGGGGATTGGGATCTTATCCAGCGCACCGATGGGGAAGTGTCCAAAACCCTCAAGGCCCGTGATTTGTGGGATCAGATCGGCGAAGCCGCCTGGTCCTGCGCCGATCCCGGCCTGCAATATGACACCACCATCAATGACTGGCACACCTGCCCCGATTCGGACCGCATCAACGGCTCAAACCCGTGCTCCGAATATATGTTCCTGGATGACACGGCCTGCAATCTGGCGTCTCTCAACCTGAAGGCCTTTCAAACCGATGACGGCAGCTTCGATTGTGAGGCTTTCGCCTATACGGTGCGTCTGTGGACCATCAATCTTGAAATCGCCGTGATGATGGCCCAGTTCCCGTCGGCCCAGATCGCCGAACTGTCTTACCGCTATCGCACCTTGGGGTTGGGTTATGCCAATCTGGGCGGGCTTTTGATGTCCATGGCCTTGTCTTATGATTCAGATGAAGGCCGGGCCATCTGCGCCGCCATCAGCGCCCTGATGACCGGCACGAGTTACGCAACATCGGCCGAAATGGCCGGGCTTTTGGGTGCCTTTCCGGGCTTTGACGCGAACCGCGAACCCATGATGCGGGTCATCCGCAATCATCGGCGGGCGGCTTATGGCGAAACCGGTGGCTACGAAGATTTGTCCATCCTGCCCGTTCCCCTGGAGGATGCGCCAGCCGTTGGCGGAGAAGGGGCCCTCGCACAACTTATCCATATGGCCCGGCTGTCCTGGGATCAGGCGCTTTCCGGCGGTGAGGCATATGGCTACCGCAACGCCCAGGTTTCGGTGGTCGCACCGACCGGGACCATCGGCCTGATCATGGATTGCGACACGACGGGTATCGAGCCCGATTTCGCCCTGGTTAAATTCAAGAAACTGGCGGGCGGCGGTTATTTCAAAATCATCAACCGTTCCGTTCCCCAGGCATTGGCCCGGTTGGGCTATGGCGATACCGAAATCCGGGAAATGGAGAAATACGCCATCGGTCACGGCACGCTGAAGGGCTCGCCGGCCATAGGCCATGAGGCGCTGGCCCAGAAGGGCTTCACCGAAGATGCCTTGGGGCTTTTGGACGGCGCCTTAAAAGACGCCTTCGACATCAAATTCGTCTTCAACAAATGGACTTTGGGCGAGGATTTTTGCACCCAGACTTTGGGCTTCACGGAACGCCAGCTGGACGATATGTCGTTTGACATGCTGGGGGCGCTGGGCTTTTCGCCCGAAGACGTGGCGGCGGCCAACATCCATGTCTGCGGCGCCATGTCCCTGGAGAACGCGCCACATCTCAAGAATGAGCACCTGGCCGTGTTTGATTGCGCCAATCCCTGCGGGCGCGATGGCAAACGGTTCCTCTCGGTGGACAGCCATATCCGTATGAACGCGGCGGCGCAGCCATTCATTACGGGCGCCATCTCCAAGACCATCAACATGCCCAACAGTGCCAGCATTGAGGATTGCAAGGAAGCCTATGCCTTGTCCTGGCGCCTGGGGCTTAAGGCCAACGCCCTTTACCGGGATGGATCGAAACTTTCCCAGCCATTGGCCGGGGCCGATCTGGGCCTGGAGGAAGACGGCGCCGAACTGGCCGAGGAACTGGCAGAAGAGCCTTCTGCTGTGCGGGCCGAAATCGTCGCCGAACGGGTGGTTGAGCGCTTTGTCGCCAAACGGGCCCGTCTGCCCCACCGGCGCAAGGGCTATACGCAAAAGGCATCCGTCGGTGGGCATAAGGTCTATCTCAGGACCGGCGAATATGAGGAAGGCCAAGTAGGCGAGATATTCATAGACATGCACAAGGAAGGTGCCGCCTTTCGTTCGCTGATGAATAATTTCGCCATCGCCATATCCATCGCCCTGCAATATGGCGTTCCTCTTGACGAGTTTGTCGAAGCCTTCACCTTCACCCGCTTCGAGCCGTCGGGCGTGGTCGAGGGCAATGATTCCATCAAGATGGCCACATCGATCCTGGATTACATCTTCCGCGAATTGGCGGTTTCCTATATGGGACGCAACGATCTTGCCCATGTGCAGCCCGACGATTTGAAGCCCGACACCGTCGGCAGGGGCAGCGAGGATGGCGCCGTGCCGGTCGCCAGGGTGGCCAGCCAGGGTTACCTCAGATCCAACCTTCTAGTTCTCAACGGCGGCAAAAGTGCCGCCGGCGCCGAAGGCGGCGGCCAGGAAGCAACCATGAGCGCCGCCGGCGCCGCCGCCACCTCCCAGACCGTGGTTATACAGCCTCTCGATATGGGCGGCAAAATGAGTGGCTCCCAACCCGCCACGGATTTGGTGCGCGAAGCCAAGATGAAGGGCTATGAGGGTGACGCTTGTGGAGATTGTGGCAATTTCACATTGGTGCGCAACGGGACCTGCATGAAATGCCTGACCTGCGGCGCCACGAGCGGATGTTCATGACCGGCCAAAACAACAGAAATTCCCAAATGGGATATCAGTTCCTCCCTGGTGAACTTGGGGTGCGCTCCTGTTCCGCCCTGCCTATTACGGATCAGTCGCACCCCATTTTTTTCCACCGGGACCCCAGTTCCTCCCTGGTGAACTTGGGGTGCGCTCCTGATCCGTCCTGCCTTATAGCGGATTAGTCGCACCCCATTTTTTTCCAGGGGGGTCCATGTAGAAAATTACTTTAGCCTTGCCTGGCCTTGTTTGGCAAACGGGTTAGCTGTCTTTAAGGAAATCCTTAAAGCGGCGCGCCACATCAGGCGGGGCGACGGTGGGGCGGCCCAGATTATCAATGGAGCCGGGCGCCATGCGCAAATGTATGAAGCTGGTCTCATCCCCCGCTAGTGAAGCCGCCAGGGCTTGTTCCAGTCCAGCCAGATCATCGCAGGCATAGGCCGCCCCATAGCCCAGCGCGCGGGCCACATGGGCGAATTCCACATTGGGGCTGACAGTGGCCTGACCGCCGGTGGAATCATGCACCCCGTTATCCAGCACTATATGGATCAGATTGCCGAGCCCCCGGGCGCCGATGGTGGCCATGTTGCCGAGGCTCATCAAGGCAGCTCCGTCGCCATCCAGCAGGATGACCGGGCGGGATGAATTCAGCGCCACCCCCAACCCCAGGCCCGATGCGCAGCCCATGGAGCCCACCAGATAAAAATGCTGTTCCCTGTCGGCCAGGGTGAACAATTCCCGCCCTGATTTTCCGGTGGTGGCGATAACCGCCGCAGCGCCCGGAATACCGGCCAGAATCCGCTCCAGCGCCGCCATGCGCGCCACCGGCTGACCACGGCTCAGCAAATCCTGCACCTCGCAGCGGGGCTTTGGCTGAAGGGGGGCCTGATCCAACGGCTCGGGCGCCACCGCGCCTTTTTCCATGACCAGACCGACGGGAAGCCCGCCTTCCTCCATCACGCTTTCCGCCGCATCCAGACAGGCCGCTACTTCGTCCGCCGTGTGGGGGAAGGGCATGCAGCGCAGGCGCAGGGTCTCCATCAGGCTGTGGGTGATGGTCCCCATAAGCTGGTGTTGGGGTTCGTCCTTGACGCCCGGCTGGGCCCGCCAGGTGGCGATGAGTAGAGTAGGGATTTTAAAGGGAAAATTTAACGATGCCAATGGGTTGACACAGTTTCCTAAACCGGAATTTTGGCACATGACGACGGTCTTACGGCCCGCTAGCCAAGCCCCGGCGGCGATCGCCACGGCTTCGCCCTCCTGGGTCGCGCCGATATAATCGCTGTGGGGCGATCCGATCACCCGGTTGATGAAGGGCTGCAGGATGGAGCAGGGCACGCCGCTGTAAAAATCAAATCCCCGCCCGCCGGCCGGGTCCAGGAAATCATCGGCCTGGATCATAAAAATTTCCTCGCTTCGGCCAGATCCCTGGCATTGTCCACATCCAGCCATTGGCCGGCGGCATAAATCACCCGGATGGCATGGCCCCCATCGGCCAGATCCTGGAACAAATCAACCATGCCCGCATTTTCCCGCCCGGGTTCGCTATTCATATCCAATAGCCGGGTACGGAGCGCACCCGTTCCGGCAGGGCTCAATTTGGCCAAACCGATCCATTCGGCATCTATTTTAGTGGGCTCCAGATCAGGCCCGATCTGCTTCAGATGGACCGGCGCTTCGTCCAGAAAATCATTATTGAACGGCACCGTGCAGGCGATCAGATCGCGGGTTCTGGATTTGGGATCGGGATCCCTGTCGCGCCACATGGCATCGGCGATGAGCACGATATCGCCTTCGGCCTTCAGCAATTCATCCAGAACGGATTGGCGGAACAAGATGTCGCCATAGGCGATCAGGGTTTCGCCTTCCAGGCAATTTTCCGCGCTGGCCAGGGTGGCCAGCTCGCCGCTTTCGGCATATGCGTCATTATTGACGGTGCTGATATTGGGGAGGTTGATCATCTCTTTTTTATAGCCCCGCACCACCGTGATCTGGCGCACACCGCCCTGGTTAAGGGTCGATACCAGGCGGTGCAACAATGGCTTGCCCCTTATATCGATCATGCATTTGGGCCGATCATTGGTCAGCTCGCCCAATTCCGCACCCCTGGAGGCGGCCAGGATCACGGCCTTGGGCTGGGGCTGGCGGGTAGGCAGATAAAGCCGCTCGGCCTCGGCCAACTCGTTGTTGCCGGCCAGACCAAAAACATCCTGGACGCTGGCGATGGTGTTCTCCACGCCGCTGATGGCCTGATCGCGCTGAATCTGGCTTGAAATTTCCCGCATGGCGCTGATCGAAGCGCGAAGATTGTGGTTGGCCCAGATGACCACCGAAACGCCCGCCTTTCTGAACTCATCGGTGGGCGTTTGAAAATAGGTGGTGGGAACGATGATCACCGGCCCCCGGTTATCCCATTCGCTGAGGAATTGGAATATCTCGGAGGGCTCGTTCTGCTTGGAATGGATCAAGATGGCATCGGCACCTGCCTGGCGGTAGGCTTCGGCCCGGCGCAAGGCTTCTTCCATTCCCCAGCCCGAAATCAGGGCCTCAACCCTGGCCACGATGCAAAAAGACGGTTCCGTCTGGCTGTCCTTGCCGGCTTTTATTTTGCCGCAGAATTCATCCATATCGGCCAGGGGCTGACCCTCGCCGATGAAGGAATTGGTCTTGGGGAACAGCTTGTCCTCGATGCAGATGCCGGCGATCTGACGTTGGCACAGCTTGCGCACCACGCGGCGCATATTGTTGAAATTGCCGTACCCTGTATCGCCATCGACCAGGATGGGGATGCGGGCCGAATCCGACATGAATTCCAGCATTTCCAGGACCTGGGTCCAGGAGGCTTCGTTGCTGTCGCGGACACCCAGGGCCGCCGACATGGCCAGGCCCGAGGCCCAAATCCCCTTGAAGCCCGCTTCCTCGACGATCTTGGCCGACAGCCCGTCATGGGCCTCCATGAGGAATTCCAGCTCCCCGGATGCAATGATCCCGCCCAGTTTGGCGGATTTCGATGTTTCCGCCACCGGCTCGGCCTGCGCGGTCTGATTAGTTGATGCCATGTTGATTGGTTTACATTTTTCAGGGCGAAAAAGCAAAAGCCGGCTGCCGGCTAATGTTTTTCCAGGATTTCGATCCGGGGCAGGATTTCACTGCGGGCCCGAAGCTCATCCTCCGGAAAATCAATTTCGATCCAGGGATTACCGGAAATATCCACGGTCCCGAAGGTGCCGGGCTCATTTTGGGTGATCAGATCATGCAGGGCATCTTCGTAAGGGCGATCCACCTCGCCCCGCTCCATATAGGCGCCGATTATGTTGGCGAGGGCTTTGGCCATATTTGCCGAAAGGCTCAGAAAACCGGGCCATTCGCCGATGGCGTCATGGGCTTCAGTGACCTGTTTGCCGAAATCTACGATCTCGCCCTGGCGCAGGCATATTTTGACCGGCTCATCACCGGGCGTGAAATCGCCATCGAATAGAAAACAATTCTTCTTTTCCGGTTGGATAAGGCGGGACAGGAAATGTTCCGGGTAAAGCACGTCCGCATCCATGAAGAGGATATCCTCTCCCCAGCCCAGCACGTCATTTGCGCAGCCCAGGGACAGGATGCTTCCCCGTTCATAATCGCTGTTGTGGATGCTCTGGACGAAATCCAGGGCCTGAAGGTTTTCCAGTTCGGTCAGAATCTCATCGCTCTTATAGCCGATCACCAGGCTCAGGCCAGCGACGCCCAATCCGCGCAACTTCTCAATATGGTGCTGCAAAAGGGTTTTTCCGCCGAAAGACAGAAGGCATTTGGGTGGCGCCTTTGGATTACTCCCCGAAAGCCGGTTTCCCATACCGGCGGCAAGCATGATGGCGCGCATGGTCATGCTGGGCCCAGATAGCCGTTTTTGGCGTACCAGGCGACGGCATCGCCAAGGGCATCGGCGGCCGGGCGCGGCGCATAATCCAGATCCCGTTTCGCCTTCTCGGAGCTGAAATACATTTTCTTCCGGGCCATTTTCACCCCATCGACGGTGGCAAAAGGCTCTTTGCCGCCGCTCAGTTTGCACCATGCCTCGGCCAGATGGGCAATAGGCATGACCGCGCCAAGGGGGACGGGGAATTTGGGTCCCGCCACTCCGGCGATGGTGGCGATCTGGGAAATGATCTGGCGCAGGGTCAAATTCTCGCCTCCCAGGATATAACGCTCACCGATGACGCCATTACGGAACGCCAAAAGATGGCCCGCCGCCACATCTTCCACATGAACGATATTAAGCCCCGTATCCACATAAGCCTGCATTTTTCCCCGCGCCGCCTCGATCACCAATTTTCCGGTGGGGGTGGGCTTTATATCGCGGGGGCCCACCGGCGTCGATGGGTTGACGATGACCGCCGGCAAGCTTTCATCCTCGATCATGCGCTGGATTTCAACTTCGGCCAGGAATTTGGATAATTTATAGGCGCCGATCATGTCGGATTGCTGCACGGGCGAGGCTTCATCATGGATGGTATCGTCGGCGCTGGCGCCCAGGGTGGCAACGCTGCTGGTATGGATGATGCGGGGGATACGGGCCTCAAGGGCGGCTTTCATGATGTTGCGGGTGCCGTCCAGATTGGTGGCGATAAGGGCCTGGGGATCACGGGTCCAAAGCCGGTAATCGGCCGCGACATGGAAAAGCGCGGTGCATCCCTGCACCGCATTTCGAAGCGAGGCGGGGTCCATCAAATCGCCCTCGGCGGCCTCAATTTCCAGTCCCTCCAGATTGCGCCGGTCACTGCCCGCCCGAAGTAGGGCCCGGACGCCATGGCCGTCCTCCAGCAGGCAGCGGACCACTGCCGAGCCGACGAAGCCCGACGCACCCGAAACCAGGCATATTTCCTTGCATTCGGCCATGATTGCGTTATTACACCTTTTCGCGCCCGGCTTTGTTCTGGCGAAACATCCAGCCAAGCCCCATTTATAAGCCAATAGCGGTTTTTTGGAAGTCAGGCTTGGTTTAATCAGTGGACCCGGTAAAGAAATTGTCCCCGGCAAAACGCAAAATACCAGCAAAACGCAAAATGAATGTTTTTCTGGCCCAGCCCAGAGGGTTTTGCGCGGGCGTGGTGCGGGCCATCGAAATCGTCGAACGGGCCCTGGAAATTCACGGCCCCCCCGTCTATGTGCGCCACGAAATCGTCCATAACAAACGCGTGGTCAACGCGCTCCGGGCCAAGGGCGCAGTGTTTGTCGAGGAAGTGCCCGACATCCCGGACGGCGGCGTCACCATTTTCAGTGCCCATGGAATCCCTGAAAAAGTTGAACTTGAAGCCCGCCATCGCCGTCTGCCGGTGATTGATGCCACCTGCCCATTGGTTTCCAAGGTGCATAAGGAAGGTAAGACCCATGCGGGCAAGGGCCGCGACGTGATCCTGATCGGCCATGAGGGCCACCCGGAAGTGGAAGGAACGCGGGGGCGCATCCCGGGCGGTGTGCATCTGGTTACCCGCATCGAGGATTTGGAGCGCCTGGAAGTCAGCGATCCGGAAAATGTCGCCTATGTGACCCAGACCACCCTCAGCGTAGATGATGCCCGCGACATCATCGATGCCATGAACCGCAAATTTCCCAAAATCGTCGGGCCCGATGTGCGTGATATCTGCTACGCCACTCAGAACCGCCAGCAGGCGACGCGGGATCTGGCCCAACTGGTTGATCTGATCTTGGTGGTGGGTTCGCAAAACAGCTCCAATTCAAACCGCCTGCGCGAGATCGGAAGTGAATCTGGCGTTGCCAGTTTTCTTATTGATGACGCGACGGATTTGGACCCCGCCTGGCTCGAGGGAGTTGATAATCTGGGCATTACGGCAGGCGCCTCGGCGCCCGAGGAAATCATCGGAGAGCTGATTCTGCGCCTGAAGGATTTCGCCGAAGTGCGGTTGGAAAAGCTGGCCGGGGTAGAGGAGAACATGCAATTCAAGCTGCCCCAGGAATTGACCAAATCGGAAAAATCCGAACTCGTCCGATGATGGCTGGATGACGCCACATGCCGGTTCCTTTCATACAAAAGCTCCGCGTCGGTGCTTATGTGCTCAAACAAAAGCTAAAGGGCGTTGAACGCTACCCCCTTGTGTTGATGCTGGAGCCCTTGTTCCGCTGCAATCTGGCCTGCCCCGGTTGCGGCAAGATCGATTATGCCGACGAAATCCTGAACCGGCGGCTGAGCAAAGGTGACTGTCTGCGGGCGGTGGAGGAATGCGGCGCGCCCGTGGTCTCCATCCCCGGTGGCGAGCCCCTGTTGCATAAGGAAATCGCCGAGATCGTCAAAGCTATCACTGCACCAACGGGCTGCTTCTGGAAAAAAGGCTGGATCAGTTCGAACCCACGCCGTACCTCACTTTTTCCGTCCATCTGGATGGGCTGGAGGCCGAACACGACGCATCGGTGGCCCAGCCCGGCGCCTTTCAGCGCACCGTCGATGCCATCCGCCAGGCCCGGGATAAGGGGTTCCGGGTCAATGTGAATTGTACGCTTTTCAATCAGATGGATGCGGCGCGGGCGGCGGAATTTTTCGATTTCGTCACCCATGATCTGGCCATCGAGGGGATTACCATATCGCCCGGCTATGCCTATGAGCAGGCCGAGGATCAGGAACATTTCCTGACCCGTTCCGGAACCAAGCAGCTTTTCCGCGATATCTTCAAGCGCCCGGGTTCGGGCAAATGGTCATTCAGCCAATCGGCCTTGTTTATGGATTTCCTGGCGGGCAACCAGAAATACCGCTGCACGCCCTGGGGCAATCCGACGCGCAATCTGTTTGGCTGGCAGCGGCCATGTTATTTGCTGGCCGAAGGTTACGCCGAAAGCTTCGCCCAGCTTATGGATGAGACGGATTGGGAAAGTTACGGCATGGGCAATAATGAAAAATGCACCCATTGCATGGTCCATTGTGGTTATGAGGCGACCGCCGTCGCCGACACTATCGCGCACCCGCTGAAGGCCATGAAGGTGGCGCTGGGCGGGGTTAGCACCGATGGGCCCATGGCAGACGAGGAATTGGATCATGCCTGAAAATATTACGGTCAAGCCCATCCGCCGCGTGGTCACCGGCCATGACGAAAACGGCAAGGCGGTCATCGTGCATGACGGGCCCGCGCCCCATGTGAATGAGTTCCCGAAGCGCCCAGGTTTCGGCATTACCCAGTTTTGGGTCAGCGACACCACACCCGCTTCCAACGCCGGCGATGAAGATACCTCGGAGCGCGCTTTTGAGTTATTGCCACCCAACGGCGGATTGGTCTTTCGCATGTTGGAATATCCCCCCGGCGAGGCGGGCCATGGCGATGCCGGGCGCGAAGCCATCCAGCAGCACAAGATCGAAGGTGCCAAACATGCCGGTATGCACAAGACCTGCACGGTGGATTATACGGTGGTGCTCAGCGGCCAGACCGATATGGAGTTGGATGACAGCGTGACGCGGCTATATGCGGGTGATGTGGTGGTGCAAAGAGGCACGGCCCATGCCTGGTCCAATCCGGGGCTGGAACCGTGTCAGATACTTTTTGTGTTGGTCGACGCTGAGCCCTTTTAATCCGGAAACTCTCCGCCGATCATGTCAAAGGCCGTGGCCCCCATATCATTGGTGCGGTTCTCCCAGGAATGCCAGCTTCCCAGATGGACAATGACGTCGCCGGGATGGACCACCAGTTCGCTGTCTTCCAGGATCAGGACCCGGTCGCCCTCCAGAACAAATCCGTAATCCACCGTCGCCGTGCGGTGCATGTTCCAGTGCGGCCCGTCGGGGCGGTGCTCGGACGTGCCGGTCAGGTTGAGGGACGAGATATTTTCCCCGGCCGTCTTGGCATCGATGGCGGCTTCTTTTTCCGCCGGCGCATCGACGATGCGGAAATGGGCACCCAGATCAGGCGGCGAAATGCTCAAGGGCCGGTCTCCGCCATCCTTGTTGCCACTGATCACCGCCGGCGCATTTTCGATGGTCCAGAATTCGGTGAAGATGGAACCGGTCGGCCTTTTGGTCACGTTGGGTGCATCGCTGTCCATGAAGACGCAGGATTTGCCGTTGGCGTCATGGCCGGTGACCACCCGTCTGAAAGGCCGGCGCAGCTTATCCATGGAATTCCCTCCCTCAACAATCCATTAAAGGCATCGAACGGGGCTGGCGCAAGGGCAACCTACTGATGCCCGCCATGACCGCCGCCATGACCGCCTGCGTCGCCTTTGCTATAGCCCCTAAGGGAATTATATCTGGCCACCTGGTGGGGCGTCAGAATTTTAGGCGTCAGAAGATGGGTTTCCAGATGAACCAGCCGCAGCTCGCTCCAGACCTCACCGATTTTCCGGAGATGTTTATCCAGTGCTTCGCGGCTGATGGTTTTGGCGGCGAACATCTGGTCCAACTGGCCTTCAAGTTTGATCATCCGGCGGCCCAGGGGAATGGCCTTGGCCTTCATGCCCGCGAACAGCTTTTCCAACCGGCGCCGTTGATCGGCGGATAAATTAATTTCATTGGCCATGGGCAGGATATGGGCTGGGCCCGGCAGACCGTTCAATTCCGCGGGCTTGGCCAATCCCCAACCCCGGCCATTGCTGAGATCATCGATGTCCTTGGGGTAAAAGGATTTGATGGCCCGCTTTTCCTGCCCCGCATAGGGCGAGGTGAAGCCTTCCGCCATGGCGGTGGCGCCGCCGCCCAGCATCCAAACCAGGGCCCAGGCGGCCACTAAAACTCTTTTCATGGAATCTCTCCGGATGGGCGAGAAAATTCCCACGCTTTTATGGTAAGCGCCTGGGCACTGGTTTGGAACCTATGCCCCACCGCTCAAGGTCACGGCCATTAGGATAAAACTTATTCCGACGATCGCATAGGCGAGCCAAATACGCTGGCGCAATTTCTGTTCGTCCAACATGATGCCTCCGATCCGCTGCTAAGCCGGCCGGGCCCCATGCCCGGCCCCCGTTCCTCTTATATCTTAAAGCGGTGCCATCCTATTTCAATGGATTCATTTGCCTAATCTTCCTCGCCCGGCTGTTTTCCGGGCTCAAAACCGCCCACTTCGTGATAGACCGTGGCGCTTTCCTCCTCAAAGGCCCGGACGCCGGGGATTTCACCCGGCAGGCCCAAATCCGTCCAGCGCGCCGCCAGATCGTCATAGACCTCCTTGCGCAGCGTGGTGCGCTTGGAAAATACCGGCAAATGCCGGTGTTCCTTGCAGGCATTGATCAGGCATTTGGACCCATAGGGCCGTTTTTCCGGCGGGTTCTGGGTGGGATCGAGCCAGGTGCTCCAGGTATTGCGCAACACATCCATGTCATCGATGGGGTTGCAGCGGCTGGACATGGCCCAGATCACCTGATCCATATCGGTGGGGTCCACATCCTCATCGACGGCGATGATCCATTTGGTGAAATAGGCGCCGCCCGGCACCTGGGCGGCCAGGGCCAGACATTGGGCTGCGTGGCCCGCATAGCGCTGTTCGATGCTGATGATGGTCATGCCGAAGCCGCCGGTACCGGCAGGATGGCAATAGACGCCGGCGATACCCGGCATGCCCAGCTTGTCCAGATCATCCCAGATTTTGGCGGACCGGATGATGGAAAAGAAACCGCTCTGTTCGCAGGACGGATAATCGGCCATCAAGGCGTTGGTCAGGGTCGGGTTGGTACGGTAATGAAGGGCCTTCACCTCGACCAGGGGCGCGCCCGCCTCGGGCCTTCCGTAATAGCCGGAGAATTCGCCAAACGGCCCTTCCGTTTTGACCGATCCCGGCTTGATCACCCCTTCGATGACGATCTCCGCATTGGCCGGCAAAAGAAGATCCGTGGTCTTGCCCTTCACCACCGGGATGGCTTGGCCCTTGATGCCGCCGATGAATTCATATTCGGAGACGTTTTTGGCAAAAGTCTGCGATCCCAGCAATAAAAATAAAGGATCGATTCCCCAGGCGGCGGCCACCTGGACCTCCTCGCCCCTCTCCCATTGGCGCTGGATGTGTAGGCGCGCATCCTTGCCGGGAGACAGATAGAGCCCCACTTCCTTAGGCCCCTGCTGCATCATGCGGTAGGTCCCAAGGTTCAGATATCCGCTATCGGGATCGCGGGTAATGACCACATCACCGGTCCCCGCATAGCGCCCGCCATCCAACGGCCAGTGCTTGGGGATGGGCAACATGTCCAGATCGATGTCATCGCCCATCAGGGTGTTTTCATAAAGGGGCGCATCCTCGGCCGGGACCTCGTTGGGCTCCATGCGCCGCTTGAGCTTATCTTTGGAGCGGGAAATGAGCTCGATGGCCGGCGTATCGGCGGGTTCTTCGAGCGTGATGGCGATGCGTTTCAGGCTGGGGCCCAGAATGTTCCACAAAAGCTTGGTGGGGATTTTGGAATTCTCGAAGCCCTCGGCCAGTCCGAAAAGAACGGCGGGCGACAAGTCCTGCTTGGCCAGCAGATATCCGATGCCGCTCATTTCCTCGTCGCGGTTGACC
>CAZBQG010000087.1:0-10046 GCA_964493945.1 uncultured Rhodospirillaceae bacterium
TCGGTGTTTGAATCACAAGCTGGTTAATCAGGCGGTAATTGAGTACAGAACCTAGAATAGGCACCATGTGCTCACGCTATGAACTGAACGGAATTCTGGAATTGGTGATCGCCGCCTTCGATCTGCCGGGCGGGACTCATTTCACCAACCAGGAAGAAATCCGGCCCACTGATTCGGCGCCGGTCGTCCTTGCCGGGCGCCAGACTGGGATCATGAATTGGGGGCTTACGGCGTCTTGGAGCAAAAAGCCGCTTATAAATGCACGGTCTGAAAGCTTATCGGAGCGCGAAACCTTCAAGCCCCTGTTACAGAACCGTTGCGTGGTGCCGGCCAGCGCCTATTTCGAATGGCGCGCCCTGGGCCGCAAGCGCCACAAGATGCGCATCGCCAGGACCGATGGCGGGCTGCTTGCCTTCGCCGGGCTGGTCAAGGATGGGTGTTTCACCATCATCACCTGCCCGCCCAGCCAATGCATCGCCCATATTCATGACCGCATGCCGGTGATCCTTGATGGGGCATCGGCAGGTATATGGCTGGGCGAAGAAAAAGATTTCTCCCGGCTTGCCCCCCTCCTCGCCCCCTATTCGGAGGCAGAGCTTGAGGCCAATGACGCCGGCCCGCCGGATACTCAGGGTGATCTGTTCGTGTAAACTTTAGAGCCTGGAACGGGCTCTGGCACCAAAGCCTAATGGGACATGAGTACCGGAATATTGGTCGATTCCACCACATGGCGGGTGACGCCGCCCAGGATGATCTGCATCACCCGGCTGTGGGTGTAGGCACCCATGACCAAAAGATCCACATCCTGCTCGGCGCATTCAGCCAGCAGCGCCTCGCCCACCGGGCGGCCATTGGTTTCCAGATTTGACTGGCTGGCCTTGATGCCTTCCCAACCAAGATGGGCGACCAGTTCCTCCCCACCCAGGCGCGTGCGGCTTTTTTCCGTTTCCAGGCAGATGACCTGAACCGATTGGGCATGGATGAGCACGGGCTTGGCCGCCGATACGGCGCGCGCCACTTCGGCCGATCCGTTCCAGGCGATGGCTACCCGGGCGCCGACGGTTTTGGGTGCCTGTGGGGGCACGATCAGAACCGCCTTGCCGGTTTCGAAAATGGCGGCATGCAGGGTCATCAATGACGGCCGGTCGGAATCGGTGCGCGGACACCCGACCACCACCAGATCGGCGACCCGGCCCCGGCTCGCGACAATTTCATCTTCGCGCCCCACATAATCGGCCCAGGACGCACTCACCCGTTCGGGCAATGGATCGGGCGGGGCGTCCATAACGCTAAGATCATGCTCGGCGCAAAAGACATCGAATAGGGTTCGGGCGCTTGATTCCCGGTCGCCCGATTCCTGATCGGCCAGATCGATGATTTCCTCGATCATGGCACCAGACATGCCTTCGCCCAACAGGGGCACGGCTTCTTTTGAATCGATGCGGACATGGAACGCGGCGATATGCGCGGCAGTGCTCTCGCCCAAAAGATAGGCCGATTGCAAGGCCGATTTTCCCCCCTCGTCGCCTCCCAGCGGAACGAGAATAGATTTGTACGGCATGGCATTTTCCTTTCCGCATTATACCTGGGAATATTTTAGGAAAAAATTTTATGGATTGGAATAGTTAAGCCACTCTTGGCAAATTATTTTTTTGCCTTTATCCCTCGAAGGGATCGCGCCGCTCGGGAATACCCGCCGGATCCTGATGGATCAGAACCTCGGTGCTGGGGAAGGCCCGTTCCACCTGGAACATGACCGCATCCGAAACCGTGTGGGCCTCCATCAGGCTGATATCGCCGTCCAGTTCCAAATGAAGCTGAATGAAGGAATTTAGCCCGGCCGAACGGGTCCGCATGTCATGCACATCCCGGACCTGGGGATGGTCCAAAACGATTTCCCGGATGCGCGCCCGGTCGTCGGCATCGAATTCCCGGTCCATCAGATAATTCAACGAGGTCCGCCCGATCTGAACCGCCCCCCAGCCCATATAAATAACAATCAGGACACCGAACAGGGGATCAGCCAAAGGCCAATCGTAACTGGAACTGATGAACAGGGAAACGATCACCGCCAGATTGACCAGAAGGTCGGCCCGGTAATGTACCGAATCGCCGGCGATGGCGACGGAGTTGGTTTTGCGTACCACATAGCCCTGAAACAAGATCAGTAAAAAAGTCAGGATCATGGCCCCGCCCATCACCGCCAGGCCCCAGCCCGTATTTTCCACCGGATGGGGGTTGAGGAACCGGTCGGTGGCTTCCAGGATGAGAAATATGCCGGACCCGGCGATAAAGGCGGATTGGGCAAGCCCGGCCAGGGGTTCGGCCTTGCCAAAGCCGAAGCGGAATTGGCTGTCAGCCGGCTGCAAAGCCTGGCGCATGGCCAGGAGATTGATCAGGGACGCCCCCACATCGATGATGGAATCCACCAAGGATGACAGTAGGCTGACCGATTCGGTCACCGCCCAGGCACCAAGCTTGGCGACGATCAGCAAAGAGGCCACCGTCACCGAGGCATAGGTCGCGGCCTTTAAAAGTGAGGCATGTTCGTTTTCAGCCAATCTAAAACCCTCAAGGAAACAGGCGCTGGATGTTCCAACCCCCGTCATCGGTCCGAGTGTAGACCATGCGGTCATGCAGGCGAAACCGCCGCTCGGCCCAGAATTCGATCTTCTCAGGGACAATCCGGTAGCCGTTCCAATGGGGTGGGCGGGGCACGGGGCCCAGATTGAATTTGGCCGTATAAAGAGCGATGGCCTTTTCCAATTCGAAACGGCCCTCCATGGGTTTGGATTGGCTGGACGCCCAGGCACCGATCTGGCTAGAACGGGCCCGGCTGGCGAAATACGCGTCAGAGGTCTCCTCATCAGTCATTTCCACCGGCCCATCGACGCGCACCTGACGGAGTAGGGATTTCCAATAAAAACTGAGCGCCGCACGGCCGCTCAATTGAAGCTCCTCGCCGGTCGGGCTTTCCGAATTGGTATAAAAAACAAAGCCCTGCTCATCGGCCTGCTTGATCAAAACCATGCGCACGGTGGGATGGCCCGAGGCGGTGACCGTCGCCAAGGCGGCGGCGTCCGGGTTGACCGGTTCGGATTTTTTGGCTTCGTTCATCCAGGACTTGAACAGGGCCGTCGGATCGGCGCTGCCCATTTTTAGCTTTTCGTTCATTATTCCCGTGTATCCCATTCAAGTGGCGGAAAAGGCAACCGGGCACGTTTTCCCTTTTGTGGCCCATAGTGTCAAACCTGGAGAAGTTTGTTATAATGCCCGAGGAACCGCCGATCAGGTCTTTTAATCGCTTTATCAGCGTAGGGCCTTTCGGCTAGGAACGAGGTGAATACCCATGAAAACAAAAAATACCCTTTCAGTTCTGTTGATCGCCGGCCTGCTCGGCGCCTGCATGGATATGCAAAACAACCAGAAACAAACCATTGGCACCCTTTTGGGGGCCGGGGTTGGCGCGCTGGCCGGCTCCCAGGTCGGCGGCGGCAAAGGCAAACTGGCCAGCGTGGCCATCGGTACCCTGGGCGGCGCCTATCTGGGTGCCCAGATCGGTAAGTCCATGGACGATGTGGACCGCATGAAGGCCGGTCAGGCCCAACAGCAAGCCCTGGAAAGCAGGCCCGACGGCGTCGCCTCAGCCTGGTCCAACCCCAATACGGGCCATTCCGGCCGGGTAACGCCAACCAAAACCTACCAGACCGCATCCGGCGAAAATTGCCGGGAATACCAACATGAAGTGGTGATTGACGGAAAGCGCGAAACGGTTTCCGGGACGGCCTGCAGGCGGTCTGACGGCACTTGGCGGGCAATAAATTAAAAGTTCGAGGAAAGAAAAACGGCATGAATGATTCGTCTGGCCTGATGGGCGGCAAAAAAGGGTTGATCATGGGGGTGGCCAATGAACGCTCCCTGGCCTGGAGCATTTCCAAGGCGCTCCACGCTCAGGGTGCCCAATTGGCATTCACCTTCCAAGGTGAAGCCCTGCAAAAGCGGGTGACGCCCCTGGCCGAAAGCGTCGGATCGGATATTGTCCTGCCCTGCGACGTGACGGCGGAGGAAAGCCTGGATGAGACCTTCGCCGCCATCGAGAAAAGCTGGGGCGGGCTGGATTTCGTCCTTCATGCCATCGCCTATTCGGACAAGGAGGAATTGAAGGGAAAATATGTGGACACCACGGCGGATAATTTCGCCAATACCCTACAGGTGTCTTGCTATTCCTTCACCGCCGTCTGCCAGCGCGCCGTCGCTTTGATGAAGGATGGCGGCTCCTTGCTCACGCTTACCTATGCCGGATCGGAAAGGGTGATGCCCCACTATAACGTCATGGGCATCGCCAAGGCGGCATTGGAAGCAAGCGTGCGCTATCTGGCGGAAGATTTGGGCCCGGACAATATCCGGGTCAATGCACTGTCCGCCGGGCCCATGAAGACCCTGGCCGCCTCGGGCATCGGTGATTTCCGCTATATTCTGAAATGGAACGAATATAACTCGCCACTCCGGCGTAACATTACAGCCGATGATGTGGGCGGCGCCGGTATGTATCTGCTGAGCGGCATGTCGTCCGGCGTCACCGGCGAAATCCATCACGTGGATTGCGGCTATAACATCGTTGGCATGAAGGCGGTGGATGCCCCCGACATCGCCGTTGCCAACGACCCCAAGGCGGCATAGACCTTTCAAATGCCCGGCAATTCGTTCGGCCATCTTTTCCGCTTCACCACCTTCGGCGAAAGCCATGGGCCGGCCATCGGCTGCGTCATCGACGGCGCGCCCCCCAATCTGGAATTATGTGAGGATGATATTCAGGTCTGGCTTGATCAGCGCCGGCCGGGCCAGTCCAAGTTCACCTCCCAACGCAAAGAAGCGGATCAGGTGCGCATCCTTTCCGGTGTCTCCGAGGGCAAAACCACCGGCACCCCCATCGGTCTGATGGTCGATAACACCGATGCCAGAAGCAATGATTATGACAGTATCCGGGATTTGTTCCGCCCCGGTCATGCCGATTACACCTACTTCAAGAAATACGGCAACCGGGATCACCGGGGCTCGGGCCGGGCAAGTGCGCGCGAAACCGCCATGCGCGTCGCGGCCGGTGCCGTGGCCCGAAAAATCCTGGGCGACAAGGTCACCATCCGGGGCGCCCTGGTCCAGATGGGACCCCACCCGATTGACCGGGGCCGCTGGGATTGGGATCAGGTTTCCCAGAATCCGTTTTGGTGCCCGGACGGCGAGGCGGCAAAACAGTGGGAAGGGTTTCTGGATGGCGTCAGGCGTGATGGTTCTTCCACCGGCGCCGTGGTCGAACTCGTTGCCGCCGGTATTCCCGCCGGCCTGGGTAATCCGGTCTATGACAAGCTGGACGCCGATCTGGCCAAAGCGCTGATGAGCATCAACGCGGTCAAGGGTGTTGAAATCGGCGCAGGTTTCGGGGCGGCGGCCCTGTCGGGCGAGGAAAACGCCGATGCCATGCGCATGGAAGGCGGCAAAGTGGCCTTCCAGTCCAACAATGCGGGCGGCATCCTGGGCGGCATATCATCCGGCCAGAACATCCGAGCGCGCTTCGCCGTCAAGCCCACCAGCTCCATCGCCAAAACCCAGGATACGGTCACCAAATCGGGCGAAAACACGGAAGTGTCGGTCGGCGGGCGCCACGATCCCTGCGTGGGTATCCGCGCCGTTCCGGTGGGTGAGGCCATGCTGGCCTGCGTGCTGGCCGATCATCTTTTGCGCCACCGGGCCCAATGTGGTTAAGAATTAATCCTCTAACACAGCGCCGATAAGGAATTCCTTGTTACCCTTGGGGCCGGTGATGGGGCTCTCCGTAATGCCCAATACCCGCCAGCCGCCGAGCCCGGCGATGAAATCTGAAATGCGTTCCTGAACTTCTTCGTGGAGCGCCTGATCGCGCACCACGCCGCCCTTGCCCACCTGGGCCTTTCCCACTTCGAACTGGGGCTTGATCAGAGCGATCAGATGGGCCCCCGGCCCGGCCAGGGCAAGGGGTGCGGGAAGCAGCTTTTCCAAAGAAATAAAACTGGCATCGGCGGTGATGATATGCGGCGCGGCATTGATCTGCTCCGGGCCCAGATGGCGCGCATCGGTGCGCTCCAGAACCGTTACCCGGTCATCTTTTCGCAATTTCCAATCCAATTGTCCGCGCCCCACATCGACGGCAAAGACACGGGCAGCACCCCGGCTCAGTAAAACATCCGTAAAGCCGCCAGTGGAGGCGCCCAAATCCAGGCAGGTCAGCCCGCTCACATCGATATGGAAAAAATCAAGAGCATGATCCAGCTTCATGCCGCCTCTGGACACCCAGGGATGGGCCTTGCCCCTGACCTCAAGGGGTGCATCCAGGGCCATGGAAGCGCCGGGCTTGCCGGCGCGCTGTTCACCGGAATAAACCAGCCCGGCCATGATCAGCGCTTGCGCCCGGCTCTTGTTTTCAGCCAGGCCCCGGTCAACAAGAAGCTGATCCAGCCGGGATTTACCGGTAGCCCCGCCCTGGGGTTTACCCTCAGGCGCTCGCCGGATGGAGGTCCGCCAGCGCATCTTCCCGGCCCAAAGCTGAGAGCGCCGTGGCCACCATATAGGACCGGTTGAGGCCGGCCGTCTCATACTGGGCTTCGGGCGTGTCATGTTCGATGAAAATATCGGGCAGCACCATGGGCCTGAATTTCAGCCCCTTGTCGAACGCACCGCTATAGGCCAGATGCTGGGTTACCTGCGAGGCAAAGCCACCGATGGAGCCGGCCTCGACGGTAATCAGCACTTCATGCCCGGCGGCCAGATCATCGATCAATTGGGTGTCGATGGGCTTAGCGAAGCGGGCATCGGCGACGGTCGTGGAAAAGCCTTTGGCGGTCAGTTCATCGGCCGCCAGAAGTGCTTCACCCAACCGGCAGCCAAGGCTCAGAATGGCGACGGTAGTGCCTTCACGCATCACCCGTCCCTTGCCGATTTCAAGCACCTCGCTCCGATCGGGCAAGACCAAGCCAGACCCACCGCCCCTTGGATAACGAATGGCGCTGGGCCGGTCATCAATGGCCGTGCAAGTAGCCACCATATGTTTGAGATCCACCTCATCGGCCGCCGCCATGACCACGAAATTGGGCAGGCAGCAAAGATAGGCCAGATCGAAGGCCCCGGCATGGGTGGCACCGTCCGCCCCGACGAGGCCGGCCCGGTCCATAGCAAAGCGGACCGGCAAATTCTGGATGGCCACGTCATGCACCACCTGATCATAGGCGCGCTGCAGGAAGGTGGAATAAATCGCCACGAAGGGCTTGAAGCCTTCCGTCGCAAGGCCGGCGGCGAAGGTCACGGCATGCTGTTCGGCGATGCCCACATCAAAAAATCTGTCGGGGAAACGTTCGGCGAATTTATCCAGCCCCGTCCCCGCCGGCATGGCCGCGGTGACCGCCGTGATGCGGTCATCCTTCTCGGCTTCCTGGGTAAGGGCCTGGGCGAATACGCTTGTGTATGAGGGTAGGTCCGAAGAGGGCTCGGACATCTCACCGGTTACCACATTGAATTTGGTGACGCCGTGATATTTATCAGGCGCACTTTCCGCCGGTGCGTAACCATGGCCCTTTTCGGTGACGATATGCAAAAGCACCGGGCCTTCTTCCTTGGAATCGCGCAAATTCCGAAGCACGGGCAGCAAATGATCCAGATTGTGGCCATCCATGGGCCCCACATAGAAAAAGCCCAACTCTTCGAACAAGGTGCCGCCGGTCAGGATACCCCTCGCATATTCCTCGGCCCGCTTCGCCGTAACTTCAAGCTTACGGGGAAATTTACCGGCCACTTCCCGGGCAAAATGACGGATGGAACGATAGGGCTTGGACGAAATCAGACGGCTCAGATAGGCGCTCATGGCACCCACGGGGGGTGCGATGGACATATCATTGTCATTAAGAATGACGATCAGCCTTTGATCCATGGAGCCCGCATTGTTCATCGCCTCGAAGGCCATGCCGGCGCTCATGGCACCATCGCCGATCACGGCGATGATGTTGCGGTCCTCACTGCCCAGATCTCTGGCCACGGCCATGCCTAGGCCGGCCGAGATGGAGGTCGACGAATGCCCAGCACCAAACGGGTCATATTCGCTTTCGGCGCGCCGGGTGAAGCCCGACAGGCCGCCGCCCTGGCGCAGCGTGCGGATGCGGTCGCGCCGTCCGGTCAATATCTTATGGGGATAGGCCTGATGACTGACATCCCAGATCAGCCTGTCGTCCGGCGTATCAAAGGTATGATGCAACGCAACGGCAAGCTCCACTACGCCAAGCGATGCGCCAAGATGACCGCCGGTAATGGCCACGGCCTCAATGATCTCTGTCCGCACTTCATCGGCAAGTTGGCGCAATTGTCCGGCGCTGTAATCGCGGATGTCCTCAGGGCTGTTTACCGCGTCCAAAAGAGGCGTCGTGTTGGATATCTTATCTGAATCGCCCACAAAGGATCCTTTTGGCTCTTTCGTGTATCGAACTCACTTGCGCCGTTGTACCACGAAATCAGCCAACTCTTTCAATAGAAAACCTTTTTCGCCAAATCCGGCGATGTGTTCGATGGCCTGGCCGGCCAGCATTTCGGCCTGGGCGCGGGCCCTTTCGCGCCCCAGAAGGGATACGAATGTGGCTTTGCCGGCCGCCGCATCCTTGCCGGTCGCCTTTCCCACTTCGCTTTCCTCCCCCTCCACATCGAGAAGATCGTCGATAATCTGAAAGGCCAGTCCCAGATCGTGGGCATAGGCGGAGAGCATGGCGCGGCCTTCATCATGGGCCCGGCCCAGGATGGCGCCGGCCTGACAGGAATAGCCGATCAGCATGCCGGTCTTCAGCCGTTGCAGACGGGTGATTTCGGCAACATCGAAATCATGCCCGTCAGCGACCAGATCCAGCATCTGTCCACCCACCATGCCTTGTGAGCCGATGGCCCCGGCCAATTCGGAAATCAATTCGCAACGCACGGCGGGCTGGCCATGGGTTTCTTCGCCTGCCAACACCTCGAACGCCAGGGTGAGCAAGGCATCACCCGCCAGGATCGCCGTCGCTTCGTCATATCTTATGTGGCATGTGGGAAGGCCCCGGCGCAGATCATCATCGTCCATGGCCGGCAGATCGTCATGGATCAGGGAATAGCAATGGATCATTTCCACCGCCGCCGCGACCCGTTCAGAACAAGACCGGCCCACATTGAAGATATCGGCGCTGGCCAGCACCAGAAAAGGTCGCAACCGCTTGCCGCCGGACAGGGCCGAATAGCGCATGGCTTCGATGACCCTGGCTTCCGGGCCTTCGGCCATGGGTATAAGGCTTTCGAGGGCGGCACCGGCGGCCTGCCTCTCCTTGGCCATTCTGTCTTCGAAGTGGCTCAAAGCCTCATCCATCGCCGAGGTTGAGCGGCTCGGCACTGGGCTCTTCATCAGGTTTCAAGGTGACTTTTTCGATGCGCGTCTTGGCTTCGCGCAATTTGATCTCGCAGTGTTTTTTCAGGATGGTCCCCCGCTCAAAGGCGGTGATGGCATCGTCGAGCTTGCTGTTACCCTGCTCCAGATCATCGACGATCTTCTCAAGCTCAGCCAGGGCTTCCTCGAAGCTCATTTTCTTGATATCCGCCGGAATGCTTACCTCGGCCATATTTTCACCCTGTCAGATACTATCAACCCCTATAAGTAATCACCCATTGAGCCGGGGTTCAAGCCTCCATCAAGACGCTGACATGCGCCTGGGCGCTTTGGGCCAAAGCCTCCAGGTCATAGCCCCCTTCCAGGGTCGAAACCAGGCGGCCCTGGCAATGGGTATGGGCCAAAGCGGTCAATTGGCCGGTGATCCAGGTAAAATCCCCGGCTTCCAGGTTCAGCGCGCATAAGGGATCATCTCGGTGGGCATCGAAGCCGGCAGAAATTAAAATCATCTCCGGGCCGAATTCGTCAAGAGCGGGGAAGATTGTGTCCTCATAGGCGGTGCGGAATTCATCCGGGCCCGATCCGGGGGCCAGGGGAACATTGAAGATGTTGCCCACCCCCCTTT
>CAZBQG010000087.1:10056-15997 GCA_964493945.1 uncultured Rhodospirillaceae bacterium
CCCTTTCAGAGGCCGCACCTGTTCCCGGATAGGCCGGGAATTGATGGCTGGAGCCATAAAACAAATCCCCATCACCCTCAAACATAGCCTGGGTCCCGTTTCCGTGATGCACATCGAAATCAATCACCGCGACGCGCTCGGCACCATGAATATGACACGCCCGGGCAGCACCTATGGCCACATTGTTGAACAGGCAAAATCCCATGGCCCGGGCGGGTTCGGCATGATGGCCGGGCGGGCGCAGCGCGCAAAAGGCGTTGTCCGCCTCCCCGGCAAAAACCGCATCGACGGCGGAGGTTATCCCGCCAACCGCCCTGAGGGCCGCATTGCCGGAGCCTGGCGAGAGCACGGTATCCGGGTCCAGCGCCCGGTGACCGGTAGCCGGCACCGCATCGATAACACTGGCAAAATGGGCATCGCTGTGGACGCGGGCGATGTCGGCGGCCTGGCCCAGGGGTGCTTCCAGCCATGCAAGGCCGCCCATATCCTCGCCCCGCAAGGCTTCCAACACGGAACGCAGACGGGCCGGCTGTTCGGGGTGCCCGGCGCCTGGATCATGGGCCAGACAATCGTCATGCCAGTAAATGAACGTGGTCATGGGTGCAGATATCCGCAAAAACCAAGAGTGTAATTGGCCAACCGGGCCCATGCAACGAAGGATGCGATCTCGCAAATGTTACCCCGCAGGGGGTGCAAAAAATGCTTGATTAGGAGCGCCGGAATTGGGGCCATTGACCGTCAATGTACTGAAAAAGGGTTTCGTGATCTTTTATTGGATAAAATCATCCTGGATAGGTAGACTCGGGGTTGGGAAATTTCATCCACCATTTATCGTTGCAGGAATCTGAAGGGATCAGCTGGTGAGTAAAGCTTCTGCCAGAATTTGTTATCGAGCCATGGCCATCGCCGGAATTATGGTGGTGGGCCTTACACTATCCACCGATGTAGCCAACGCGCAGGGCCCGAGCGGCGGCGACAGGCGTGCCATCATTCAGAGCCTGAGCGACGAGGAAAAACAGAAATTCTTCGCCATGTCGCCGGAGGAAAAGCAGAAATTTTTCACCGAACGGGGCAAGAAATCCGGCGGGGGCAAGGCAGCAGCCAAAAGCGGGGGTGCTGCCAAAAACGGCGGCGGACGCAGAGGCCGGGGTGGCCGCGGAGGCCAGCGCCCACCGCCTCTGGTCGAGCTGGCCAAAGTACAAACGGCGCCGCTGATCAGAATATTTCCCATCACCGGCCGGCTGGTACCACGCCAGCAGGGCGCCGTAGCGGCGCGCATCGAGGGCCGGGTGGCCAATATCCTGGTGCAAATTGGCGAGCGCGTCAAAAAAGGACAGGTCCTGGCCCAGTTGAGCCGCGACCGCCTGAAACTGGAAGCCGATCTACGCGAGGCCGAGGTCAATCAGGCGCGGGCCAAGCTGAAATCGGCCCAGGCCCAGGTGACATTGATCAACCAGGAGGTCAAGCGGCTTGCCGGCTTGCGCAAATCGGCTGCCTTCAGCCAGGCGCGCTACGAGGACAAGCGCCAGGAAGTGGTCAAGGCCAGCGCCCAGGTCGAGGAAACCGCCGCGGCGCTGGCCAGAGCCAGGGTAATGCGCGATCTGGCCCGCATCGATCTGCGGGATGCGGCCATTCGCGCGCCGTTTCCCGGCGCCGTGATCATTCGCCATGTGTCCGCCGGCGCCTATATAAAACTGGGCTCCCCTGTGGCCACCTTGCTGGACGATCAGAGCCTGGAAATCGAGGCCGATGTGCCGTCCGACAAGCTGGACGACGTAAAGCCGGGCGATGAGATTACGGTCCGCCTGGGCACAAAGAAAAAGATGAAAGCCAAATTGCGGGCCATCGTCCCCGACGAAAACCCCTTATCGCGCACCCGTGCCGTGCGCCTGACCCCGGAAGTGGCATCCCAAGGAGGGGCAAGAGCCCTGGTCGCCAATCAAAGCGTGGTCATCGAAATCCCGTCGGGCAATGGCCGGGAAGTGGTCGCCATCCCCAAGGACGCCATCGTCGACCGCCAAAATAAAAAGATGGTCTTCGTCTTCGAGCGCGGCAGCGTGCGCCCAATCACCGTTAAGATCGGCAAATCCTTCGCCGGCAAATTCGAAGTGCTTTCTGGCGTGGAAGCCGGACAAACCATCGTCGTTACCGGTAATGAATTGTTGCGCCCAGGGCAAAGGGTGCGGGTGAAAGGTGCCAAGGGAGGCCCCAGTGGCGGACCAAGAGGTGGTGGCGCGGGTAACGCCCGGCGGAGCGGCAGCCCCGGAGCCGGCGGCGGCGGTGAGCGGCGCGCCGTTTTCCGTTCCATGACACCAGAGGAAAGACAGAAACTCTTCAAGATGCCGCCCGAGGAAAAGCAGAAATTCATTGAGAAAAAAATGCGCGCCCTGAAGGCGCCTGAAACCTGAAGAACCGGAAAAACCTAGGAAGCCCGAGAGCACGAACAGGAAGCCGAAACCATGTCCTTGATTGAACTAGCCGTCAGAAGGCCGGTCGCCGTCTTGTCTTTCGTCCTCATGGTCGTCCTCATGGGGGGCGTGGCGCTGAACCTGATCCCTATTCAACTGACGCCTGATCTGCGCAAGCCCTTTGTTTCTATCCGCACCAGCTGGCCCGGCGCATCACCGGTCGAGGTGGAGCGCGAAATTACCAATCGCCAGGAAGAAGCGCTTAAGGGGCTGGATGGGCTTGAAGAGATCTCCTCATCCTCACGTGACGGCAGCGCAAGGCTGAGCCTGACTTTCAACATCAATACCAACATGAACCGCGCCCTGATGCTGGTGAACAACGCACTCACCAATATCAGCGGCCTGCCCTTTGATACAAGGACGCCACGTATCCGTACGCGGGATTCAGAGGACAACCCCATCGCCTGGTTCGTCATAGACACGGTCGAAGGCAACCCACGAAGTATTTTTACCTATAAAGCCTTTATCGAAGATGTGGTTCAGGATCGCCTGGAGCGGCTGCCCGGCTTGGCCGTGGTCAATGTATGGGGCGGTAACCGGAAGGAATTACAGGTTATCGTCGATCCACAAAAGATGGCCCGGTTCCGCCTGACCGTGAGTGAATTTATCAATTCGCTGCGTAACGCCAATGCGTCCGTCTCGGCGGGCGACGTGTCCGAGGGGAAGCGGCGCTATGTGGTGCGCACGGATAACGAACTGACCACCGTTGACCGGGTCATGGGCCTGGTTATCCGCTCCCAGATGGATTCTCAAACGGGCCGCATCGCCAGGGTGACGCTGGCCGACGTGGCCGATGTGAAATTCGATTACACGGATACGGATACGGGCATCCGCAACATGGGCAAGCGGGCCATCGTGGTCAACATGGTCCGCGATACGGGCGTCAACGTCATGGAGGTGATGAAGGAAATCAAAAAGGCCGCGGCGGAACTCAACGCAGGCCCGCTCAAACAAGCCGGTCTGGTCATGACCCAGACCCATGACGATACCACCTATATCGGTTCGGCCATCAAGCTGGTGCAGCAGAATATTCTGGTTGGCGGGTCACTGGCGATCCTGCTTTTGATTATTTTTCTCCGCTCCTGGCGCGCCACCATGGTTGTTTCACTGGCCATTCCCGTTTCCATCGTCGGCTCCTTCGTGGCCATGGCCATCCTTGGGCGATCCATCAATGTCATATCTCTGGCCGGCATCGCCTTTGCCGTCGGCATGGTGGTCGATGCCGCCATCGTCGTCCTGGAAAATATTTTCCGGTTACGCCAACAAGGCAAGCCGCCCTTCGAGGCTGCCCTGCTGGGTGCCCGCCAGGTATGGGGAGCCGTTCTAGTCTCGGCGGTGACCACGGTGATGGTGTTCATTCCGATCCTGGTCATGAAATTGGAAGTCGGCCAGTTGTTCCGCGATATAGCCGTGGCAATTTCGGTAGCCGTGACCCTGTCCCTCATCGTATCGGTTACGGTCATCCCGTCATTAGCCAACCGGTTGCTGCGGGGACAGGTCAAGGATGTTTCGGAAAACATGCGCATCCCCATCCTGGATTGGCTGGCGGGGTTGTTTGTCCGGTCGGTCTTGTTTTATGTGCGCAAGGTGATCCAAAGCCGGGTGACCGGACTGGGTGCCTTCCTGATTATTCTGGCAACCACCGTTGGCACTACTTGGCATCTTTTTCCGAAACTCGAATATCTGCCTGAAGGCAACCGCAATCTGGTCATCGCCCGCCTCATGCCACCGCCTGGCTATAACTTTGCCGCCATCACCCGCATGGCGGAGAGAGCCGAGGCAAAGATCCGCCCCCATATGGCGCCCATAACGGGTCCCGAATCCGAACCCGGCCAGCCACCAAAAATAAAGCGCTTCTGGTTCGTGATCCGCCGTGGTTTCACCATAGCCGCCGCCGCCGCAATCGATCCCACACGTGCCGGAGAGCTGGTTCCCGTTATAAAAAGCGCCGTATACAGTGAACCGGGAAGCCGCGTTTTTGCCTTCCAGACATCTGTCTTCGGGCGTGGATTTGGCGGTGGACGGAACATTGATCTGGATATTTCCGGGCCCAATCTGCAAGGGCTGATCAGTGTAGCCGGCCGCGCCAATCAGTTGGCCAACCGGGTGCTGCCGCGTTGGAATGGAAATCAAATCCGGCCAATACCGGGTCTGCAATTATCTACTCCCGAAGTACGCATCCTGCCCGATTCCCAGCGCCTCGCCGATAACGGCCTGACCGCAAAGGAACTTGGCCTGACGATCGATGCCTTCAATGATGGCGTCAGGGTCGCCGAGGTAACCGTGCAGGGCCGGCGCATCGATCTTACCGTGCGCGGACCACAAGACCATATCGGGCGCACCGAGGGGGTGGCCAATATACCTGTTGTCACCCGTTCGGGACGCATTCTGCCCGCTTCTTCCCTGTCCAAAGTGATCGTCACTGCCAACCCCAGCCAGATCCGGCATACCGAACGGGAACGCACCATCACGCTTCGCATCGGCCCATCCAAGTCCATACCGCTGGAAACGGCCATGGATATGGTGCGCAATGATGTCATGGCAAAATTGAAAGCCGAAGGATTGCCCTCGGGCGTCCGGCTGCGCATGTCGGGGACGGCGGACGCCCTGACCAAGACCCGCGACAGCATGGCGATTAATTTATCCCTGGCCGTGGTTATCGTTTATCTGGTGATGGCCATCCTGTTTGAAAGCTTTCTCTATCCCTTCATTATCATCTTTACGGTGCCTCTGGCAGCGGCGGGTGGTTTTATCGGCCTTTGGTTACTTAATCTGAAAATCGATCAGGCCCTGGATATGCTGACCATGCTGGGCTTCGTGATCCTCGTCGGCATCGTGGTCAATAACGCCATACTGGTGGTCCACCAGACCTTGCTTCATGTGCGTGAAGAGGCCATGGCGGCCACCGATGCCATACTGGAAGCCGTGCGCAACCGTATCCGGCCCATCTTCATGTCCACCCTGACCTCCATCTTCGGCATGGCGCCTTTGGCCATTTTCCCGGGCGCGGGATCGGAACTCTACCGGGGATTGGGATCGGTGGTGATCGGTGGTCTGGCATTATCGGCATTGCTAACCTTGCTGATCGTACCACCCCTGCTGGGTCTGTTCGCGGGCTCCCTGGAGAAAAAGCGCTCCAGGGGACCGCTCACCGGAAGCGCGCCGGCGCCGGCGCAATAAACCAGGAGCGGGACATGATCTTCCGCCAGTTATTCGAAAGCGTCACCTGCACCTATACTTATCTTTTGGGCAGCCGGGCGAACGGTGAGGCGCTGATCATTGATCCCGTCATCGACAAGGTGAACCGCTATATGCAGCTTCTGGAGGAGCTGGATCTGACCCTGGTCAAGGCCATCGATACCCATGTCCATGCCGATCACATTACAGGTCTGGGTGAATTGCGCGACCGCACCCGCTGCGTCACGGTGATGGGCAGGGAAGCCAAGGTGGACGTGGTCTCCATGCGGGTCGGC
>CAZBQG010000088.1:0-1862 GCA_964493945.1 uncultured Rhodospirillaceae bacterium
ATGAACCGGATTGCGGGCCGATATGACCATCACCGCGGAAGCCACGGTCAAGAAGGCGAACAGGTAGAAGGCCAGTGCCTGAACAATCATGCCCTTCCTCCCATATTACCGGTCATACCAGTTTTCTCCATCCCGTCAGCTATCCTCAGCGATACGGCGCATCGGCTTCGAGACATTGGGCGATTTCCGTTTCCCATCTCTCACCGTTGGCCAAAAGCCGGTCCTTGTTATACAGAAGTTCTTCGCGGGTCTCCGTGGCGTATTCGAAATTGGGCCCCTCGACGATAGCATCCACCGGGCAGGCTTCCTGGCAATAGCCGCAGAAAATGCATTTGGTCATGTCGATGTCATAGCGCGTGGTGCGCCGGGAACCATCGTCTCTGGGCTCGGCCTCAATGGTGATCGCCTGGGCCGGGCAAACCGCTTCGCATAATTTACACGCGATACAGCGCTCTTCGCCGTTGGGGTAACGCCGGAGGGCGTGTTCGCCCCTGAACCGGGGGCTAAGGGGGCCTTTTTCATAAGGATAATTGATCGTCACCTTGGGCCTGAAAAAATAGCGCAGCGTCAGGGTCATACCCGAGAGCAGCTCTCCCAGGAAAATCGTTCGTGCCCAACGATCCATTACACCCATTGCCATACCCTTAGCCCTTCACCGGTACCCAGCCGGTGGCCAGCAGGACGCCTGCGACAATCACCACTGCAGCCAGGGAAATGGGCAGGAATACCTTCCAGCCGAGACGCATCAGCTGATCATAGCGGTAGCGCGGGAAGGTGGCCCGAACCCACAGGAATATGAACAAAATACCGGCCATCTTGGCGGCGAACCAGATGGGTCCCGGAATCCAGGTAAAGGGTGCGATGTCGAATGGCGGCAGCCAGCCGCCCAGGAACAAGATGGTGGTCATGCCGGCCATCAGGATCATGTTGGCGTATTCGCCCAGGAAAAACAGAGCAAAAGTCATGCCCGAATATTCCACATTAAAACCGGCGACCAATTCGGACTCGGCCTCGGGCAGATCAAAGGGATGGCGGTTGGTTTCGGCCAGGGTGGAAATAAAGAAAATCACCGCCATGGGGAACAGCGGAATGATGTTCCAAAGCCCCTTCTGGGCCATGACGATTTCCTGCAGGTTCAGGGATCCAGCGACCAGAAGAACCGTGATGATGACGAAGCCCATGGAGACTTCGTAAGACACCATCTGGGCCGCCGAGCGCAATCCGCCCAGAAAGGCATAGCGGGAATTGCTGGCCCAGCCGGCCATCAGGATGCCGTAAACACCCAGCGACGAAATGGCGAAGAGATACAAAATCCCCACATTGATGTTGGCGATGACCAGCCCGGCGCCGACCGGAATGACGGCCCAGGCGACCAGGGCCAGAGCGAAGGTGACCATAGGGGCCGCGATGAATACGCCCCGGTTGGCGCTGGACGGGATGATGGTTTCCTTGAAGAACAGCTTCATGCCATCGGCGATGGGCTGCAACAAGCCATAGGGGCCGACCACATTGGGGCCGCGCCTGAGATGCATGGCCGCGATCACCTTGCGCTCCGCATAAGTCAGATAGGCGACCCCCAGCAACAGCGGCACGATGATCATCACGATCTTGATGATGATCCAGACCACCGGCCAGGCATAGGCCCACCAGAATGTGATCAGCAATTCAGCCATCGGTCCCCGTCTTTCCTTCGGGCGCACCGGCAAGGGCTGCGCATTTGGCCATGGTGACGGAAGCCCGGCATATGGGATCGGTCATATAAAAACTGACCTGGGAGTCCTGGAATGGCGCGGAATCGACTTTTCCCGGTTTGCCCTGCGGAGACCAGTTGGCGGCGGTGATGGTTCCATCGCCCGCCAAGC
>CAZBQG010000088.1:1872-9569 GCA_964493945.1 uncultured Rhodospirillaceae bacterium
GGTCATCTGGGCGCGCAATTCAGCCAGATTGTCATAGCCAAGTTTGTGGCCCAGAACTTTCGACAGGGCGCGGATGATGGTCCAGTCTTCCCGTGCCTCACCGGGCGGGTAGACGGAAAGCGCGCCTTGCTGGACGCGGCCTTCCGTATTGACGTAAGTGCCGCTTTTCTCGGTATAGGCGGCGCCCGGCAAAACCACATCGGCGGCGGCGGCACCCGCGTCCCCGTGATGACCTTGATAGACCACAAAGGCCCTGTCCAGCCATTCCATGGGGAGTTCATCGGCGCCCAGCAGATAGACAAAACCGATTTCGCCCGCCTCAGCGCCTTCCAGAATGCCAGTCACGTCACGCCCGCCGGCGCCTGGGGTGAATCCCATATCCAGCCCGCCTACCCTTGAGGCCGCGTCTTGCAAAATATTGAACCCGTTCCAGTCCCCGGAAACGGCGCCGTATTTTTCGGCGATGGCGCTGGCTTCGTACAAGATGGCATCCCCGTCGGGCCGGCGGAATATCTCCGCGCCCAAAATCAGCATGGGTTGCCCGGCCTTTTGCAGAGCTTCGGCGAAAGGATCATCGCCGCTCAGCAATTTGGCCAGCATATCGGGGCCCGAACCCAGGTGATCATAGCCATAAGTCAGATACGCCACCGGCCCCACCAGGGCGATGGGCAAATTACTGTTCAGGTAACGCTGACGGATGCGAGCATTGAGCACGGGTGCCGAATGGCGCGGATTGGCGCCGATCAACAACAAGGCATCCGCCTGATCAATCCCGGCGATGGTGGAATTGAACAGATACCCCGCCCGGTCACCATTACCCATGGAGGAGCCGTCCTGGCGGCAATCCAGATGGGGCGAGCCTAGCGCCGCCATCAATTGACTAAGGGCAAACATGGATTCGCAATCGACCAGATCACCGGCGATGGCGGCCATGCGCTGGCCTCCCATGGCGCCCACGGCCTGGGCAATGGCGGCGAAGGCCTCATCCCAGGAGACCTGACCCAGCTTGCCATTTTTTCGCAAATAAGGCCAGTCGAGACGTTGATGGGCCAGCCCGTCACAGGCGAAGCGGGTTTTGTCTGAAATCCATTCCTCATTCACCATTTCGTTGATGCGGGGCAGGACGCGCATGACTTCGGGGCCCCTTGCATCAATGCGGATGGCCGAGCCCAGCGCGTCCAGAACATCAATGCTTTCGGTCTTTTTCAATTCCCAGGGCCGAGCCTTGAAGGCATAAGGTTTGTTAGTCAGTGCCCCCACCGGACAAAGATCGATCATGTTGCCCGACAATTCGGAACTCAGCGCCATCTCCACGTAAGTGCCGATTTCCGTAGCTTCCCCCCGTCCCAGCGCACCCATTTCCGGAACGCCCGCGATTTCTCCGGCGAAGCGCACACAGCGGGTGCAATGAATGCACCGCGTCATGGCCGTCTTGATCAGGGGCCCTAGATTTTTGTCTTTGACCGAACGCTTGGCTTCGTCAAAGCGGGACCGGTCGGCCCCGTAGCCCATGAATTGGTCCTGCAAATCACATTCGCCGCCCTGATCGCAAATCGGACAATCCAGGGGGTGATTGATCAGCAACAATTCCATTACGCCGTGGCGCGCCTTGCGCACGGTTTCGCTGTCGGTGCGGATGACCATGCCCTCGCCGACGGGCATGGCGCAGGACGCGATGGGTTTGGGCGCCCGCTCCATTTCCACCAGACACATGCGGCAATTGCCCGCCACGGAGAGCCGTTCATGGTAACAGAAGCGGGGGATTTCCTTGCCCGCCACCTCGCATGCCTGAAGCACGCTCAGGCCTGCTTCGACTTCGATTTCCTCGCCGTCTATGGTCATTTTTACCATGGCGTGGTCCTAAGCCGCCCGGTTGGCGGCGGATACCGCTTCGATGCGGCGTTCCAATTCGGGGCGGAAATGACGGATCAGACCCTGGATCGGCCAGGCGGCCGCGTCTCCCAGGGCGCAAATGGTGTGGCCTTCAATCTGGCGTGTTACCTGTTCCAGAAGATCGATTTCTTCCACGCGCGCCTCGCCGGTGACCATGCGTTCCATCATGCGCCACATCCAACCCGTGCCTTCCCGGCAGGGCGTGCATTGGCCGCAACTTTCATGTTTGTAGAATCTGGAAAGCCGGGCAATGGCCGCGACCACATCGGTGGATTTATCCATGACCATAACCGCCGCCGTACCCAAGCCTGACTGCACTCCTTTCAGGCTGTCAAAATCCATCAAGACGTTGTCGCAGACGGATTTGGGCAAAAGGGGCACGGAAGCCCCCCCGGGGATGATGGCCAGAAGATTGTCCCAGCCGCCTCTGACGCCGCCCGCATGGGTCTCGATGAGTTGGCGCAGCGGCACGCTCATTTCTTCCTCGACCGTGCAGGGATTTTCCACATGGCCGGAAATATTGAACAGCTTGGTGCCCGCATTGTTGGGCCGGCCCAGATTGGCGAACCATTCCGCCCCCCGGCGCATGATGGCGGGTGATACGGCGACGGTTTCCACATTGGTTACCGTACTGGGGCAACCATATAGCCCGGCTTTGGCCGGAAATGGCGGTTTCAGCCTGGGCTGGCCCTTTTTGCCTTCCATGCTTTCGATCATGGCGGTTTCCTCGCCGCAGATATAGGCGCCCGCTCCCCGGTGGACCAGCACATCGAATTCCCAGCCCGACCCGCAGGAATCAGGTCCGATCAGCCCCGCCTCGCGGGCTTCCTCGATGGCCGTCAACAGGGCTTGGGTTTCCCGGATGAATTCGCCCCGCACATAAATATATGCCGTGTGAGCACCCATGGCGAAACCGACAATCAGGCAACCTTCCACCAGCTTGTGGGGCTCGTTCCTGAGAATTTCGCGGTCCTTGCAGGTGCCGGGCTCGCCCTCATCGGCATTGACCACCAGGTAATGAGGCCGGCCATCGCTTTCCTTGGGCATGAAGGACCATTTCAGCCCGGCTCCGAACCCGGCGCCGCCCCGTCCACGCAGGCCGGATTCCTTCATTTCCTCGACGATCCCTTCCCGCCCCTTGGCCAGGATGTCCTTGGTTCCCTGCCAATCCCCACGGTTTCGGGCGGCGGAGAGGCCCGTATCCCCCAGCCCATATATGTTTGTGAAAATTCTATCTTCGTCGCGCAGCATCAATCATCTCCAGCGGGAGTTTTGTCGGTCAGGCTGGTCAGGCCGCCGGCGGGCTCGGAGGTGTGCCGTCCGGTCTGGGAGCCGGGTCTGGGGGTTTCGCCTAATTTCAGCTCGGTCATGATTGAAGCGGCGCTGGTGGCATCCAGATCTTCGTAATAATCATCGTTGATTTGCATCATGGGCGCATTGACGCAGGCACCCAGGCATTCCACCTCGCTCAGCGTAAACATGCCGTTTTCGCTGGTCTCCCCCATCTTTATATCCAGCGTCTGGCAGCAGGCATCCACCACATCGGCCGACCCCCTCAGCCAACAGGGAAGATTGGTGCAGATCTGCACATGGTTGCGGCCCACAGGGGCCAGATTATACATGGTATAGAAACTGGCCACCTCATAGACCCGGATGGGCGCCATGGAGAGAATCCCGGCGACGCAATCCATCGCCGCCCGGGGCAGCCAGCCGCCGCTTTGGCGTTGGGCGATGTCCAAAAGCGCCATTACCGCGCTGGCCTGGCGGCCGGGCGGGTAATTGGCGATGGCCCGTTCGGCCGCTTCCATATTTTCAGCGGAAAATTCAAAGCTTCCGGGCTGTGCGAAATTTTGGGCCTGGCCACTCATCGATCTATTTCCCCGAAAACGATATCCAGTGAGCCGATGTTGGCCACCACATCGGCCAGCATATGCCCCTTGCTCATCATATCCAATGCCTGCAGATGGGCGTAGCCTGGCGCGCGGATTTTGCACCGGTAAGGCCGGTGGGTGCCGTCGGACACCAGATAAACGCCAAATTCGCCCTTCGGCGCCTCGACCGCCGCATAGGTCTCCCCGGCCGGCACCTTGTAGCCCTCGGTGGTCAGCTTGAAATGATGAATGAGGGCTTCCATGGAATTTTTCATCTCGCGCCGGCTTGGCCGGGAGAATTTATAGTCATCGACGGAGACCGAGCCGCCCGGCATCTTTTCGACACATTGGCGCATGATTTCCACCGATTGACGCATCTCGTGCATGCGCACCAGATAGCGGTCATAGCAATCCCCGTTCTTACCCACCGGAATGGAGAAATCGAACTTTTCATAGCCGTCATAAGGCTGGGCCCGGCGCAAATCCCAAGGAACCCCCGATGCCCTCAAATTCGACCCGGTAAAGGCCCAATCCTGCGCCTGTTCGGCACTGACCGTACCGATATCCACCGTGCGCTGTTTGAAGATACGGTTTTCGGTCAGCAGGGTTTCCAGATCATCGATCACCTGAGGGTAGCGCCCGCACCAAGCCAGGATATCGTCGTCCAGCCCCTTGGGCATGTCGAAGGCCACGCCGCCCGGGCGGAAATAGGCCATATGCATGCGGGCACCACAGACCCGCTCACAAAATTCCATGAGGATTTCCCGTTCCTCGAAGGCCCACAGGAAGGGCGTCATGGCGCCCACATCCATGGCATAGGAGGTGACGTTCAGAATATGGCTAAGAATGCGCCCAATTTCGGCGAACAGGACGCGGATATATTGGCCCCTGGACGGCACTTCAATGCCGGCCAGTTTTTCCACGGCCAGGGCGAAGGCATGTTCCTGATTTTGCGGCGCGACATAATCCAGGCGGTCGAAATAGGGAACGGATTGCAGATAGCTTTTGTGCTCGATCAGCTTTTCCGTGCCCCGGTGCAAAAGTCCAATATGAGGGTCGGCCCGGTCGATGATCTCGCCGTTCAGTTCCAGGACCAGACGCAACACGCCATGGGCCGCGGGATGCTGGGGCCCGAAATTCAGGGTGTAGTTTTTTATCTGGGTTTCGGCCATCGGGTCTCAGCCCCCATCCCCGTTTTCCTGGCCCTAGGCCTCATCGGCTTTCTCATCGCCGGGCAGGACGGGCGGCGCACCTTCCCAGGGGCTCAGGAAATCGAAATCACGGAATTCCTGAACCAGCTTGACCGGCTCATAAATCACCCTTTTTTGCTCCTCGTCATAGCGGATTTCCACATAACCGGTGAGTGGAAAGTCCTTGCGCAGTGGGTGCCCTTCGAACCCGTAATCGGTCAGCAGGCGCCTAAGATCCGGATGTTCGGAAAAATGAATGCCGTAAAGATCCCAGGCTTCGCGCTCAAACCAGGCGGCGGAACTGAACAGGCTGGTGGCCGACGGAAAGGACTGGCTTTCAGAGACGGCTGCCTTGATCCGCACGCGCGTGTTATGGGTCAGGCTAAGCAGGTGATAGACCACATCAAAGCGCGCCTCACGGCCCGGGTAATCGACCCCGCAAACATCGATCAGTGTTTTGAACTGGCAATTGGCGTCGTTGCGCAAAAAAGTGAGCACCTTGAGTATCCGTTCTGGCATGACCTCGACGGTCAACTCGCCCCGCCACGTCCCGCTGGTGACGATGTGCTCGGCTATGGATCCCGCGATATAATCGCCCAGATCGTCAATCGGATCACGCTCGGCCATCGTTATTTTACCCAGCCCTTTCGTTTGACCGGTTCACCGCCACAGAGTGCCCGTCCGGCGGATTTTCTTTTGCAATTGCAAGATACCATAAATCAGCGCCTCGGCCGTCGGCGGACAGCCCGGAACATAAACATCCACCGGAACCACCCGGTCGCAACCGCGCACCACGGAATAGGAATAATGATAATAGCCGCCGCCGTTGGCGCATGACCCCATGGATATGACGTAACGGGGCTCGGCCATCTGGTCATAGACCCGGCGGAAGGCCGGCGCCATTTTGTTGGTCAGGGTTCCGGCCACGATGATGACGTCCGATTGGCGGGGCGAAGGTCTTGGAACCACACCGAAGCGGTCCAGATCATAACGGCTCATATAGGCATGCATCATTTCGACGGCGCAGCAGGCCAGGCCGAAACTCATGGGCCAGAGGGACCCGGTTCTGGCCCAATTGACCAGTTTATCCATATTGGCAACGACGAAGCCCTTATCCAAAAGGCTGTCGGTGACGCCTTTCAGAACGGCGTCCTGTCCGGGACCTGGGCCAAGGGGCTTCATTTCATTCATCATTCCCACTCCAGCGCGCCTTTGCGCCACTCATATATAAAACCGACGGTGAGAATCCCTAAGAAAACGACCATGGACCAAAAGCCAAACAGCCCGATGGTTCCCAAACTGATCGCCCAGGGGAAAAGGAAGGCTACTTCCAGATCGAATATAATGAATAAAATGGCCACCAGATAGAAACGCACATCGAATTGCCCGCGGGCATCGCCAAAGGCATCGAAGCCGCATTCATAAGGCGCCAATTTATTGGCGTCGGGTTTTTGGCGCCCGACGACGAAAGAGGCCAAGGGGATAATCGCCGACATAGCCACGGCTATCCCTAAAAAAATAAGAATGGGCAGATAATCAATGAGCAATGCATCCATCGGGAATTTCCTAAAATGCCATCCTTGTGGGCCGCGTTCCCGGCGTTTGGAGACCATCGCCGCCCCAGGACCTGGAAATTATCCTGCGGCGGAAAAAGTGGCGGGAGCGACGGGACTCGAACCCGCGATCTCGGGCGTGACAGGCCCGCGTGTTAACCAACTACACCACGCCCCCAACTTTTGGGTTCCGAAGCCCTAATCAGTTGGGCATTCCCCCCAATTTTGACAAAGCTCATAACGGTTGGGGTGTAATCCAGCCCCACCTGAGTGTCAAGCAATCTAACCACTTCCAGCAATTATTCAGGCGGCGGCGGGCACGGTTTTACAGACACAAAAGCCCCGCCCGGACTTCTCATCCAAGCAGAGTAAGAAAATACCACCACAGGAGCGCATGGAAACGCTCCGGTTGGTGGATAAATCTAGACGATCACCCCAAGGCCGGCTTCGGTTTCGTATTCTGCCGCATCCGGGTCTTCCTCAACCGATTCGCCGAAAAGCTTTGTTCTTTCGACATCTTCATCATCGAACAGATCGGTCGTCCCGTCATGCTGCGCCGCCTCGCCGGTATCATTGACCTTATGGACCTGGGCATCTTCATCGGAAAACAATTTCTTGTCTCCTGAATTTTCCACTCCAGGATCACCTGTCAAGCTAACGGTTTTACGGTAGAGCGAAAGGGCTTCATAAGTCGTCCCTTCGTCTTCCGCCCGGTAGGCGTGCTTGACTTCCATCTGATCAATTTTCCCGTCACGGTTCTGGTCCAGCCGGTTCAGAGCGTCTTCCGTACCGACCATTTCAGAGGGTGACGCGACGACAGCCACTTTTCTGGTTTCCGCGACAAAAGCCCCGTATTCATGCGATTTCCGGGCCAATTCCTGCGCCAAAACCTCACTTCGACGGTCAATCTGCCTTTCGGCGGATTGGCGGTCATCGTGATAATCGGTTTTACCGAAATTTTCGCCGCCGGCTCCGGTCGCTTCGACTTTGGAGCCAATAGCCAAATCGGACAGCTTATCGGTTTCAACCCCAGAACTTGTCACCAAATTCTCGGACCGGTCCCGCACGGGCTGCAACGAAAGATGAGCTGAAAGGGTGCTGGTTTGCGGCAAATAAACAGCGGGTGAGTGGTAACCTACAGACTCGCTCATTGCATTAACTCCTTCTGGTTACTTCATCCCGAATTCTTC